>NZ_CP030929.1:1287583-1609479 GCF_003325955.1 Aurantimicrobium sp. MWH-Uga1 | reverse complement strand
TCAATGTGAGTTATCCACCGAAGTATGTGTGTTTCACGTGGACCCAGAGCCTCAGGGGTGAAAAGCTGGGGATAACTCTCTCGACCGTATCGAAAACCTGTGGATTAAGGCAACTCCAGTTTTTCAAAAAGAGTGTGTCGTTGCGAAATGTTTCTCCCCCGAGCATCCATAATCTAGGGTTTGTATGTCCTCTGGTTTGACGCAGACGCTTCTAACCTTTAGATTTAATCGGTTGATGCCTTTTGTGCATCCCACTGTTTTGCGCCGCGCAGATATGGCGCGCGACATCACCGTCATGGAGATTGACTTATGAGCAAGAGAACGTTCCAACCAAACAACCGCCGCCGTGCGAAGGTTCATGGCTTCCGTTTGCGTATGCGTACCCGTGCCGGCCGCGCCATCTTGGCTGCTCGCCGCCGCAAGGGCCGCTCCGAACTTTCCGCTTAGTATCGGCCGTGCTCGACCGGGCACACCGATTGGCTTTGCCAACGGACTTCCGTCGAATCATTCGTCGCGGAACGAAACAGACCTCGTCTTTGGTGGTTGCTTATGCAGCCCCGTCTGATCGAGGTCTTTCTCGTTTCGGGATGGTGACTTCTAAGGCTGTAGGTAACGCACCGACAAGAAATCGAATCCGCAGACAGCTTCGCGCAATCGCGTGGGAAGTCAAAGATAACTACAGCGCCGATTTCGTCATTCGGGCTTTACCCACTGCAGCCCAGTCTTCCTGGCAAGAATTACACAGCGATGTACTTCGAGCTATCCACAAGTTAGGAGAACAAGTTCAGTGAAAAAACTGCTTGGTTTTCTTTATTTGTTACCTCGAAACTTCATGATTGTTTTGGCTTTGGCCTATCGAAAACTCATCTCACCACTGTATGGAGACGTCTGTCGGTATTACCCGACGTGTTCACATTATGGACTTCAAGCACTCCAACAACGGGGCCTCATTGTGGGTTCTGGCTTAACCCTGCGTAGGCTAGGAAGGTGCAACCCGTGGGCACTCGGTGGCGTCGATGACGTTCCGCCCGCAAAGCACAAGTTTTTTCGTGTCACAGCACACGGTTTTGTTGTGATGAATGAAGGAAGGGCGTAACGCTCCTATGGATATTATCGGCGCGATTCTGTGGCCAATTAAGTGGGCCATTGAACTTATCTTGGTTTCCTTCCACTGGTTATTCACCAGCCTTGGCATGGATCCCAATGCAGGTGCTACGTGGGTTCTGGCTATCGTCGGCCTCGTAGTTGTCGTTCGCGCCGCGCTGATTCCTGTGTTCGTTAAGCAAATCAAGAGCCAACGAAAGATGCTTGAGATTGCTCCTGAATTGAAGAAAATTCAGGATAAATACAAGGGCAAGAAGGACCAATTCTCTCGCGAAGCGATGTCTCGCGAAACCATGGAGCTATACCGCCGCACGGGAAGCAACCCACTGAGTTCCTGTCTTCCGCTTCTCTTGCAGATGCCCATCTTCTTTGGTCTTTTCTCCGTCTTGAACGATGTCGCCGTCAAAAAGGGTGCCGCCGGAGTGGGGCCCATGAACGAAGAGCTGGCCCAGTCTTTCTACAACGCAAGCCTCTTCGGCATCGCTCCCTTGCACACAACGTTCATGGAAGCGATGAACGCGACTCCTCCAGAAGTAACAGTGATGGTCATCGCTATGTCCATGGTTGTTCTGATGACCGCATCTCAGTTCATTACTCAGCTGCAAATCGTTTCTAAGAACATGTCTGAGGAGACCAAAGCAAGCCCCGCCTTCCGTCAGCAGCGCATTTTGCTGTACATCCTCCCTCTCGTCTTCGCCTTCTCTGGTTTCGCGTTCCCCCTCGGTGTGATGTTCTACTGGCTCGTGTCCAACTTCTGGACCATGGGGCAGCAGTTCATTGTGATTCGCAACATGCCAACTCCTGGTAGCCAGGCAGCGAAAGATCGTGAAGAGCGCCTTGCTCGTCGCGGCAAGCTTCCTAAGGGAACCCCTGAAGTTATTGAGATTGAAGAACCTAAACCAGCACAGCGCGTACAGCCCGTGAGCAAGAACCGCGCTAAGAAGTCCGGAAAGAAGAAATAACCGTGTCTGAAATCGAAGCAAAAGCAGCTCCAACCCTCAAAGACCTCGAAAACGAGGGCGATGTCGCCGCTGATTACATTGAAGAACTTCTTGATATCGCCGATTTGGACGGAGACCTCGACATCGATGCCCGTAATGGTCGTGCCTATGTCTCTGTAACCGCTTCAGAGCAGGGAAACGTTCGAGTACTTTCTCGCCCCGAAACAGTAGCGGCACTGCAAGAACTGACCCGTCTTGCCGTTCAAAACAAGACTGGCCAGTTTTCTCGCCTCATCCTGGATGTCGGTGGCTCACGCCAAACCCGCGAACAGGAACTCGCAGCACTTGTCGACGCAGCAGCGGCTCGTCTGGAAAACGGCGCTTCAGCTGCCGCGCTTCCTCCCATGAGCTCTTATGAACGCAAGCTTGTGCACGATCTTGTGAGTGAACGAGGCCTGGTGTCTCACTCTGACGGCGAGGGCAAAGACCGCCACACCGTCATCACTGCCGGCAAATAGTTTCACGTGAAACAGTGACTCCGGAATTTGAAGCGGAGCCAGCTCAAGCGGCTCAAATATTTGGCGAACACATTGATTTAGCGCGCCAATTTACAGCTAACCTTGCGCAATATGGTGAGGAACTGGGCCTCATTGGCCCACTCGAGCTTCCTCGGCTGTGGACTCGTCACATCCTCAACTGCGCCATTGTTGCGCCACTTCTCCGCGGACGCGTCGGCGACGTAGGAAGTGGAGCGGGCCTGCCTGGCCTCGTTCTTGCTATTGCTCGCCCAGATGTGGACTTTACTCTCATCGAGCCCATGGAGCGCCGAACTGCTTGGCTGAATGATCAGGTAGCCGAACTGGGTCTCACCAACGTCACTGTTGTTCGTGATCGCGCCGAAGACGTCCGCCGCGACGTGTTGCTTGACCAGGTCACAGCACGGGCTGTCAGCGCGTTGAAGAAACTGATCCCCATGACAGCACCGCTGGTTCGCCCTGGCGGAGAACTAGTGTTGATGAAGGGCGCTGGTGCTCAGGCCGAAATTGAGGCGGCTGCCAAGCAAATCAAAGCATTCAAGCTGCATAACGTTGAGGTCCTGACACTGGGCGAGGGGCTCCTCGATGACGTAACGAGGGTGGTTCGGGCTACAGTTGAGTAGATTCGCAATCTCCACCCCACTGAGGTAAAGGTTTCACGTGAAACATCCTGAAGAAACGAGCACAACGTCCCCCGTTGACGTTGATTCGCCGTTGGCTAAGGAGCTCAGTGACCTGACGGCACGACGTCGAATTCTTGACCAAACACCCCCACCACTTCCCCAGCGCCCCCGCGTCTTTACCGTCTCCAACCAAAAGGGTGGAGTGGGTAAAACCACAACCACGGTCAACATTGCAGCAGCTTTAGCTCGCTTTGGTGCCAAAGTGCTCGTCATTGATCTTGATCCTCAGGGAAATGCTTCGACTGCGCTGGGAATTGAACACCATGGTGAAGTCCCCAGTATTTATGACGTACTCGTCGAGGGAAAACCACTCGCAGAAGTTATTCAAAAGAGCACAGAAGAAGGCGAGTTATATTGCGCGCCCTCCAACCTGGACCTCGCTGGCGCAGAACTGCAGATGTATGGTCGTGACCGTCGTGAATACTTATTACGTGACGCGTTGGAACAGCTTTTCGCTCGCCCCGGCAATGACTACAACTACGTGTTTATCGACTGCCCACCCTCATTAGGCCTGCTCACCATTAATGCGTTTACCTGCGCGCGCGAAGTATTAATTCCTATACAGTGCGAGTATTACGCCCTCGAGGGGCTGTCCCAGCTACTCAACACCATAGAGATGATCAATCAGGGCCTCAACCCCTATCTCCAGGTATCCACAATCTTGCTCACGATGTTTGATAGCAGAACCAGATTGGCTCACGAAGTGGCAGAGGATGTGCGCACCCACTTCCCACAGCAAGTGCTTAAGGCTGTCATTCCTCGTGCCGTGCGCGTATCTGAAGCTCCCAGCTATAGTCAGACCGTCGTGAGCTACGACACGATGTCTGTTGGCTCTATTTCTTACATTGAAGCCGCCCACGAGATTGCTCTGCGCGGCGCACCGCCCTCACATCGTCCCCCAGCACAGGAGGCCACACATGGCAACGAATAAGCGCACAGGCTTAGGCCGAGGCATTGGTTCGCTCATTCCCACTGCGCCCAATGCTGAGCGTCCGGTAGATGTCTTTTTCCCCGACCAAACAGCAACAGGCTCCATTCCTGTTGCCGCAGATCAACAGTCAGACTTGGTTGAGGTTCCCGGCGCACGCCTGGCTTACATCTCCCCTAACCTGGTGGTTCCCAACCCACAACAACCCCGTAAAGTATTCAACCCTGAAGACCTTGCTGAACTGGTTCACAGCATTCGTGAAATAGGCATCTTGCAACCCATTGTGGTTCGCAGTATCCCCGGTTCCGACAATTACGAACTCATCATGGGTGAGCGACGTCTGCGTGCGTCGAAAGAAGTGGGCCTCGAGCAAATCCCCGTCATCATCCGTGAGACCGCGGACGAAGACATGCTTCGTGACGCGTTGCTGGAGAACCTGCACCGCTCACAACTCAACCCATTGGAAGAAGCTTCTGCGTACCAGCAACTCATGGCTGACTTCGGAATTACTCAGGAGCAACTCGCTGAGCGCATTGGCCGCTCCCGTCCACAGATCTCAAACACCATCCGTTTGCTACGTCTGCCACCACTTGTTCAAAAGCGGGTGGCTGCCGGTGTTCTCAGTGCCGGTCACGCCCGTGCCATTTTGTCTGTTTCAGACCCTGAGGCCATGCAGCGCCTCGCCGACAAGATTGTTAATGAGGATCTCTCAGTTCGCGCCGCAGAGGCGCTCGCAGGCGAGGCCCCCACAGCAAAGAAGCCCAAGCCCGTAGCGGGAACACGTCGAGGTCACCTCGATGAGATTGCTGAGCGACTCGGAGATCGCCTAGACACTCGTGTAAAAATCCAGCTCAGCGCTAAAAAAGGCCTGATCAGCATCGAATTTGCAACTATCGGCGACCTCAACAGAATCCTCACCGAGCTCGGCGAGACTCCGTTTGGTAGCAACTAGTTTCCACGTGAAACGTTCAAAACTAGGGCACTAGTTTTGAGCTGCGCGGGCGAGTGCTTCGTAGAGTGCGCCCACGTCTACACCGGATGCCTCAATTGCAAGCGGGGCACTAGACGTCTCAGTGAGTCCGGGCAGGGAGTTCGCTTCCAGGAACCAGGGAACCCCGGAGTCATCCACGATGAGGTCGATGCGCGAAATCTGAGAGAGCCCCAGAGTTTCATGCACTGTCACGGCAGCCGAGGCAATCGCGGCTGAAACCTGATCTGACAAGCGAGCAGGGACAAAGAACGTGGTCTCTCCAGCGTTATAGCGGGCCTCAAAGCTATAAACGCCCTCAAGTGGAACTATTTCCACCGCGGGGAGGGCTTGAGCTCCAGAAGGGCCATCAGTGACGGTTAAGGCGACTTCAGTGCCAGAGATGTATTTTTCAATCAGGGCAACGTCGTGATACGTAAATGCATCCACCATCGCGCGCGGGAGGTCTTCTGCCTTGGTCACAATTGAAACACCCTGCGCAGAACCGCCTGATGCAGGCTTAACAACGACATGATTTCCCAGTTCAGAGCCAATTAACTGCAAAACTGAACCAGCACCAAGTTCACGAAACGCTTCACGCGCAATAGTCAGAGAAGGTGCCGTGGCTACTCCAGCACGCGACACCAGAGTTTTAGCAACCGGCTTTGACCAGGCCAATCGAGCTGCCTGAGCAGAAGGGCCAACATAGGCATATCCAGCAGCTCTGAGCAGATCAAGAATCGCACCGTCTTCCCCGCTTGCCCCGTGTAATGCGGGCCACACAACATCTGGCTTGAGCGAGGCAAGGGTGGCAAACAAAGAAGCATCAGGGTCAATGATGGTCACAGTGTGACCGCGAGCAATCAGCGCATCGGCAACACGTCGACCAGAGCGTAACGATACTTCACGCTCGTGAGAGATTCCACCGGAAAGAACCGCAATGGTGAGAGAAGACAAAGTGGCCTCGTTTCCTAGCTGAGATCTGGTGGTGGAGCAATGACGTTATCGTCACCGGGAGAAGCAATGAGAGAACCCGTGCCGGCAAAATCAGCGAGCAGGTCAAGTTCGCCGCGAATGACCGTGGCAAGACGTCGAATACCGATTCTGATGTTCTCTGGTGGGGGATAGCAGAAAGACAGCCGTATGTTGTGTCGACCTGTGCCGTCGGCAAAGAATGCGGTACCCGGTGTGTAGGCAACCAATTCTGAGACGGCACGAGGCAACATCGCCTTGGAATCGAGGTTTTCCGGCAGTGTGCACCAGATGTAAAACCCACCGTTGGGAACATTCCAACTCAAATCTGGCAAATACTCATTCAGTGCATCCAACATTGCATCGCGACGTTCCTTGTAGACCCCGCGGAATGTTTCGATCTGGCCTTTCCAGTCTGCTTGGCTCAAATATTCACTAATCACCATTTGGCTAAATGAACTGGGGCACAAAATTGCTGATTCTGCAGCTAAAACGAGCTTTTCTCGGATGGCGTGGGGAGCTAAAGCCCACCCCACGCGGAAACCGGGAGCCAATGTCTTGGAGAACGACCCCAAATAGATCACACCGTCTTCGTTCAAGGAACGAATGGCAGGAGGAACATCCCCTTCAAAGGAGAGCAAACCGTAGGGGTTGTCTTCCAAGATGAGAATGCCGTTGTCCTGACAAATCTGAAGAATTTCCGGACGACGCTCAGCAGAAAGAGTCACACCAGCAGGGTTGTGGAAATTCGGGATTGTGTAGAGGAACTTGATGGTGCGACCAGAAGCCTTAACCTCAGAAATTGCCTCACGTAGCTTGTCGGGAATAAGGCCGTGCTCGTCCATGAGGACGTGCACGACATCGGCTTGATAACTGCGAAAAACACCGATAGCGCCAACATAACTGGGAGCTTCAGCAAGAATCACGTCACCGGGATCAATAAACAACTTGGTGACCAAATCCAGAGCTTGCTGGCTCCCGGTGGTCACAACAACGTCGTCAACAGAGGCACTAATGCCTTCAAGGGCCATGATTTCAAGGATCTGCTCACGCAACGCAGGAATTCCTTGACCCGACCCGTATTGCATCGCCATCGGGCCGTTCTCACTCATGACCTTCTCGAGAGCACCGTTGACTAACGACTCAGGAAGCGCCCGAACATAGGGCATTCCGCCGGCCAAGGAGACAACTTCGGGGCGTGAGGCAACAGCGAAAAGCGCGCGCACTTCAGAGGCGCTCAGACCGGAGGTTCGGCTGGCGTAATGATTGAACCAGGGGTCAAGGTTGATTTCTTGACCCGTCTCGTTAGTCTCGGCCACACACACAATCGTAGTTGGGAAAAACTGGGGTTAAATGCAGGTGGCCGCCGGGCTCAAACCCGACGGCCACCTGATGAGAAGCGAGTTAGCCGATAAAGTCGGCGAGATCGTGCTCAAGAGCAGGCTTGGGCTTAGCTCCAATGATGGTCTTTGCAACCTCACCGTTGACGAAAACCTTCATCGCAGGAATTGAGGTGATTTGATAGGCCATAGCTGTCTGTGGGTTCTCATCCACGTTGAGCTTGACGATTTCTAACTTGTCACCGTGCTCAGCACGAAGCTGGTCAAGGATGGGCCCTACGGCGCGGCAAGGGCCACACCATTCTGCCCAGAAGTCCACGAGAACAGGCTTAGTGCTCTTGAGGACGTCTGCGTCAAAGCTTGCGTCAGTTACTGCGGGTGCTGCAGACATGATTTCTCCTTAGTCGTCAAACGTTGCTTAGTTGTTTGCAGCCTGTGCGAGGGTTTCGACAGGAAGTGATTGGAGGTAGTGCTCGGCGTCTAGCGCTGCGACAGTTCCACTGGCGGCAGCAGTGACAGCCTGGCGGTATGTGGGGTCAATGACGTCACCTGCCGCAAAAACACCGGTCAGGTTGGTCTTGGAGGTTCGACCCTGGACGGCAATAGTTCCTTCAGGTGTGAGGTCGAGCTGCCCATGAATGAGCTGGGTACGAGGGTCATTACCAATGGCAATGAAGAGCCCGTCGAGGGGGAGTTCGCTGAGGTCACCAGTGACGGTGTTTTTGAGAGTTACTGACGTCAGGTTGTTCTCACCATTGATGGAATCAATAGTCGAGTTCCACAGAAATTCAATCTTGGGGTTTGCGTGTGCACGATCCTGCATGATCTTGGAGGCGCGCAGTGTCTCTGACCGGTGAATGACATAAACCTTGTCAGCAAAACGGGTGAGGAAGTTAGCTTCTTCCATAGCGGAGTCGCCACCGCCAACGATGGCAACGGTCTTCTGGCGGAAGAAGAAGCCGTCGCAGGTTGCACACCAGGAAACTCCGTGACCGGAGAGGCGGTCTTCGCCCTCCAAGCCAAGCTTGCGATACGCAGATCCGGTAGCAAAAATCACAGAAAGCGCTTCAAAAGTCTGACCGCCACCGGTTACTACGCGCTTGACGTCACCGGAGAGTTCAACACTGACAACATCATCGAGAAGAACTTCAGCACCGAATTTTTCAGCCTGCTCCTGCATCTTCATCATCAGGTCGGGACCCATGATTCCCTCAGGGAAGCCGGGGAAGTTCTCAACCTCAGTGGTGTTCATCAGTTCACCGCCTGCTTCGACGGAGCTGGCAATGACGAGGGGCTTAAAGTTCGCGCGTGCAGCATAAATCGCAGCGGTGTATCCGGCAGGGCCGGAACCAATAATGATGACTTGACGCACGAGGCACTCCTAGAAAGCGGCAATTTCAGCCGAAAGTAAGGCAATGAGTAGAACTCAGTCTACTGTCGGAATATTCCCGAAACGGGGTTATCGGCTCAGGCGAGACCGTAATTGAGCAAACAATTGGTGAACTTCCTTCACCCGCATGATCCACAACACGAGCACGAAGACTCCGGTCACAACCAGGCCAATTCCTGCCATGGCCACGATTGCGTTAATGATGCTTTCTTGGGCAAAACCGGTGGCTGTCAGCGACCCGAACTGGTTACTGACAATCAACCCAATGAATCCAGCTATGGCAGCGGCAATGTAGCCACGCACTGCCGTGCTGGCTATGCCACTTCGACGAACCTCAGGAAGAGTTTTTCGCAGCACCACCCAGGTCACTATGGCTTGAATAATGACGGAGATGGCCAGTGAGGTACACACTGCCAAGGTAATCACGGTGACGTAAATCTGAGAGCTCAGCAAAATGAGCACAACATAGACACCGACCTGCAACACTGTGAGCCAAAACATCAAGGGCGCTTTGCCTTGAACGAGGAAGATGCGGAACATGACATACACCGCACTAAAGGCCGGCAGGCCAAGCACCAGCACCATGATCAGCCAGCCCAGGTTGATTACGGAAAGAAAGTTCTCGCTGAAAATGCGTGACAGGGGAAAAGCCACAGCCAATAATCCGGCAGCAGCCCAGCAGATAAACAAACCAATTTGGCGAAGAGCGGTGGACGCATCACGAGCCATGCCTTCACGATTCCCTGCTGCGTAGTCTTTGCTCATTCGTGTGAAGTAGACCGTGCCCATTGAGACAGCAATGATCGAGTGCGGCAGCAGGAAAATCAGCCACGCCGTGGTCATGGTGAACACTGACGCTCCTTGGCCTGAAGCAAGTGCGACCACGTTGGTTTGAACAATGATGCTGAGCTGAGTCAGCAGCACAACACCAAAGGTCCAGCCGACCATCTTGCCGGTTTCTCGAAGGCCAACACCGCGCCAGACAAAATCTGGCGCAAAGCTCAGCCCATTCTTCTTCCAGAAGACCGTCAGAATCAGCGCTTGAGCAGCCACGCCCGCCGTCGCACTTCCCGCTAACATCGCAACCATGGCAGGGGTCCAATCCACAACACTGCGCTCGCCAGCGGTATCAACACCGAACAACAGCATGAAAGCGACGATGCCCAGAATTCCAACAACGTTGTTCAGGGCGGGTGCCCACGTGAAGGGCCCAAAGGAGCCGCGAGCATTGAGAACCTCACCGAGGATTGTGTATAGCCCATAGAAGAAAATCTGAGGCAAACACCAGTAGGCGAAGGCGGTTGCCAACGCAAGCTGGTCTGCTGACCACTGGGTTGCATAGAGCGTGATGAGTACCGGCGCAGCGAACATGGCTACCGCGGTGACACCCAGCAAAACCAGGATGGTCATCGTCATGAGCTTGTTGACGTAGCCGGCACCACCATCGCTGTGGCTGGCAGATTTCACGATGGCCGGAACCAAAGTGGCGGTGAGCACACCGCCTGAAACCAACACATAGATGCTATTGGGCATCTGGTTCGCTACCGCGAACGCATCGGCTCCAGCACTGGCAACAACGCCCAAAGCTTGGGCCAAAATAATGGCCTTGAAGAATCCCAACGCACGAGAGACAACCGTGCCGGAGCCGAGGAGGACGCTTGCACGACCAACCGAGGCCTGAGGATTAGACATCTTCTGATTGTCCCTGCTTACGGCGGCGAAGTGTGCGAATCACACCGGCAGTAATCAAACCCACGAAAGCAATTCCCACGGCTGTGAGCCCCCAGGTTTCCCAGTCGGCACGCACATTCACAGGAATTCCAACGGGTTGCCCCACGGGAACACCCTCAATCGAGCGCAACGTGACAGTCAAAATGGCGCTGCCATTTCCCACCTGTGCTTGCACAGGGATCCGGGCTTTAGCTTGGGATTCAGGCTGAATGGTGATGGTTTCTTCACCGTTGACCAACAGGCGGCCATTGTTGGGGTCAGCATTGACGACAACGGTTACCGCCTGAGTCAAGGCGTTGTTGACCGAGATCGGAATATTGGCCTGCCCACCCACCATGTTGATGGTGCTGCTGGTGACCACACTCACCGAGTTGAGCAGTTTCTCGGTCGATGCAGTGTGGGCAGCGACTGCGCTACCCCATTCGGGGTCTCCTAACCACGAAACCGATAGCACGGCAGCTAGATCACGAGCCGCAGGGCTTGTAATCAAGCTGGGATCTTCTGCAATTGTCGAAAACGACGAAACCTGAGCATTCTGCCCCAAAAGAGTGCGAACGGCGCCAACACGTTCCTCAGACTCGGGGGAGTCCACAAGCGTCAGTTCCGTTGTGGCAGAACCCAATCCAGTAGATACAGAACCTGAGGTTACCCACGGCAGCCCCGCGAGAGAATCGAGCATTTGGCCGGTTTTACTCAAGCCCGTGATGGAGAAGCTTCGAGGCAGCCCGGCATACACAGCACCCTCAGCTGCGGGGTCGAGCGCAGCTGCTGCAAGGTAGGAAGCTCCCCGTGAAACGTCGTCATGAGACAGCGCTGAACTCAACCCTGCGTTAGTGACCACAGCCGGCATTCCAGAAACAATTCCAGTAGAAGCTGTCTTTGCAAGGTTCTGCGAAGAAAGAATCACCTGAGAGAACCCATTTGCTGAGAAAATTCCCAGATCAGAGCCAGAAACGGTGCCGCCAGCAGGCCATGCTAAAGAACTCAATCGCGGAGCAAAAGCTACCGAGGTGACCTCTGAAACACCGGGGGTTGGCGCGGGAGTGGCGCTCGACGTCGACACAGCAGCAATAGCCGAAATATCTGTCGTGATTGGCGCCAGTAGCGTAGGTGATCCGGCTTGAGCCTGGGCAGAAATATCTGCGTTGGCATAAGGCAGCAGGAACGATTCGTTCGGCAGCGCTTTGAGCTGATTAAGCCACAACTGAACACTTTCAGGAATCGTGTCACCCACAGCAGCAATCGAGGCGATGATGCGCGGGTCGACTCCGAGGGTAACGGAGCGACCTTGAGCCAGTTGAAGCTGGCGTGTGAGAACTCCGCTGGGGCTGGTGAGCTCAACGAGCTTTTGGGTGCTGAGCACTCCGGCGGAATCTGCCGGGGGAACAAGGGCCAAGATTGTGGTCATCGCCGCAGGGGAGGGAGCTGTTCCTGCCGTCCAAACAAATGAAGAACGAGCACTCGCTGTGCTGACGCCGGAAACCTGATAGTCAGCAGCTAGACCACGAGGACCCCACAATGAACCAAAGCGACCAGAGGCCAAAGGAAGCTCCGCACTGACTATCACCTTTGCTCCAGCAGCAACCGCAGGAACGTCGAAAGTAGCCAGGAATCGGCCCGTTTGTTCAGTGTCACTGGAGGAATACCACTGATCCACATCTGAGAGCGTGTTCAGCACCCCAGAAGGCGCAGTAATCGTGACCTCTCCCGGGGGAATCTCCTCGGTACCCTCGTTAGTCACAGTGACACTTGTTAGCAAGGTTTCACCCGGCCCCGCACTGACAGCAGAGGGCGTTAGCGTGAGAGAAACCTCGTTTGATGCCTTGGCACTAGGTTGGAACCCCGTCACCATGAGTGCCGCGACAAGAAGAGCCCCGCACCATCGCACCAACAGTGCACCCAGTGATGCACGGTTGTCTCGTGAAATCACTGCAGAGGGCATCCTGCCATTGTAGGCGTCGCAACCGGGATACCGCCCGATGCTCCCCGTAGAATGACGGGAAATGCACAGCGCCGCCTCAGCAATCGAATCAATTACTCGTTTGAGTACTTCGCCCAGCGTTTCACGCCTGGCGAAAGCCTTTGCCGATGCCGGATATGAGCTGGCGCTAGTGGGTGGCCCCGTCCGCGATGCTTTTCTCGGCCACGACGTGCATGACCTCGACTTCACGACGAATGCCCGCCCCGATGACATTTTGCGCATCGTGGAACCCATCTCCGAAGCACAGTGGGATATCGGCCGCGACTTTGGCACCATCGGCGCTCAGATTGCCGGCGAGAAGGTGGAAATCACCACTTATCGAGCAGATCAATATGACGGAAAGACGCGTAAACCAGAGGTTGCTTTTGGTGACAGCCTTGAAGAAGACCTGATTAGGCGAGATTTCCGTGTCAACGCGATGGCCGTCCGTTTACCCCAGCTCATTCTTGTTGACCCCTCCGGCGGGGTGGAGGACCTCCAAGCGAAGATTCTTCGCGCACCAAAATCGGCAGAAGTTTCGTTCACCGAAGACCCCCTGCGCATGATGCGCGCAGCACGGTTTGCCTCTCAACTCGGATTCCACCCCGACGAGGAAACTGAGTGGGCAATGACAGAGTTCGCCGGTGCCATTGAGAACATTTCTGCTGAACGTGTAAACGAAGAACTGTGCAAACTCCTGCAAACAGATCACCCTCGTGCAGGCATTGAGCTCCTAGTCAGTACAGGCATTGCAGCGATTGTGCTACCTGAGATTCCCGCACTTCGCCTCGAAGTGGATGAACACCATCACCACAAGGATGTGTATGAGCACAGCCTGACGGTACTCGAACAAGCCATCGACTTGGAGAAGGAACGAAACCCAGGCGAACCCGCTGATGTGACATTGCGGCTTGCAGCTCTCCTGCACGACATCGGCAAGCCAGCCACCAGACAGTTGGAACCCGGTGGCGCTGTGAGCTTCCACCACCATGACCTTGTGGGTGCCAAGCTGGCAACCAAGCGCATGAAGGCCCTGCGTTTTGACAAAGAAACCACCCAGAATGTGGCCAGGCTCATTGAATTGCACCTGCGTTTCTTTGGTTATTCAGATGCTGCCTGGAGCGATTCGGCTGTGCGCAGATATGCCCGCGACGCCGGGGATCTGTTGGACCGCCTGCACATTCTCACCCGCGCAGATGTCACCACACGCAATAAACGCAAGGCAGATCGCCTCGCCTTTGCCTATGACGATTTAGAACAGCGAATCGCTGAACTGTCCGAGGCAGAAGAGCTTGCCGCCATACGTCCCGACCTCAACGGTGAAGAAATCATGGAAATCCTCGGCATTCCAGCTGGGCGTGAGGTTGGCGAGGCCTATAACTATCTGCTCAACCTGCGACTAGATGAGGGGCCTTTGGGTGCCGAGGTCGCTCGCGAACGCCTTCTCCAGTGGTGGGCAAACCGCTAGATTGAGCGGAAGTTGGACCAGCTCCGATTGGCTTAAAGCTTCGAGCCGGTCTAGACTGGGGAAGTTGTCTGTGCGCCGGAAGTATCCGGCCTCCTCAGATGGCACATGCACAACCCTCCTGATACAGACCGTCTGTATCCGTTTTAGTCCGAAGGAGGTGGGTTAGTCATGCATCAGTATGAGTTGATGGTTATCCTCGATCCAGAGATCGACGAGCGCACCGTAGCTCCCAGCCTTGACAAGTTCCTCAACGTCATTCGTAACGATGGTGGAACCATCGAGAACGTTGACATCTGGGGCAAGCGTCGCTTGGCTTACGAAATCAACAAGAAGTCCGAGGGCATCTACGCCGTCGTCAACTTCACTTCAAGCGCCGACGCAACTGTCGAGCTTGACCGCCAGCTGAAGCTTTCTGAAGCTGTTATGCGTACCAAAGTTCTGCGTGCAGAGGAAGCCATTGCGATGGTTGCCGCTGCGGCAAAGCTCGCTGACGAGAAGGCTGCCCGCAAGGCCGCTGCTCCCGCCAAGGCTTCGAAGGACGCGTAAGTAACATGGCCGGCGAAACAGTCATCACCGTGGTGGGTAACCTCACGAGTGACCCCGAACTGCGTTACACGCAGAACGGACTCGCAGTCGCCAACTTCACCATCGCCTCTACTCCGCGCAACTTCGATCGCGCATCAAACGAGTGGAAGGATGGCGAGGCTCTCTTCCTTCGTGCCAGCGTATGGCGCGAGTTTGCCGAGCATGTCGCAGGAAGCCTGACCAAGGGTTCTCGCGTTATTGCAACTGGTCGACTCAAGCAGCGCTCATACGAGACCAAGGAAGGCGAAAAGCGAACCACAATCGAACTTGAAGTAGATGAGATCGGTCCTTCGCTTCGCTACGCCACGGCAACTGTGAGCCGCGCGGCATCCGCAGGTCGTCCAGGTGTCCCTGCAGGCAATGACGAACCTTGGGGTTCGCCAACCGCTCCTGCAGCAGACCCATGGAACACCCCCGGTATCCCCGCAGACGATACGCCGTTCTAAACAACCCCTTGAGCTTCAGCTCACGCTGAGCTCATCAACATAAATTTACGAAAGTTAGGTAATCATGGCTGGAAAAGCTAGCGGCGGAGCCCGCAAGCCACTCCGCGGTGGCAAGGGCGCAAAGGCTCTCGCACCTGCGAAGGCAATCCGCGTTGGTGTGATCGACTACAAGGACGTCGCAACCCTTCGCAAGTTCGTTTCTGAGCGTGGAAAGATCCGCGCTCGCCGTATCACCGGTGTTTCTGTCCAGGAGCAGCGCCTCATCGCCAAGGCAGTTAAGAACGCCCGCGAGATGGCTCTTCTTCCCTACGCAGGCGCTGGCCGCTAAGGAGTCCCCACATGTCTAAGTTAATTCTGACGAATGAAGTCTCCGGTGTTGGTTCTGCTGGTGACGTTGTCGAGGTAAAGAACGGTTACGCACGTAACTACCTCATCCCTCAGGGACTTGCTGTTGCATGGTCTCGTGGTGGCGAGAAGCAGGTTGAGCAGATTCGTGCTGCTCGCACCGCACGCGAACTCGCAACCCTCGAAGAGGCACAGGCACTCAAGGCAAAGATCGAAGGCAACAAGGTCAAGCTTGCTGTCAAGGTAGGCCGTGACGGTCGTCTCTTTGGTTCGGTCAAGACCGATCACATTGCTGCTGCAGTTGAGAGCGCCGGTGTTGGCGTTATCGACAAGCGCAAGATCGAAATCGCGAACCCCATCAAGTTCACTGGTGAGCACGAAGCAACCGTTCGTCTGCGTGACGACATCGTTGCAACCATCACCATTCAGGTTGTTGCTGCAAAGTAACTTCTGATTAGAACCCGAGAGGGCGAAAAGCCGTGGCTTTTCGCCCTCTTTTTTATTGATTTCGCCAGATGATGTACTCCTTTTTGGGGTACAACGCAAGACCTAGTGGGGTCATATTTATGCACAAACTCATGGATTTTCCCCAAGTTTAAACACATGCTTGAAGGAAGTTAATGTTCACACCCGTGTATAACTAAAAACCCAGCTCAGATTAGATTTATTGGGTAAACTTTTTCCTTCACCCACAGCGTTATCCCCAGCTTATGAACAGACTCTCCGGCGTTTCACAGGTTTCATACACAGAGTTATCCACAGGCTTATTTGGTTGGTTCTTGTGCTGTTCATACTCTTGGTAGAGACCCCTTAATAGGCTTCAATTCCAGGCCAGTGTCGGTGGGGAGCGATACAACTGAACTATCCCCTCTAGTATCAACAGGAAGGACCGTGATCATGTCGATTGCGCACCTCGGTTCTCCATCCGACTCTCGTGAAAACTGGCAGGGTGAACGGACTCCTCCGCATGATCTTCTTGCGGAGCAAAGCGCTCTTGGCGGCATGCTGCTCAGCAAAGACGCTGTTGCAGACGTCGTCGAGATACTTCGTGGAAATGACTTCTACATTCCTAAGCATGAAGTCATTTTTGATGCAATCCTCTCCCTGTATTCGCATGGGGAGCCAACCGATGTCATTACTGTCACAGACGAGCTGACAAAGACCGGCGAACTCGGTCGCGCAGGTGGCGCGGAATACCTGCACACACTCACTTCACTCGTTCCCACCGCAGCTAACGCTGGTTATTACGCCAACATTGTTTCGGAACGAGCACTTCTTCGCCGTCTCGTTGAAGCAGGAACCCGAATCGTTCAGATGGGATATGCCGGAGAAGGTGAAGCTGTTGACCTCGTCAACACCGCCCAGGCTGAGATTTACCAAGTCACCGGTTCAGTTGAAGCTGAGGACTACGTACCACTTACCGAGGCAGTGGACACAGCCATTGAAGAAATTGAAGCTGCCAAGGGTCGTGACGGTCAGATGACCGGTGTTCCCACCGGCTTCGCCGATCTTGACGAGCTGACCAACGGTTTCCACCCCGGCCAGCTCATCATCGTCGCAGCACGTCCTGCGCTGGGTAAATCAACACTGGCCCTGGACTTCTGCCGCGCAGCATCAATTAAGAACAACCTCCCCGCAATTTTCTTTTCCCTCGAAATGGGTAAGTCAGAGATCGCAATGCGTCTTCTCTCGGCAGAAGCATCCGTTCCACTGCAAAACATGCGTAAGGGAACCGTTGATAATCGCGACTGGACCACTATTGCCAGCACGCGTGGCCGCATCAATGATGCCCCGTTCTACATCGACGACAGCCCCAACCTCACTCTGGTTGAGATTCGTGCGAAATGCCGCCGTCTCAAGCAAAAAGTTGGTTTGAAGATGGTTGTCATTGACTACCTGCAGCTGATGACCTCCGGCAAGAAGGTAGAAAACCGTCAGCAGGAAGTTTCGGAATTCTCTCGTGCGCTGAAGCTCATGGCTAAAGAGCTCCAGGTTCCTGTGATTGCGCTTTCGCAGCTCAACCGTGGACCGGAACAACGTGCCGACAAGAAGCCAGCAATTAGCGACCTGCGTGAATCTGGATCGTTGGAGCAGGACGCGGACATGGTGATTCTTCTGCACCGTGAAAGTGCATACGAAAAAGAAAATCCTCGTGCAGGTGAGGCCGATTTCATTGTTGCCAAGCACCGTAACGGCCCAACCGCAACAATCACGGTTGGATTCCAGGGTCACCTCTCGCGCTTTGCCGATATGCCTAAGGTTTAGCCGAAAAAGACTTCCACAATTCGCCCGTAGAATTGACGCGTGGCTATCGCTGAGACTTCTGCGCCCCGCTTGGGCAATGCACTGATTCTGCGCGCCATCCCCACGCTGATCGCCGCTCTGGTCATTACCTTCTCGCGGAACCACGCGCCGGTAGTCGGGCTTGCTGTTTTTGTTGGTTTTGGTTTCCTTCTCGCCGCGGTGATGCTGTTCACTGTCATGAGCGTTCCTCTTGAAGGGCTCAACAAAAAACTCTTTGGGGCGCACGCGATTGTCACAGCAGTGGCTGCAGCCGTTGCTGCAGCCAGCCTCAACGGTGGGCTTCCCACACTCATCTTGGTTATCAGCATCTGGGCCGCGCTGACTGCAGCACTTGAGTTGTATGCCGGATATCGTGAGCAGAACCGAACAATTGCTAAAGAATGGCTCACTATCGGCGCCTTCACAGCTGTCTTAGCCATTATTGAAGCAGCCGTTCCACTCAACGATGTCTATGCGGTGGGTCTCTTTGGAGCCTACGCTGCCATGGTTGGCGTGTTCCAAGTTATTGCAGGTATTTCTCTGCGCACCGATTCCCCACTCAAGAACGAGGTTGCCTCATGACCACCCCCACGCTCCGTGACCGACTCAAGCCCTTCGAGCTCATTGTTGTGTCCGCAGTATTAGGGCTCTTTACAGGCCTCGTTGTGATGATGGTTTCCCGCGATTGGATTTTGAGCGCGGTGAGCTTTGGAATCGCTTTTATTGTTGCCCTGGTGGCAATGGCCATGTTTGTTTTAGCTATCAAGCCCAACAAACGTGAGCTATTGGACATCGAAGAACTCGATGGCTCTGCTGAGAAATCAGCCCACTAACTGCTCAACACAACAGCGTTAGCAAGGCCGAGCCCCTGCCCAAAACCCAGAGTTTCCCTCAGCTAGACTGAAACCATGCTTCTTTCTGATCGAGATATTCGTGCTGAACTCGAGTCTGGTCGTATTGGTTTGGACCCCTCAGCTGACGACATGATTCAGCCTTCGAGCGTTGATGTTCGAATCGACCGATACTTCCGCTTGTTTGATAACCACAAGTATCCCTACATCGACCCTGCAGAAGATCAGCCTGACCTCACTCGTTTGATCGAAGTTGACCCCAGCGAACCGTTCATCCTGCACCCTGGAGAGTTTGTTCTCGGTGCAACCTATGAACAAGTTACTTTGCCCGATGACATCGCAGCGCGCCTAGAGGGTAAAAGTTCGCTCGGCCGCCTTGGCCTGGTCACGCACTCCACTGCCGGGTTTATTGACCCTGGTTTCTCCGGTCACATCACCTTGGAGCTGTCAAACATGGCGACTCTTCCCATAAAGTTGTGGCCTGGAATGAAGATTGGCCAGCTCTGCTTCTTCAAACTGACCTCACCGGCAGAAAAGCCATATGGATCTGCCGAATACAAGTCTCGCTACCACGGACAGCGCGGCCCTACGGCATCGCGTTCATTCTTGAACTTCCACCGCACTGATGTCAGTGCAACAGATGCTGGAGCCGTCGGGGGCTAAAGTTAGGGCTCATGATGACTACAAAGTCACAGCTCACTAGAAGTCGCATCGTTGAATCGGCTGTCCACGTTTTTGCGAACTCCGGCAAAGAATCTGCGTCATTGGTTGAGATTGCCAAAGAAGCTCAGATAACGAGCCAGGGCATTTATCGATACTTTTCAAACAAGGATGAGCTTTATCTCGAAGCGATCCGGGCGGATGTCGAAGACTTATTTTTTCAGTTGCTTCGAAGATTGGCACCAATTCCTGCACCCTTTTTTGCTGGCGCAGTTTGGCTCATCCTTATCGAGTTACTGCCCAGCCACCCATTAGCCATAGAAGCAGTGCTTTCAAAAGAAAGTGCTATTCAAGCTGTAGTGAAATCCTGTATAAGCACACAACTTTTGCAAGAGAGTTTTATTGCAGAAATGAAACTTGCTTCTGAGAAAGGCATAGTCAGACAGGATATTGATGCATCTGTTTTGGCAAAAGCGTGCGCAGACTGTCTCATTGAAATCTCTATCCCCACAATCATGGAAGGAAAATACGGTACCCCTGAATGGATCTCTCTTCAAATGATCTTTTTGTCTGCTGCTTTTTACCCATTACCAGACTTCCTTAACGAAGAAGTGATTGTTCAATTTCAGGAGCAGGCCAGAGAGCTGGGGTTGAACGCCGTATTAAATAATTACAATTTTGACTAATTTGTAATTACACTGTCTCTAGTTGCAAAAAACTAGGAGCACAGTGTCCACCCCTAATCCAATCTCCAGCCAGGATGACACCACCCGTTTTGGTTACGAAGAGGCCTCCAAGCTGGAATTACTTACCCGGCGTCAATTTCAAATACTTCGAGGCATTGCGCAGGGGAAAAGCAATAAGACGATTGCGCAAGAGCTCGGTATAAAAACCAACACGGTGGGAAATCACCTATTGACGATTTACCGAGATTTGGAAATATCAGAAGACCAAAACCAAAGAGTTGTGGCGGCACTGATGTTCCACAAAGTGTTGCGTTGAATTAGAAACTCGCCTGCAGAAATCCGGCAGAAGCCAGACGGGGCAACTGCAATGTCAACCAAGGGCTGAAAGCAAACCCTGATTTTTCAACCGATTCGAGAAGAGCTTGAGGGTCTGCCCAGGCGTATTCTTCTACTTCAGCTGGATTGGGATGCGGTTCACCAGCGGTAAAGGCAATATAAACAGGGCAGATTTCATTTTCGACAATGCCAGAAGCATCGACGGCGCGATAGCGAAAATCGGGCAGTGCACTTGTGACAGAGTCAAGAGTCAGCCCCAGTTCTTCATGGGCTCTGCGGCGGATGGCTTCAACGAAATCTTCGCCAGGACCTGGGTGGCCACAGAAAGAGTTAGTCCACACACCAGGCCACGTCTTTTTTGCCAGTGCGCGACGAGTGACAAGAATCTTGCCTTCCGGGTTGAAGACGTGGCAGGAGAAAGCTAGGTGGAGGTGAGTGTCTTCTGTGTGCACGTCAGCCTTGTCGGCTGTTCCGATGGCTGTTCCATCCTCCGACAGGAGAACTACAAGTTCACGGGGTTCACCCATGTTTTGCTCCTGTTCGGTCAGTTAGTCTGGAGTGGTGAGCATTCCCAGCCAAGAAGCCGAGATGACGCGCCACCTTGCGCTCGTTGAAGAGGTTCTCGATCGCTTCTTTAGCCTATCCACTCAACGGGCTGCCACACTCGCACCTGCCTATGAAGCGTTGTGGAAGACATTACGTTCTAATGCGTCAGGTGGAAAGCGTTTCCGCCCACAAATGGTCATGACGGCCTACACCGCACTGGGCGGATCTGATCTTCGTTCGGCTGCGCACGTGGGCGCCTCCTTCGAATTGCTTCATACCGCGCTCATTGTTCATGATGATGTTGTCGACCGGGACTTCGTCCGTCGGGGAATTCCCAACGTTTCAGGAAGCTACCGTGATGTGGCACAGACCGCGGGTCTGTCGCTTCCCACAGCAGAGCATCGTGGAATGTCTGTTGCGGTCATCGCAGGAGATCTTGCTTTGACCGGGTCGTTCCGGCTTATGGAAAGAGCGAGTGCAAACCCGCAGGTTCGCGACGCACTCGTTGAATTGCTTGACCGCGCTGTATTTGATTCGGCAGCTGGCGAACTCATTGACGTGGATTTCTCGCTCTATTCCGGAATGCCGAGCATCGAAGAAATTGTTCATATGGAGCGTCTCAAGACCGCGGTGTATTCCTTTGAAGCACCGCTGCAAGCAGGAGCACTGCTGGCTGGCGCCACACATGAAGTCATTGCGGCGCTGGGAGAGTTCGGTCGCAATATTGGTATCGCTTACCAAATCGTTGATGACCTGTTGGGAGTCTTCGGTAACGAGGCATCTACTGGAAAAACAACTCTGGGAGATCTGCGCGAAGGAAAGCGCACGGCGCTGATTGCTTTTGCTTCACAAACAGCAGAGTGGAAAAACATTTCCCATCTCGTCGGCGACAGCACTCTCTCTGATGAAGAAGCTGCAACTGTGCGTGAGGTCTTGGAGCGAACCGGAGCTAAGCAATATACGCAACGTCTTGCGTCGGACTACGCAGACGAAGCCGTCGCTGCACTTCATGGGGCGGGTATTCCTCAGACACTCATTGACCAGTTGACTCCTTTGGTCACGGCAGTTGTGGAGCGTGTGCGATGAGCCACGACAAGCTCGTCCAGGATGCTTCTGTGCCCGTGAGCGAACAGCCAACCAGGCAAAGTGCACTCTACGACCGTGTTGCAGAACAAACCGCAAGCATGATTATTCGCGAATACTCCACCTCCTTCGGTCTTGCAGCCAGGCTGCTAGGCAAAGGGGTTCGCCAAGATGTTGAGAACATCTATGGCTTGGTTCGCCTAGCCGATGAGATTGTCGACGGCGTCGCTGCGTATGCGGGAGTGAGCGAGAAAGACATACGTCTCCTCCTCGACGACCTCGAAGCAGAAACTGAAGCGGCCATGCAACGCGGCTACAGCACAAATCTCGTGGTCCATGCTTTTGCCTTGACCGCTCGCAGGACAGGAATCGAACCTGATCTCACCCGCCCTTTCTTTACGTCCATGAGGGTCGACATCACTCGGGTCACCCACACCCCGGAAAGCTTCGATAAGTATGTCTATGGCTCTGCAGAAGTTGTCGGCTTGATGTGTTTGAAAGCTTTCCTGCGCGGCCAGGACATCACCGACGAACAAAACGACACTTTTGTCACGGGGGCACGAAAACTCGGTGCCGCGTTCCAGAAGGTGAACTTCTTGCGCGACCTTAGCGCCGATGTTGACGCACTTGGCCGCAGCTATTTCCCTGGGATAAACATCGCGACCTTTAGCGAAGAAGACAAGGATCGCCTGGTTGCAGACATCGATTCTGATCTTGCGATCTCGGGAGCAATCGTCCCGTTCCTGCCCTCAACAAGTCGCAAGGCTGTTGCATTGGCTCAAAATCTTTTTGCTGAACTCAACCGCAGGATTGCTCGCACTCCTGCCTCTGAACTCAAGCACACCCGCGTGAGCGTGCCGACACTCGTCAAGGCCCGCCTCGCAATTGCAGCACTGTTAGGAAAAACCTCATGACCAAATCCGTAGTGATCATTGGTGGCGGTATCGCCGGCCTGGCCTCGGCAGCACTTCTTGCCCGCGACGGGTATCAGGTGACGCTGCTTGAGAAGCACAAGAACGTTGGCGGCCGTGCTGGTAACTGGGAGAAGGACGGCTTCCGCTTCGATACTGGCCCTTCCTGGTATCTCATGCCCGAAGTCTTCGATCACTTTTACAAGCTCATGGGCACCTCGAGTGAGGAACAGCTCACTCTCACAAAGTTGAACCCGGGCTACCGCGTGCTGTGTGAAGACGACGGTGTGTATCCAGCTCGCCCCATCGATGTTCTCGATAATCGTGAAGACAACCTGGAGCTTTTTGAAAAAATTGAGCCAGGTTCACGTCCAGCGATGGAGCGCTACCTCGACTCCGCCAAAGACACCTACGAGATTGCCAAGAAGCGTTTCTTATACACCAGCTTTGAGAAGTACAGCCCACTGCTGCGCTCGGATGTTCTGAGCCGCACCCCCAAACTCGCCAAGCTCTTGAATGAGTCACTGCACAAGTTTGCTGCTCGTCACGTCAGCGACCCCAGACTGCAGCAGGTGCTTGGCTACCCTGCCGTGTTCCTTGGGTCCAGCCCCTACATCACCCCGTCGATGTATCACTTGATGAGTTACCTCGACCTTGAAGACGGCGTGCTATATGCACAGGGTGGTTTCCACCGTGTGATTGAGAGCATTAAGGACATTGCACTTGCTGAAGGCGTGAACCTCATCACTGAAGCAAATGTGAGCAAGATTCTCACCACCGTCAACCCTGCTGGACACAAAACTAAGGCAAAGGCAGTTGGTGTTGAATACACCAAAGGTAAATCAAAGAGCGTGACGACAATTCCGGCCGACATTGTTGTCTCTGCTGCTGACCTTCACTTCACTGAAACTCAGCTGCTCCCTGAAGCATTGCAAACCTATGGAGAAAGTTACTGGGAGAAGAAGGTTTCAGGCCCCAGCGCCGTTCTGGTTTATTTGGGTGTCAAGGGTGAGGTTCCCGAACTGGAACACCACACACTTTTCTTCACCAATGACTGGGAGGGGGACTTTGCAAAAATCTTTGACCAGCCCACCTCTGTTCCCGACCCAGCCAACATCTATGTGTGTAAGCCCAGTGCAACCGACGACGGTGTAGCACCCAAGGGCGACACCAACCTCTTCATCCTTGTTCCCATTCCAGCCGATGTGTCCATTGGCAAGGGTGGCCTTGACGGTAAAGGTAGCAAGCAGGTCGAAGCAGTTGCCGATAAGGTCATCGAGCAAATCTCTGTCTGGGCAGGAATTCCTGATCTGGCACAGCGCATCGTCGTTCGGAGAACGGTGGGCCCCGCAGACTTTGCCAACGAGCTCAACTCGTGGATGGGTGGAGCTCTGGGCCCCAGCCATATCCTTTCCCAGAGCGCGTTCTTCCGTTCGGGCAACATCTCCAAGAAAGTTCAAGACCTGTACTACACCGGCGGAACAACCATTCCTGGTATCGGTTTGCCGATGTGTTTGATCAGTGCAGAAATCTTGGTCAAACGCTTGCGCGGCGACACTTCTACTGAACCACTGCCAGAGCCACTGTTTCCCACTGTAGATAAAACCGCCTAGTACTCATGGGTTTTCTCTATCTCGCAGCATTGCTGGTGTCCATCACCGGCATGATTTTGCTGGATAGACGCCACACGTTGTTCTTTTGGAACGATGCTCGCCGCGCAACCGTCGTGCTGGCCACCGGGTTGGTGTTCTTCCTCAGCTGGGATCTTGTCGGCATCGATGCAGGAGTCTTCTTCCGCGGTGAAGGACCATGGATGACAGGAATCCTGCTTGCTCCGGAGCTCCCTCTTGAAGAAGTGTTCTTCCTGACACTGCTGTGTTACATGACGATGAACGTCTTCTCCGCCTTCAGCAAGGTGGTGAAAAAGTGACATACGCTCTGCTCAACACCGTTTTTCTTGGCATTGCCTTGTGGTTCATGGTGATTGCTTATGTGGTTAGCGCTCGCAGAGGGGTTGAGGTTGGACGCAAGCTCTATAAGGTCCTCGGTCTCACCTTGGCTGTGATGCTCATCACGACTGCGATTTTCGACAACGTCATTATTGGGGTTGGCCTCGTCGCCTATGATCCCAGCACGTTGTTGGGGGCTTACATAGGGATTGCTCCTATTGAAGACTTCGCTTACACACTCGCCGGGGTCATGATCTTGCCGGCACTGTGGATTTTGTTGGGAACGGGAAAGAAGAGATGAACACCCTCAAACAACTCTTCGTCTCCTCGCGACCACTTTCTTGGGTAAACACGGCTTTCCCTTTTGCGGCTGCCTACTTCTTCACAACTGGACGCGTTGACACTGTGTTGATCGTGGGGACAATTTTCTTTCTCATCCCTTACAACCTTGCGATGTATGGCATCAACGATGTCTTTGATTATGAGTCAGACTTGCGTAATCCTCGCAAGGGCGGGGTTGAGGGTGCCGTTTTGGATCGCAGCCTTCACAAGGTGACGTTGTGGGCTGTTGTCATCACGAACGTCCCCTTTCTGATCTATCTTGTGTCGATTGGGAACTTCGAAGCGAACATCACGCTGGCTATCAGCATGTTTGCTGTCGTGGCATATTCCGTTAAAGGTTTGCGCTTCAAAGAGATTCCTGTTCTGGATTCGATGACGAGCGCGACCCACTTTGTGAGCCCAGCCGTGTATGGCGTGATTGTGGCTGGTGTTGCTTTCACCCCGTCACTGTGGCTCATCCTGAATGCATTCTTTTTGTGGGGTATGGCCTCACATGCTTTCGGTGCTATTCAAGACATTCAAGCTGATCGCGAAGCACAGCTCTCCTCTATTGCAACAGTCTTTGGCGCGGCCAATACGACTCGGTTTGCGCTGGGGTGTTATGCGCTGGCGGGAGTCCTGATTATTTCAGGCGCTTTCTTCTCCCAGCCCTCGTGGTATTACTGGGTCGCGGCTGCGACCGCCATTCCCTATGTCGTGATGGTGTGGCCATTTAGGAACTTGAAGGATGCCGACTGTGAGCAGGCTAACCGAGGCTGGAAGAAGTTCTTAGGAATCAATTTCTTTGCCGGGTTTGTCATCTGCATGCTGTTGATCACTGCGCTGCAACAGGGGTCGTGATTGTAGAAGAGTAGCGTGGAGCTATGACCACACCATTTTTGTTCACTCCGATTACGCTTCGCAATCTCACTATCCGCAATCGGATATGGGTTCCACCGATGTGTATGTACAGCGCGCTGGGCAAAGACGGTGTACCCACAGACTTCCACCGCGCTCACTACGGAGCGCTTTCTCTCGGAGGCGCCGGGCTGATCATTGTTGAAGCAACGGCAGTCAACCCTGAAGGCCGTATTTCTTTCCACGACCTAGGTATTTGGAATGTTGAGCAGGTCACAGCGTTTACGCCGATTGTGTCCTTCATGAAGGAAAACGGTGTTGTCCCTGGAATTCAGCTAGCACACGCAGGCCGCAAAGGTTCCACCTATCCCGGCTGGGGATATCCCGGGGTTGATGGCACAGTACCCGTGGAAGAGGGGGGCTGGATTCCCTTAGGTCCCTCAGCTAATGCATTTGAGGGGTACGCCCAAGCTCAAGCGATGACATCGGAGCAGATCTCGCGGGTTGTGGCTGATTTTGCTGCAGCAGCTCGCCGTGCTGTGGAAGCGGGGTTTCAGGTTCTGGAGATTCATGCTGCACACGGATATCTCATTCACGAATTCCTTTCCCCACTCACGAATGAGCGCACGGATGACTACGGTGGCCCGTTGAAGAACCGTGCGCGACTGCTGCTCGAAATTGTTCGAGCAGTGCGCGCAGAAGTGGGCGAAGAGACGGTGTTGTTTGTTCGATTCTCAGCAACTGACTGGGTTGAGGGTGGTTGGAATGAAGAAGAGACCAGCATCGTCACGGACTGGGTTAAAGACTTGGGCGCAGACACCGTTGATATTTCAACCGGCGGACTTGTCGCTGGTGCCACCATTCCTGTTGGCCCCGGATATCAGGTGCCTCTTGCGCACTATGTGAAAGAACATGCTCACCTACCCACCAGTGCCGTAGGAATGATTACCACTCCTGAACAAGCAAATGACATTATTTCTTCAGGTCGTGCTGACGCCGTCATGCTTGGCCGGGAACACCTGCGTGATCCCCACTTTGCCCTCCGGGCGGCAGCGCAGCTCGGGGTTGATATTGACTATGCCCCTGAGCAGTATGGGCGAGCTCCTTATTCGCGTTAGCGAATGAACTTTGCTCGTAAGGGCAACATGAGCAACAGTCCAGCTAGGAGCACAACCACGATGCCGAGGATGCCGAAGTAGGTGGCACCACCGAGCAGGACGAACAGTGCAAAGAGCGTGGGAGCAAGGAAGCTCACCGCACGACCTGTTGTGGCGTAGAGACCAAAGATTTCACCTTCTTGGCCTTCTGGTGCAAGGTGTCCAAGGTAGGCACGAGCTGAAGCTTGTGCGGGTCCCACGAAGAACGTCAGCATCAGACCGCCGATCCAGAAGGCGGTTGCCCCGCCATCGTGGAAGAAGAACAGTGCAATACCTGTAATAACCAAGCCGGCAAGCGCAATCACGATGACACGTTTGGAGCCAATCTTGTCATCGATCCAACCGGAGAGAAGAACACCAATACCGGCAACGAGGTTGCCGCCGATGGCAAAGAGAATCACTTCGGTGAAACTGAGCCCAAAGACCGTTCCTGCCAGGATGCCGCCAAATGCAAAGACGGCAGCAAGCCCATCTCTGAATACGGCGCTGGCGAGAAGGAAGTAGAAGGTGGGACGAGTGTTCTTATACAGATCAGCAATTTTTCGGAACAGAATTTTGTAAGACTCAATGATTCCCGCTTTGTGACCGGGAGTAGTTGCCGTGTTTTCTGGAACGTTGAACAAAACCGGAAGTGAGAAAACTAATGCCCACACCGCGGCCAATACCGTGACGGCGCGAATGTTCATGCCGGCCTCTGTAGTGATTCCAAACCAATAGGGAGGGTCCCCGAGCACGAAACCAATGAGAGCAATCAGGAGAACAAAGATGCCACCGAAATATCCCATTCCCCAGCCGAAGCCCGAGACACGACCCATGGTTTTTGGTGTGGACACCTGCAGCAGCATGGCGTTGTAGTTCACGTTCGCCATTTCGTAGAACACGTTACCTACGGTCAGCAGAACAATACCTAGGACAAAGAATTGCGGGGTGCCCTCTACGAAGAACATGCCAAAGGTTGCCGCAATGACAATACCCGTGTTGATTCCCAGCCACAGCTTGCGCTTACCGCCGGCATCGGTGCGTTGACCGACAATTGGAGCAACAAGCGCCACCGCAACTCCACCGATTGCCAGCGCCCATCCCACCCAGCTGGTGAGGTTGGCCTCGGCGGCTTGAAAGTTCTCCAGAGCAGGGCCGGTGGCAACACCTTCGCCGCCTGCTGCTTCATAAGCCTTGACGATTTCAGGATCGATGAAGTAGCTGGAGACGATGTAGCGCGCAAAGACAAATGTGGTGATCAGCACACTGAAGGCGGAGGTGCCCCAGTCCCATAAAGCCCAGGAAATGACTTGTTTGCGAGGAATCTTGAGTTCAACAGCACCGGTGCTTGGCATGTGTTTAGGGTACCCCTCCCGCATCTCTTCAGGAAGAACCTGGGGTAAACACTCCCAAAACAAAAACTTGAGTCGAGAAAGCTCAAGATTTGCTGTGAGTGCTTGACGCCGGGCACTCTCCGTGGCAAACTTGATATATCACGACTCAAGTCTTGAACAAGCTTCGGTGAAAACCGCATAAACACAAGGAATTTCCAGCTCACACTGGAATGAAGAAGGAGAACACACATATGTCACGTGCAGTAGGCATTGACCTCGGAACCACCAACTCGGTTGTTTCCGTACTTGAAGGTGGAGAACCCACCGTTATCGCCAACGCTGAAGGATTCCGCACTACCCCCTCGGTAGTCGCCTTCACGAAGGATGGCGAAGTACTCGTTGGAGAGCCAGCAAAACGCCAGGCAGTCACCAACGTGGACCGCACTATTGCTTCCGTCAAGCGTCACATCGGTACTGACTGGACCGTATCTATTGACGAAAAGAAGTACACCCCACAAGAAATCTCTGCCCGAATTTTGGGCAAGCTCAAGCGCGACGCAGAGACCTACCTCGGTGACACCGTCACCGACGCAGTGATCACCGTCCCCGCATACTTCAACGATGCTGAGCGTCAGGCAACCAAGGATGCGGGTGAGATCGCAGGTCTGAACGTTCTGCGTATTATCAACGAGCCCACCGCTGCCGCGTTGGCATACGGACTCGACAAGGGTAAGGAAGACGAGCTCATCCTCGTATTCGACCTTGGTGGTGGAACGTTCGACGTTTCTCTGCTCGAAGTGGGTAAGGATGATGACTTCTCAACTATTCAGGTTCGTGCAACCTCGGGTGATAACCGCCTCGGTGGTGACGACTGGGATCAGCGCATCGTGGATCACCTGATTAAGAAGTTCAAGGAGACCACTGGTGTCGACGTGTCCAAGGACAAGATTGCACTCCAGCGTCTGAAGGAAGCTGCTGAGCAGGCCAAGAAGGAGCTCAGCTCCTCCATGAGCACGAGCATTCAGTTGCCCTACCTCTCTCTGACTGAGAACGGCCCAGCCAACCTCGATGAGACCCTCACTCGTGCACAGTTCGAGTCGATGACCGAAGACCTTATCGCTCGCACCAAGAAACCATTCGAGGATGTCATCAAGGAAGCAGGCGTCAAAGTCAGCGACATTGCTCACGTAGTCCTCGTTGGTGGTTCAACCCGTATGCCTGCAGTAGCAGAACTGGTCAAGAGCCTCACCGGTGGCAAGGAAGCAAACAAGACCGTGAACCCTGACGAAGTTGTTGCCGTTGGTGCAGCACTACAGGCAGGTGTTCTGCGTGGAGAGCGCAAGGACGTTCTGCTCATCGACGTCACCCCCCTCAGCCTCGGTATCGAGACCAAGGGTGGAATCATGACCAAGTTGATTGAGCGCAACACTGCGATCCCCACCAAGCGATCTGAAACCTTCACCACAGCTGATGACAACCAGCCATCGGTATCCATTCAGGTGTTCCAGGGTGAGCGTGAGTTCACTCGTGACAACAAGTCACTCGGAAACTTCGAGCTGACCGGTATCGCACCAGCACCTCGCGGAGTTCCTCAGGTAGAGGTCACCTTTGACATCGACGCAAACGGTATCGTGCACGTGTCCGCTAAGGACAAGGGCACCGGTAAGGAGCAGTCGATGACCATCACCGGTGGCTCATCTCTTCCCAAGGAAGACATCGAGCGCATGGTGCGCGAAGCTGAAGAGCACGCAGCTGAAGACAAGGCACGTCGCGAGTCTGCAGAGACCCGCAACGGTGCTGAGCAGATGGTCTACTCCATCGAGAAGCTGATCAAAGAGAACGAAGACAAGCTTCCTGAAGACGTGAAGAACGAAGTTCAGGGCGATGTTGACGCACTCAAGACCGCTCTCGCTGGAGATGACGATGCCGCCGTGAAGACTGCATACGACAAGCTCGTCGAAAGCCAGGGCAAACTCGGTGAAGCAATCTACGCTGCAGGCCAGGCAGAAGCATCTGCGGAAAGTGCACCTGAAGGCGAAGCTGCTTCTGACGAAGATGTTGTCGACGCTGAAGTTGTCGAAGACGACGAGGCTGACGGATCGTCTGAGAAAGACGCTAAGTAAGAATGTCCGACCAGAACGAGAACCCAGTAGAGGAGCCCCTCAACGGGGGCTCCTCCGCAGGGGACGCCAGTGAGGTTGGCGAGAACGCCGGCTTTGCTGAAGACCCTGGCTACGACGGACCTACTGAAGACGCTTCCTTTGAAGACGCCGACCTAGAAACCTCGCTGACAGATGCCGACCTTTCTTTCCTCGAGCAGGCAGAAAGTGATCTGGCGGCAGAGCGTTTGGCTGACCTTCAGCGCGTAACCGCTGAATACGCCAACTACCGTAAGCGCACCGAAGCCAACCGAGAGATTGAGCGTGAGCGCATCATCGGAGACACCGTGAAGATTCTTCTTCCTGTTCTCGATGACATCGACCGTGCAGAAAAGCACGGCGACCTGGCGGAGGGCTCTGCCCTCGCCGCCATCGCCGGCAAACTGCGCGGTGCAACCGAGCGCCTAGGTCTCGTTGCCTATGGTGCAGCTGGTGACCCTTTTGACCCGAACCTGCATGAAGCGATTCTGCAGCAGCCTTCACCAGATGTCACAGCAGAGACTGTGTTGGACGTTGTGGAGACCGGGTACATGATCGGCACCACGCAGGTTCGTGCAGCAAAGGTTGTTGTTGCTGTTCCTGCAAACTAGTATCCGAAACGACGTAAAGAAAGGAGGCGCATATGGCCAGTCAAGATTGGTTCGATAAAGACTTTTATAAAGTCCTCGGCGTCTCCAAAGACGCTTCGGAAGCTGAACTGAAGAAGGTCTATCGCAAGCTCGCTCGCGAATATCACCCTGACTCCAATCAGGGAAACGCCAAGGCAGAAGCAAAGTTCAAGGAAATCTCTGAAGCTTACTCGGTGCTCTCTGATAAGGAGCAACGTGCGGAGTATGACCAGATTCGCGCCATGGGTTCCGGAGCACGCTTTAGTGCCGGCGGACCTCAAGGTGGTTTCGAAGATGCCTTCAGTGGGTTTGGCCGTGGCGGCCAGCAGTACACCTTCCAACAAGGAGGTGGCTTTGAAGACATCTTCGGCGGAATGTTTGGTGGCGGAGGTGGCCGATTCGGTCAGTCCTCCGGCGGTTTCCGTGGATTCGGTGGCCCGCAGAAGGGACAAGACATTGTCTCCTCTGTCACTATCGACTTCTTTGAAGCCTTCCATGGCGACACCATGAGCTTGCAGACCAGTGAGGGCCGCACCGTCAAGGTGAAGATCCCTGCTGGTGTTGCAGATGGGCAGAAGATCCGTCTTCGCGGGAAGGGCTATCCCAGCCCTGACGGCGGCGAAGCCGGAGACATTGTTCTCACTGTCAAGGTGAAGAAGCACCCTGTCTTCGAGCGAGACGGGCTCAACATTAAAGTGAATGTTCCCGTTACCTTCACGGAGGCAGCGTTGGGGGCAACCATTGAGGTTCCCACGCCTGAGGGTGAAACCGTCAAACTCAAAGTTGCTCCGGGCACCCCGAGCGGACGTTCGCTGCGCGTTAAGGGTCGTGGCATCAAGACAGCAAAGGGAACCGGCGACCTTCTTGCTGTTGTTCAAATTGCTGTCCCGAGCCACCTCGACGACGCTGCTAAAGAAGCCCTCGAAAAGTTCGCATCTGTTGCGCCAAGTGAGAACCCTCGCGCAGACTTACTTGCAGAAGCAAAGCGCTAACAATCACCTCTCAAGAGATAAGGAAAAGAATGGACGAGAACCAGCCCATCTTTACTATCTCGATGGCTGCAGAGCTTGCGGGAATGCACCCGCAGACTCTTCGGCAGTATGACCGCATCGGCCTGGTTCAGCCAGGCCGAACAGCGGGACAATCTCGCCGCTACTCCATGCGAAATGTAGCTCAGCTTCGTGAAGTTGCCAGGCTGAGCGCGGAAGGTCTCTCCCTTGAGGGCATCCGCCGAGTACTTGATTTAGAGAATCAAAATGACGCACTTCGTGCCAGGGTCCGAGAACTCGAAGCCGCCCTCGCTGACGCTCTGCTCAACCAGCCAGGTCGTCGCGTCTTCGCCGCAGGACCTGCAGGTGACGTGGAAAGCCTGCGGGCTGGAACACGCGCTCGCCGCCGAACAGATGTAGTTGTGTGGCGCCCTTTTGGACGCAACTAGTCCCCCACACAGGCACACCAGTTGTTTATCCTCTTTCACTGAAGTTCGCTCATTCTTCAGTGGGATTGTTGGCATTCTTTCTTTACCAGGGGAAAATAGAAAGGTGTTGACTTTGAACGAACCCCAGGTATGGACTGTCATTGGTGTTTTTGCCACGGCACTCTTTGGGATGCTTGGCTTTGTAACTACGTCAATATCCCGAACTGTGAGAGCAGAAATTGGGTCTGTCAGAAATGAACTGGGATCTCTCCGGGGCGAAATGAATGCTCGATTTGATTTACTTTCGAGCAGAATTGACCACTTGGATCGTGATGTTCAGTTTCTGATGAAGCGCGAGCTTGAGGATCGGGCTTAATTCGTCTTTTTCGAATAGTCTCAACGTCATGACTGACGCAGGAATACAAACATTGCTCGATAACTACTTCGAGCTCATGCACACGCAAGACATGTCTCTCTTTGACAAGGTCTTTCACAAAGACAGCAACCTCTACTCGTCAGAGAACGATGAGATCGTGATTCGTCCTCGCGATATTTATCGCGAACAAATGGAAGCTCGTACATCACCACAAGATTCAGGTAATGTCCGTCGCGACAAGGTCCTCCTCGTCGACCAGATTTCACCAGAAGTTGCACTCGCAAAAGTCCAGCTCGAGATGTTTGGCGGAGTAATGCAGGACTATCTCAGCCTGCTTCGTGTTGATGGTTCCTGGTTTGTTATCTCCAAGTTGTACAAGCAGGTTGGCAAGTCCGAATAGTCTCAAAGGGTGAGTTCATTTCCTTTCGAATCCCTCAGGCGTTGGCCTGATCTGGAGTCCCCCGAACTCGTTGCCGTTGATGCCGCCGACCGTCTCCTGTTAACTGAACTTCAGCACGCTGTTGAGATTGATCCAACCCTGCTTGCAGGCCCGCTATCCATCATCGGAGACACTCACGGAGCATTGACATTAGGCGCCTTAGCGGAGGCAGAGTTTGCTGAGGTACTTGTTCATCAAGATGCCCGGTCAGGTGAACTAGCGCTGATGAATAACGCGAAGCAACTTTCTGATTTCTATCCGCCTTCGTCGACCTTTCAGAATCTTCCACTAAGCAGTGAACTAGTTGATTCCTCACGAATTGTTGTGTTGCGTCTACCGCGCTCGCTGGAGCAATTAGAGCAATGGGCGGCACTCATTGCGACCCACGCCGCTGACGATGTTCTCGTGTTGGCCGGTGGCCGCATCAAACACATGACCCTGAGCATGAATGAGACCTTGGGGAAGTTTTTCACTCAGGTTGAAGCGAGTCTTGCCGAACAAAAGTCACGAGTCCTTCGCGCCCGAGGGCCGAAGAAACAAGCAGCCTTGGATGCCCTCACTACATGGCCTAAGAGTGAATACCACGCGGATGTTGATCTGACGGTGTGTGCTCAGGGCGGTGCTTTTGCGGGAATCTCTATCGACATCGGAACCTATGACCTGCTCGCCGTGTTGGATAGAGTCTCGGGTCGACAGGGCATGCGCATCATTGACTTTGGTTGTGGCACAGGTGTTCTGGCAGCCCAGATAGCAAAGCTTCGACCAACAGCGACAGTGATTGCCAGCGACCAGTCGGCCGCCGCTGTCGAATCCGCGAAAGCAACCATGGCGGCAAACAACCTCAGTGATCGAGTCACCGTGGTTCGAGATGATGGACTGTCTTCACAAGAAGACAGCTCAGCTGACCTTATTTTGTTCAACCCACCGTTTCATTCCGGTGCTGCCGTTCATGCGGGCACGAGCCTCAGGCTTTTTGCCGAGGCTGGAAGAGTTCTCAAACCAGGCGGGGAGCTGTGGGTCGTAGCTAATCGTCACCTGAGTTACAAGCCCGCATTACGAAAACTAGTGGGAGAAACCCGTGAGGTTCGCAGGACTCCAAAGTTCACGGTGACGAAATCAGTCAAACCCTAAATCAGTGCTTTACCGCCCGGTTGACTTAGTTTGTACCATGTGTTGTACTGAATATAGGTTGGGGGAATCGGCCTGTAACCCTTTTGTTTATTGGGCTGTACCCCTTTTGGGGGATAAATGAATTCACAAACACGAACTATTGATGCCGGTTTCTTTACGGGCAGATTAGCTCTACCTAAGCTGCTTGTAATGTTCATTGCATTTACGATGTTGCTTTCTCCGCAACTAGTCATGCCTGCATATGCTTCTGGTTCTGGCCAAATTACGGTCAGCATAAACTCTGGCCCTCCTAACAGTAACGTTGACGTCTATGTTGGAGGGTCTTTTCAAACGGTAACTACCGATGGAAGTGGCACTGCTTCTGCAGTATTTACTGGGCTCTCTGATGGCTCCTACTACCCAGTAGCTTATGTTTCTTCAGGTGGACATCACACATATGCACCAACAACTGTAAACTGGTCACCATCAACTATCGACGTAAATAATCAAACAGTAACCAGAAGCATCACACTCAGGCCTGTTTATACGGTCACTGCAAGTATTTCTGGAATTCCTGCTGGAACACAATCTCTAAGTACCCAAGTAAATTCAGTTGGAATGGGATCATACGGTTCAAGCGTCTCACCAATCAGTAACCCAGGCACATCTGAAAATGTAACAATCGAAGATTTACCCGCCGGCACATGGAATGTAGTGTTTTCAGCGGATAGTTCTGCCTCATCTACACTTCAAGTTACAGTTGGCTCAACAGCGGTCACTTCAGTCTCTGCAACCCTAAATCCCACCTCGCAACTCGGTGGTGTGGTTCGTGATAACTCAGGAGCACCTATCGCAGGCGTTGCCGTATCCATCACAGGATCTGGATGTTCTGGAAATCTGTGTAGTTCTACTACAGATAGTCAGGGCCAATATCTCCTAAATGGAATTAACGCAAACACTTTTCAATTAAATTTGTCAAAAACTATTGGAACTACAGAAATAACCTCTTACAGGTCTGTCACACCTGCTGGAAATACGCTTAATGTCACCATGGCAATTGGTTCTGCCTCGGTAACTGGAACCGTTCGATCCGAAGCCTCTAACAACCCAGTAGTACCGGGTGCAAGAATTTCGGGCTCACTTAATGGCCTGAGTTTTTCTACGCTTGCAGCAAATGATGGAACGTATTCAATTTCGGGTCTTGACGCGGGCTCGTTCAGTATCAGCGCAACAAAAACAGATTCACAAACGTATCAAAATCTCTTTGTAAATAGCTATTCAAATTTGGTGATTTCTTCCGGTCAAACCAGAACAAAGGACATCTACCTAACTCCGGTACCTACCGGCTCTAACGCACTAACTGGACAGGTAACTTCTCAAAACGGTAGTGCTCCGCTCGGCGGAGCGTGGGTAAATCTGAGTGACTTTACATCTGGCGTTTCACGTTCAACATCAGCAGATGGTTCCGGAAATTATTCATTTTCCAACCTCCCCAACGGTACTTATTGGGTTCATGTAAATAGCTCTGATTATCAATATCAATCAAGAAGAGTTGTAATTTCAGGCAACGCAACTGAAAACTTTTCTCTAACCTCACTGGCTATAGGAAACAAAACAATTAGCGGTTCTGTTATCGACTCTCGAATCAATACGCCTGTGCAAGGGGCTCAGATTCACATATGGGGTTCTGGAAGGTACTATTCCGCAACTTCATCTGCAAACGGTTCATGGTCTGTTGGTGGAGTTGTAGACGGCAATTACATCGTGAATGTGAATCCCCCACAAAACCAGGCAACAGTCTACGAGTCACCCTTATTACCTGACATTTCTGTACAGGGTTCAAATGTCGTCAGGAACATTGAACTTAGATCAGTTGTTGCCGGCACGGGGCGCATTTATGGAATCTTAAAGAACAATGTGACTCACGAACCAATCAGTGGTGCGTCAATGAGTGCATCTTTGACTGGCGCTTGGAGCTACAACATTGAACCCGTTGTTACCAATTCCAGAGGCGAGTTTTCCTTTGGAAGTCTTCCCGCGGGAACATACACAATCTGGGCAGAAAAAGATGGATTCGTCGAAATCAAATTGACTAATCCAGAAGAGGATGCCGAGATGGGCTCCGGAGGGGGTGGCCCATTAGTAGGTGAAGTAGATCTACTAGAGGGTGAACAAGCGTATCTTGCAGCCAAATTAGCTCCATTAGTTACTGGAAATGCTTCAATTACCGGCACGCTCAAAACCTCATCAGGAAGATTGCTATCAGATCAGTGGCTCTGGCTGGAGGACTCTCGTGGCCAGTGGTCGGGGAGCGTAATTTCCGATGAAAATGGGATATTCAATTTCGTCAACCTTTCACCTGGCTCGTATTTCATTAATGGGTCGGTTCAGGGCCTGGGCTCTACCCAGCAAAAAGTAACAGTTACCAACTCAAGTGTTAGCCAAGACGTGATCATAAGACCCCTCGGATATATAACGGGAAGGGTGTTGGATCAGTCAGGCAACAGTGTTCCTTGTGCTGTTGTCTCTGCTTATAGAAAAAATGTTGATGGCACGCGAGGATCTCTTGTATCTGCGGATCAAGCGCAATATACAAGCTCTAACGGCGTAGGTAGTGGTGCTTACTCACTTTCTGTTCCAGACGGAAACTATTATTTGAGAGTTTCGCAAAATTGTTGGAACAACAGTGAAAAGGTGATTGTTGATTTCGCTAGCGCATTCTGGAGCTCAAGTTCTGCTTCTGGAACAGATTTACCGACATCGGAAATTCTTGTCCAGGCAGGTCAGACTGTCGACGGCAAGAACTTCACCGTCAGTGCTAATGGTGGCCAAATCACAGGTACTGTCGTGTCAAAGACAATTTCTGGAACAGCTCCGCTCTCCCAAGGAAAGTTCGTGACCATTACTGTCTATAAAAATGTTGCTGGGACCTACCAGCCGCAGGGTTTCCTATCGAAGTGGACTTCCGGAAGACAAAATGGAGAGTTCAGCATCAATGGCCTGCCAGCAGGTTCATACAAATTAAAAATCTCAGATCCTTCAAACTCAACTCGAGGATTTGAAACTCAGTACGTTGGCGGTACAAGCCTCTCGGACGCCGAAGTATTTACAATTACTGCTGGCCGCAGAATTCATATAGGACAAAATGAATTAGTGAATAAAGTCCCAACAGGCGACCCGAGCTCGGTGGATTCAAGCCAATTAACACCTTCCACGCAGGACATGATTGAAGCACCTTCAACAGTTGAATCGAACCAGACAATAACTGTTGACGTAGGTCAAGACATGGCAGGCGAATGGGTTTCAGTTTGGGCACATTCAACCCCAACATCACTTGGTGATTGGGTTCAGGTCGGGGCTGATGGAACGGTAACAGCGACCGTTTCAGAAGCACTTCCTGCTGGTCAACACAGAATTGTTGTACAAGACATCGACAACAAGGTAGTCGGATGGACAGGAACCACTGTTGCGGCATCTGTTCAAGGCACGTCCTCTACTGGAGGCCTTGCTCGCAAATCTGTGAGTGCATTAAGTAACATCGGCACTGTTGCCCCTGGATTGGATTCCCCTGTACTTGTCTCTCCCAAGAAGTCTTCAACTTCAAAGAGCACTTCTGGAGAAGAAGCTGAGTCGGCAGCAGTATTAGAAACTGACCAGCCCAATCTATGGATATTTGGTGGGCTTGCCGCACTTCTAGCGGCAGGGTTAGCGGGTGGAGTCTGGCTCATTCGATCAAGAAAGAGCTAGATTCAATCACCTTTCAATTCAGGCCCGGCTAATGTCGGGCCTGAATTGATTTTCAGCTTTCTTTCAGCTTCATGCCTAGAGAAAATAGGGCCAAAAGAGTAAACTTGAGTCATCATCACTCAACTTTGTTAAGTGATGAAATCCACACAAGGAGAAAGAAAACATGCAACAAGAGCCGCAAGAAAACAAGAGCGCGCTCGAACAATTTGGTGTTAACCTCACCGAAATTGCAAAGAGCGGCAAGCTCGACCCTGTCATCGGCCGTGATGCCGAAATCCGTCGAGTAAGCCAAGTACTTACTCGTCGAACCAAAAACAACCCCGTCCTGATCGGTGAACCAGGCGTTGGAAAAACCGCTGTCGTTGAAGGACTCGCCCAGCGTATTGTCGCTGGAGACGTCGCCGACAGTCTGAAGGATAAACAGCTTGTCTCACTCGATATCTCTGCCCTGATTGCCGGTGCAAAGTATCGTGGTGAATTCGAAGAACGCCTCAAGGCGGTCCTCAAAGAAATCAATGACTCTGATGGCCAGATCATCACCTTCATTGATGAACTCCACACCCTGATGGGTGCTGGCGGAGGCGAAGGCTCCGTGGCAGCAGCCAACATGCTCAAGCCCATGCTTGCTCGTGGAGAGCTGCGCCTAATTGGTGCCACCACTCTGGATGAGTACCGTGAGTTCATTGAAAAAGACGCCGCCCTCGAACGTCGTTTCCAGCAGGTATTCGTAGGTGAGCCCAGTGTTGAAGACACAGTGGCAATCCTTCGTGGTCTCAAAGAGCGTTACGAAGCACACCACAAGGTAGCTATCGCCGATAACGCACTCGTTGCTGCCGCAGCACTATCCAACCGGTACATCACCAGCCGGCAGCTTCCTGACAAGGCCATTGACCTCATCGATGAAGCGGCAAGCCGCCTGCGTATGGAAATTGACTCGGCTCCTGTCGAGATCGATGAGCTGCGCCGCAGCGTGGACCGCCTCAAGTTGGAAGAGCTAGCTCTCAAGAAAGAGAAGGACGACGCCTCCAAGGAACGTCTTGCAAAATTGCGTGAAGACATGTCTGAACGTAACGCTCGTCTCGAAGACCTTGAACGTCGGTGGGAACAAGAGCGCAGCGCGCTCAACCGTGTTGGTGAACTCAAGACAAAACTTGATGCCGCTCGTATTCAAGCAGAACGTGCACAGCGTGAAGGTCAGCTCGAACAAGCCAGCCGTTTGCTTTATGCAGAGATTCCTCAACTCGAACGCGAGTTAGCTGATGCTGAATCAGCAGAACAAACAGACACCGAGCGGATGGTCAACGATCAGGTCACCAGCGAAGACATCGCGTCAGTAATTGCTGCATGGACCGGTATTCCTGTTGATCGTCTCACCAAAGGTGAGACAGAAAAACTGCTCAACCTCGAAAACGAAATTGGCAAGCGCCTCATTGGACAGAAGAAGGCAGTGCAAGCTGTCTCCGAATCTGTTCGTCGTTCGCGCGCTGGAATTTCTGACCCCGATCGCCCAACAGGATCCTTCCTGTTCCTGGGGCCCACAGGTGTCGGAAAGACAGAGCTCGCTAAAGCACTTGCCGAGTATCTCTTTGATGACGAAAAGGCCATGATCCGTATCGACATGAGCGAATACGGTGAGAAGCACTCCGTCTCCCGTCTGGTCGGTGCTCCTCCTGGATACATCGGATATGAGGCAGGTGGACAACTCACTGAGGCAGTGCGCCGCCGCCCCTACTCGGTTGTATTGCTCGACGAAGTTGAGAAGGCACACCCTGAAGTCTTCGATGTGTTGCTTCAGGTGCTCGACGATGGCCGCCTGACCGACGGTCAGGGCCGCACGGTGGACTTCCGTAACGTCATCCTGATTCTCACCTCGAACCTCGGTTCACAGTTCTTGATTGATCCCGACCTGAGCTGGGACGAGAAGGAACGCGCAGTTAACGAGACCGTGCGTCAGGCATTCAAGCCTGAGTTCGTCAACCGCTTGGATGACATCGTGGTGTTCTCGGCTCTGAGCCAAGAAGACCTCGGACAAATCGTCGAGCTCTATATCGACCGTCTCCAGAAGCGTTTGGCAGAGCGACGACTAGAACTAGCCGTCACTCCAGCCGCTCGAACCTGGTTGGCAGAGCGTGGTTACGACCCCATTTATGGAGCTCGCCCATTGCGACGCCTCATGCAACACGAAATCGATGATCGTCTGGCAACAGCAATCCTTGCAGGAGCTGTGCGTGATGGTGACCTCGTTCGCGTTGACCTCGACGGTGATCACCTCACCGTGAGCTCAGACAAGATTCATCCTGTCTTCGACGCAGGGGACGAAGACCCCTTCATCGAGGCTGAATTAATGGAAGACGAAAGCTAGAGCTAGATTCCGGCTGAGAGGCCGAAGTCAATACTGAGGTTTGCCCCGGTAATGGCTTCGGCCTCTTTTTGTGCCAGAAACCAAATTAACCCTGCAACCTCAGCAGGCTGAACAAAACGAGCACGCTCGCCTTGAGGATAAGCAGAGAGCAAGTCTGCTAAGTATTGCTCGGGGTTACCTCCACCAAAATTTGCTGCTTGTCCCGCAAGCATCGGAGTATCGATATCTCCTGGGCAGACGGCATTCACACGAATTCCTTGAGGCGCAACCTCGCGAGCGACCGCTCGCACGAGGTTGCTGATGGCTCCCTTGCTTGCGGAATAAACCGCAGCGCCGGCATTTCCTTGAATACCGGCGTCACTGGATAGTGCGGTCACGAAACCTGAGGTTTTTGCTAGTTCAGGTAGGGCGGCTGAGAGGACAAAGTAACTGCCTTTGACGTTCACGTCGAAAACGAGGTCAAACTCTTCCTCAGAAGTGTCACTCGTGGGACCTTCCGTCCACAGTCCGGCAGCAAGGACAACACCATCGAGACGACCGTGAAGAGAGATGGCCTCGCGCACGGCTTGGTGACAGGCTGCTGCCGTTCTCAGGTCGGCAATAATGTCAACGCCAGGACCTTCCCGCACATCAACTCCAACAACCTGCCATCCGCCTTCTTCAAAACGTGCGCGGACGGCAGAACCAACACCACCGGCAGCGCCGGTGACCAATACGACAGAGTGAGACATTTTTCTATTATTTCGGGAATAGATTGAGTCCGGAGGAGTTATCTCTCATGGATGCCCGTGCTTCGCTACGGAATACCTATGTTTACTTTCGATACAAGGATGAAAATGTCTCGCACCGCGCACACCAGTGTTCCCATTAACCCCGTACTTGCAGCCCGTTGGAGTCCTCGTTCTTACGACACCACCGCAGTGCTGACTCCAGCAGATCTCACCCCCGCATTCGAAGCAGCTCGCTGGTCTCCTTCAGCTAACAACAGTCAGCCCTGGCGTTTCATTGTTGGATTCCGTGGAGATGACACGTTCAACAAGATTGTTCCCACCCTCGCAGGTTGGAACACTGCGTGGATGCCGAATGCTTCTGCCATCGTGGTTGCGATTGCTCAGACTGCAGGCGCTGATGGAACCCCCAACCCCTATGCAATCTATGACCTGGGTCAGTCTGTTGCTCACTTCTCGATTCAGGCACAAACCGATGGACTTTATGTTCACCAGGTTGCCGGAACAGATGTGAAGGCGCTCAAGGAGATCTTCAATCTCCCTGCCGGCTTTGAGGCATTTGTCGCAATTGCTGTGGGCAAGCTCGCTCCAGCAGACCTACTTCCAGAACCTCTTGCCGAGCGCGAAAAGGCACCACGTGTCCGTCACGAACTTGCAGAGATTGTTCGTTACGACGCATTTGAAGATTAAGCCTTCAAGAAAGAAAGCCCCCGAAAAATCGGGGGCTTTCTTCATGTCTGGATCTAGTTGTTGGCGAGACCGGCAATAGCAGTGTTGATCTCGGTTGCTAGGGCTTTGGCATCAGTGCACCCAATGGCAAGTTTGTCCCACTTCTGCCCTTGGAGCTCAATGACAATCACTTGTTCCCCCCGGCGCCAGTTAGCAAAAATGCGGTTTCCGTTCTTTCGGAAGTGACCTTCGGCAATGAAACCAGGCATTCCGGTTCCACCGACCCGGAAGCCAAGACCGTGACGGATGAAAGTGGGGTCATCGGTTGCGTGCACCACCGACGTCAAAGGAATTGAAATGTTGGAAGAGAGCGAACCAACACGTTCCCAAAATGACATCTCAACATGAAGAGTGGAATTGGTGAGAGTGACGACGGGCATTACTTGCTTTCGAGCGCTTTCTTTACTGCGTCAGCAAAATAGTCAATGTCATCTTCGGTGGTGTCCCACGCACACATCCAACGAACTTCACCGGTTGCAGGATTCCAGTCATAGAAGCGGAATTCCTTGCGTAGTTCGTCCGCTACGCCTGGAGGCAAAATGACAAAGACACCATTTGCTTGGGTCTGCTGTGTGAAAGTAATGCCGGGGGTGCCCTCTAGAGCTGAGCGCAAACGCTGAGCCATCTGGTTGGCATGGTTAGCAAGGTGGTGCCAGAGCTCACCCTCGAGTAATGCGATGAGCTGTGCGGAGGTGAAGCGCATCTTGGATGCCAGTTGCATATTCATCTTTCGGGAATAGATCAGCCCATCCACGGCATCGGTGTTGAGCACAACGATTGCTTCGGCACCCATGAGGCCGTTCTTAGTTCCACCAAAACTGAGAATGTCTACTCCAGCATCACGAGTGAATGCACGGAAAGGAACACCGAGGGAGGCAGCTGCGTTAGAGATCCGAGCTCCATCCATGTGCAGTTTCATCCCCAAAGAGTGGGTGTGCTCAGCAATTGCTTTGACTTCTTCGGGGGTGTACACCGTTCCCAGTTCAGTCGACTGGGTAATGGTCACAGCCAATGGCTGGGCACGGTGTTCATCTCCACGACCGTGTGCCTGTTGGTCAATGAGCTCAGGGGTGAGTTTGCCGTCGGGCGTTTCCACCGTGAGCAACTTGATTCCACCCACAGCTTCAGGGGCATTGGATTCGTCATTGTTCACGTGTGCAGTTTGAGCACAGATCACTCCACCCCAGCGAGGCAGCAACGACTGCAAACTCATCACGTTTGCACCGGTTCCGTTAAATACCGGGAATACTTCAATGCCCATTCCAAAATGGGTCGTCATGACCTGGTGCAGGTGTTCAGTGTAGACATCCTCGCCATAGGCGATCTGATGCCCACCGTTCACCGCTGAGAGAGCTTCGAGAACCCGAGGGTGAACACCGGCATAGTTATCTGAGGCAAAGCCGCGCCAAGCGGCATCGTGTACTCGCTGCATACCCTTGAGCCTACGCCGTGGGAGGGTCCGCGCCTAAGCGCGGATTCCCTTGGTGGACTCAATCACCGGAGCAATCTTGCGCTGCAGTGCCTCATAGAACATGGACAGGGGGAACTCGTCGTCCAAAAGCTGGTCGGTGAGCTCGCCAGGTTCTCCGGCAACAGGAAGAGCATCTGCACCCTTAGCCCAGGTGGAAGCAGGGTGTGGGGTGAGAGTGCTGGCAACCAGTTCATAAGCTGCAAGCCAGTGAGCAATCTTGGGACGGTCGATGGAGCGCCAATAGAGCTCATCGATTGCGTCACCGAGTTCAACAACGACATCTGGAAGAGCGGCCCAGTCGATGGAGAGCTTGTTGTTGGTCCAGTGCAATACGCCGTGCTGGTGCATCCAGGCAAACATGAGCTGACCTGCAACCGCGTCATAGTTACGATTGCGGGTTCCGGTCATAGCGAAACGGAAGATGCGGTCGAAGACCACAGCGTACTGAACGAGACGTGCGTGGTGACGAGTCTCGGGGTCTGCCGATCCACCGCGTTCAATCTTCACGCATTCGCGGAATGCGGTGAGGTCACAACGTAGTTCTTCAAGTCCGTAGAGGAAGAAGGGCATGCGCTGCTTAATCATGAAGGGGTCGAAGGGGAGGTCACCACTCATGTGGGTACGGTCGTGGATCAAGTCCCACATGATGAAGGTTTCTTCAGAGAGCTTCTGGTTGGTCAGCAACTCAGCTGCGTCTGCGGGAAGTTCTAGCCCGGTGATCTCAGCCGCAGCTTCTGTCACAACCGCGAAGCGTGCTGCTTCGCGGTCCTGGAAGATAGCTCCCCATGTGAACGCGGGAACTTCACGCATACCTACCGTCTCGGGGAAGAGCACAGCAGAGTTGGTGTCATATCCAGGGGTGAAGTCGATAAAGCGCAGGGGAACAAACAACTTGTTGCCGTAGTCGCCCGCTTCGAGCTCAGCGATGAAGTCTGGCCACATTACTTCGACCAGGACTGCCTCCACGAAACGATTGGTGCTTCCGTTCTGTGTGTACATCGGAAAGACAACGAGGTGACGAACACCATTGACGCGGTGCGCAGCAGGTGCAAACTCGAGGATCGATGCAAGGAAGTCTGGTTCGGCAAAGCCGCCATCAACCCAGCGACCAAAGTCAGCAACGACGGCCTCGAGGTAGGAAGCGTCGTGCGGGAAGGAGGGAGCCAATTCTTCGATGGACTCCACAATCACAGCAACAAGTTCGCGAGCGGCAGCATGGTTGGCAGCATCAGGAATAGAACCATCCTTCACCTGCAGCGCCTGAATGGCGGTGGCTGCTTTTTTAAGAGCAACCCATGCAGGAGTGGTTTCGGTGATATCTGCTGCGGCTGTGATGTCGAGTAGTTGTGTCATACATCAACGGTAACGGAGAATGTGCGCACGTTTCAGCGAAATATTGCGTGAAAACAGCAAGTTTTGCTTAGTATACGCACTAAATTAGCGCTCAAGCGCAAAATACTTGTGTGTGTAGAGTTTAACCATGACCTTCAATGTTGCTGGAAGCAGAATTCTCATTACCGGAGCCGCCATGGGAATGGGGCGTCTCTATGCCGAGCGAGCAGTAGCCGAAGGCGCGGAGACCGTCATCCTCTGGGATATCAGCAAAGAAGCATTAGCCGACACCACCAAGGCTTTGCGCGTGCACGCGGATAACCGCCAAGAAATCGTGCCAATGCTCGTCGATATTGGTGAGCGCACCGCAATTGAAAAAGCTGCAGCAAATGTGATTGCCAATCACGGTGGTGTTGATGTGATCATCAACAATGCGGGTGTTGTGCGTGGCACCTACTTCTGGGAGCACGAAAACGAACGTGACACTGAGTTCATTATGAAGATTAACGCACTGGCGCCGATGTTTATCACTCACGAATTCCTGACAGGAATGATGAAAGGAAAGCGCCCCTCCAGAATTGTGAACATTGCCTCCGCCGCCGGCACACTTTCCAATCCGAAGATGAGTGTGTATGCATCAAGCAAGTGGGCATTGATTGGCTGGAGTGACTCCGTTCGACTCGAGCTCAAACAACAACACATTGACAATGTCAAAGTCACGACGGTCTGCCCGAGCTATATCGCCACCGGTATGTTCGGAGGAGTCAAGGGCCCGTTGATGACTCCCATCATGCAGCCGGACTATGTGGTGAACAAAGTCTGGAAAGCCATGCTCGCGGGTAAACCCATGTTGATGTTGCCCTGGACGGTTCACCTCTCTAAAGTCCTCAAGGGAATTCTTCCGCAGAGGTGGTTTGATGCCATCGCAGACAACATCTTTGGTGTCTACAACACCATGGATAAATTCACGGGAAGAAAGTAAACAGAGGGAAAACTAACCTGTTTGCTCAGAATTCTCTGAACTTTCGCTGGGTATCCTTAGAGTAAGGAACCTCGGGAGAAACGCATGGCTGGCTGGCGCTTGTGGCGCAAGGACGCATCCATTGGTGAGCCTTCCCCGGAGATTCTCGAAAGCATCAACACTTCAGCCGACGATGGATTTGCCATGGCTCGATTGGGCGCCATTATGGCAATCAAAAACAAGATTCTTGTTCAAGCCATCACTCAGCCGGATGCCTTTGACGCGAGCATTTATCTTGCCCCGGCACGTGAAGTGATCACGACCCTCGCGGTGGAGTCTCTCGAAACTGCATCCATTGTTTCTGCGGATCTCAAGCGTGCACGCAAACTTCGCGGTGAAGCACTGTCGCGCAATGATTACCGTCGTGGTGACGTGAACAATCTCACCATTCGATTGGGCTCACTTGAGCAAGTTGCACAACGACTAAAAGACAAGCTTCAGGATGAACAATGGCTTCGTGTACTCATCACGGAGGCCCATGGTCTTGCCTGGGCAGAACTGTCCCGCGAGATGGAGCGCAATCTCGACCGCAAAGAGGTGAGTGAGTTTGGCGATGAGAACTATGAGCAGGAGCGATCTGATCGGCTCCGCCAGTTCATCAATCTAGATTTAGCGAAGCTCATCGAAGAGCAAACTCCGGAGTATTAGCCGTTTACTTAAGCGAGACTGTAATAAAGGTGATTGCTAACCCAAGCATGAAAGCCCCGTACGTTCCGCCTAAGCCAATGAGTGCATAGGTAACGGCATCTTGTTTCTTTATGAGCTGTCGCACAGTGAAGACAATTCCGGTAATTGTGACCAAGGTTGGACCGGCAACGGCGATGTAGTAGCCCAAAGTGAATACTGCCATGTTGCAGCTATCTGGCCCGCAGTTATCGCTGACCATCGCCAGCATCAGCGCAGGAACAAAAAGGACCAGGTCGCTGAGCACAGCTACGACCAGCAACACAATGCTGGTGATGTTTGATCCTTTAGTTGCAGTCATATCTTTACCAAATCATGGGGCGGTCGTCTTCGTCGCCGTCGCGCACTAAGTCAATCACGACAGGAACGTGGTCGCTAGGACCATCGCCTTTTCGTTCGTCACGATCAATATGAGCACTGTCAACCATGTCGGCGAAAGCTGGAGATCCCAGGATGAAATCAATCCGCATGCCTTCGTTGCGGGGGAAGCGCAGTTGCTTGTAATCCCAATAGGTATAACCCTCAGGAATTAAGGGACGAACAACATCTCTGAGCCCAACTGTCTCAAAGGCAAAGAAAGCTTCCCGCTCTGGAGGAGAGACGTGAGTGCTTCCAGCAAACTCAGCGATGTCCCACACGTCGTGGTCATAGGGAACAACATTCCAGTCACCCAGTAATGCCAGTGGCAAATCAGGGGAGTCTGCCAACCAGCCGGCAGTGTCACGAGCGAGACCACGGAGCCACTCCAGTTTGTAGGAGTAGTGCGGGTGGTCAAGCTCACGGCCATTAGGAACATACAAACTCCACAAGCGCACACCGTCAACGGTGGCGGCAATCGCACGCGCTTCTAACGGAGCTTTGCCGTCAGCGTCCGGTTCACCAAAACCAGGCTGTGAAGGAAAAGTTATCTGCACATCCTCGAGTGGCAGACGAGAGGCGATGGCAACCCCATTCCACTGGTTCAAACCGTGGAGAACAACCTCATAACCGGCTGCAGTGAAGGCATCGAAGGGGAATTGGTTGTCTCGACACTTAATCTCTTGCATGCACAGAACATCAATGTCCTCACGAACAAGGTAGTCCGTTACACGCTCAACACGAGCTCGAATAGAGTTCACGTTCCAGGTGGCGATGCGCATATCTCTAAGGTATCGAATGGACTCAACAAGGATTTGCCAATTACACGCGATTTTCTAGCTCAGCGCATGCCCTGCTATGCTTGCTCAGTTGGTTTTCAACACTGCGCCCGTAGCTCAACGGATAGAGCATCTGACTACGGATCAGAAGGTTGGGGGTTCGAATCCCTCCGGGCGCACAAGTAACGGAACGTTTCTTCTGGGAGATGTTCCGTTTTTTGTTTCACTCTGGCTGTGGACGAATGGCTAGGCCACAATGGGGAGATGACCCGCAGTATGAACACAACTTCATCCTTTGCTGGACACACACCACAAGGATATGTAGCTCCCGGTTTTGAGCGCGTTGCTGATGTTTTTGGCTCCACTCTGCATGACCAGTACAGCGGTGCAGCGTTAGCAGTTCGTGTAGACGGCCACATTGTGATTGATCTCTGGGGCGGCGTTGCCGATAAACGAGATGGACGTGTGTGGGAAGCCTCGACACCCAGCACAATTTTTTCGTGTACCAAAGGCCTTGTTTCTATTCTTGCTGCCCACCTTGTGAGCGAGGGTCGTCTTGACTACGACGCACAGGTCACTACGTATTGGCCAGAATTTGGGGTTGCAGGAAAAGAACACACGCTTATCAGGCACCTTCTTTCTCATCGAGCTGGCCTTTCAGCGCCTCGGCGAGATCTTACGTTTGAAGATGTCATCAACTGGGAAACTATGGTTCGAGTTCTCCAAGAACAGGAGCCAATATGGACACCTGGTGCTGGCTGGGGATATCACGCGTTGACACATGGGTGGCTCAACGGAGAAGTCATCCGCCGAATTACTGGTGTCAATGTCGGGGATTATTTTCAAGAAGTCTTAGCGAAGCCTCTTGGCGCAGAGGCTTGGATTGGCTTACCAGCTGACCATATTGGTACCCCAGCACATTTGCAGGTATTGATCCCTGAAAATGAGCCCACTGTTGTACCAAGCCCAACTGTCGGCGGTCCAGTGTCTGATCAATTCACTGACCAGCAGTGGATGGACCGCGCGATGACTCTCGGTGGTGCCCTATCTGGTTTGGTTTCATCAGATAAACCTGACTTTAATGACCCTCGAATTCAGATGGCACAGATTCCTGGCGGGGGAGGAATCGCCACCGCACGTGCATTGGCAAGCATCTGGTCTTCAACAGTTGTGGAGACGGACGGGTTGCGATTGCTCAACGATGACGTTATTGCGGCGGCAACCACAGTTCAATCTGAAGGCCCTGCTGTTTTCTCGAGTGAAATTCCTCCCCACCCCAGATGGGGCGTGGGCTTTATGTTGAATTCAGAAAGACGCACATTTTTGACGCCCAAGAGCTTCGGGCATGACGGGGCTGGTGGTCAGGTTGGCTTTGCAGATCCCATCAATCGGGTTGGTTTTGGATACATCACTAACCGAATGGAGCTCACTGATGACCATCGCGCACCCAAACTTATTGACGCTCTCAAAAAAGTAATCGGGTAGGGATTGACCCCAACTCATTTTCAGAGTTTTTTCACCCTTTCCCCTTAGCCTGATTTTTATGGCTTCCACCATTGCGCTGGCAACTAAGCACGGCAAACTTGCTCAAATTGCACCTGCCTTTGCATGTCTTCCAGACTGGGGCCTTACCCTGGCAGAGATTGATACCGATGAGTTCGGAACTTTCAGTGGTGAGATCCCTCGCACCCTCAGCCCTCGTGATGCCGCTATCGCCAAGGCACGCGCCGGTGCAGAATTTTTGGGCACGGACTACGGCCTTGCCAGTGAAGGAAGCATCGGCTCCCACCCCCAGATGCCCTGGGTCACCTCTGACCATGAACTATTAGCTTTGGTGTGTGTGAGTAAAGATTTTGTCATCGTAGAAAGTTATCTTTCTGCCGAAATTCGTGCACACAAAGAAGTTGTGAATGAACAGACAGATCTCGAACTCCTAGTCACACGTCTTGATTTACCCACTCACGGAGCAAACATACTGTTTAGCCAAGATAACGAAACGGTCATCCACAAAGGGATTCATGATCCAGAAATTTTTGTTGCTGAGTTAAGAAAATTACTGAGCAGTCCGGTTGAAAACATTCGCGTGGAGAGTGATTTTCGTGCGATGAGCTCGCCTTCACGCCAGAAGAACATCAGCGCGTGCGCAGAGAAACTTGTGAAACGGATATCCACCACGTGCCTTAGCTGCAATGAAATTGGCTGGGGCAAAGTTGGCTATGAATTTGGACTGCCCTGCAGTGGTTGCGGGCAGCTTGTTGCTTCTGTACCTCACTCGGAAAAGTTTGGTTGCGTTGCCTGTGACTATTCTGAAGTTATCTCACGTGGACAAGACAGTATTGATCCTGCCCGCTGCGATTTCTGTAACCCCTAGAGCTTCACCCAGGATTAAATGTGACTTCTGCTGAGATTGTCCAAGCTGCTGCTGCGCTGAAGCAGGGGTGGCTCGTGGCGTTTCCCACCGAGACCGTGTACGGCCTCGGTGCTGACGCAGAAAATCCTGAAGCAGTTGCCAGAATCTACCGGGCCAAAGGCCGCCCAGCAGATCACCCATTGATTGTGCACATCAGTACAGCGGAGGTGGTGGATCAATGGGCTCGTGAAGTTCCTGACTATGCACGCACCCTCGCCCACGATTTCTGGCCTGGCCCGATGACGCTCATCTTTTCTCGTTCTTCTCGAGCAGGCGATTGTGTTACCGGTGGCCAAGACACCGTGGGATTAAGAGTTCCGAGTAATGAGATTGCTCAAAATCTGCTGGCTGAGTTTGAACGGCTCGGGGGTTTTGGAGTTGCAGCACCGAGTGCAAACCGGTTTGGAAAAGTCTCTCCCACGACCGCTGCTGCGGTGAGAGAAGAACTGAATGAATATCTTGACTTCTCAGACATTGTTCTCGACGGGGAGCAATCTGAGGTGGGAATTGAATCCACCATCATTGACTGCACAGCTGAAGCCCCACGCATTCTTCGCCCCGGTGCCATCACCGCAGAGATGATTGAGCGCTCAACCGGATTGCGAGTAAAGGACGCTGACACAACCATTCGGGTGAGTGGATCATTGGATTCTCACTACGCCCCACGGGCCACTGTTGTGTTGAATGAAAAGGCTCTGCCTGGAGATGGACTCATTGCGCTGAGCACTGAGGCAACTGAAGAGGGAGTCGTGCGCCTTGCAGCACCTAAAACCACAGCTGACTATGCCAAGCAGCTTTACGCGGCCTTGAGAAAAGCTGATGAGTTAGGTCTTTCACGAGTTGTGGCCATCACTCCAGATGGTGACGATATTGCGGTCGCTATCGTCGATCGGTTGAGACGGGCCAGCTTCTAAAGACCAGACCACAGATCGCTGATGTCGATCTGCTTACCTAGAACATTCTGTGCAGCCCTGTGTCCGGACATCAGTGCTGCGGTGACAGTTGCTGGGTCATCACGCCAGGTGGCCTCGCCAGCTATGTGAAGAACACCTCCAACTGGTGTTGCAAGGATGTCGTGTTCTGAGGTGTCAGCGCCCACGGTCAAATAGGAATAAGCCCCTCGTGCAAAAGGATCGTCTTTCCAGGCCGTGCGGTGAATTGTGTGAGGAAGTGGAACGTCCTCACCATAGATTTCTCGCAATGAATTGGTGATCAGACCAGTTACCTCGGTATCTGAGAGGTTTCGCGTCTCAATGGCGCACGGCCCTGCAGCAAAAGTCAATAGTGCTGGAGTGCCATGCAAGCTGGTGAGGTCATACCAAGAGTGCCACCAGTCGCCTGCAGCACCTTGCCTGCGGAAGGCATAAATGCCCTCGTCCCAGAACTTGGCATCGTAACGAAGAATGACTTTTTCAAAATTATTCATTCGGAAACTGTTCACCGCATTGTGAACTTCATGAGGAAGCGCAGGCTGAATGCGGAAGTCCTCAGACTGGATTACTCCGATGGGAACTGTGATGATGACCTGATCAGCACTGTAGTCACCCTGATCGCTGTGAACGATAACGCCATCACCGCTCCAGGTCACGCCAGAGACCACATGGCTTAATCTCACATCAATATCAGCAGCCAAGCCATGAGCGAGGGCATCATACCCTTCGGGGAAAACGACTTCGTCGCCGTCAACCTCCTCGTTATCCAGACCATGCGCATCGATAAGAGTGAAGTGGGCACCATCTTGTTCTTCAGTTCGGTGCTGCATGTATTCGCGCACACGCTCAGAGCGCTCCTTATCCCACCCGATTGTCTCTAGAGCACGATCGACTGCTTGGGCATAAGAACTACCCGAGGGGATGGTCTCGATGACTCCAGCGAGCACGGTGTCGAAAAAGTGAATGTCTTGGGTGAAAGCACGTGCGTGTTCCGTACTGAGGCGCTTTCCTTCAGGATCGAAGTACACAATAGGTCTTCCATCTGGCTGGAAGCTCCCTACCGTGAATTCGATCATGGGCATCCCCAGCGCAGCACACATGCGCTCAACAGGACTGTCATCGATGCCATGAATCCAGGACGCCCCTAGATCTGTGACGTAGCCATCACGATGCTCGGAATGGAGCCTGCCACCAAGTCGGTCTCGCGCCTCAAGCACGATGACAGAGTTGCCCTGTTGTTGCAACAGGCGTGATGCCGTGAGCCCAGAAACTCCTGCACCAATAACGAGTGTGTTGACGTGAGAACTCATTGCATTTCTCACACGTCAGGAACAAGAACAGGGGTTTCCCTGTTGAGGCTTTCGCGGCGGAAGAAGGGCTTTGATCCGGGACGAAGCCCCCAGAGGCCCATCAATACAAAGCCGAGCAAGATGGCACCAACACCAATGACGAAGGAACCACCAACACCTAACAGGACGGTGTAGCCGTAATCCACATTGATCATGTCAAACGCGGACTGAATGAATGCGTATGTCAACAGCAGTCCACCTAGCACTGGGAAAATGCCACGCATCCAGAGGTTGCGTGCACTCTCGCGCAGTGTTTTCCGGAAATACCAGAACGAGGAGAAGCTGGTGATGGCGTAGTAGAAGGCAATGGCAAGACCCATCGAAGACAGTGAGTCAGCGAGCATGTCTGTTGAGAGGAATGACATCACAACGTAGTAGCCGATGGCTGCCACACCCATGACCACGGTGGAGAACCAGGGGGTTTTGAAGCGGGGGTGAATTTGTGCAAACTTTGCAGGCAGTGCCTTATAGACAGCCATGGACAATGTCCCACGTGCTGTCGGCAAGATAGTTGTTTGCGTTGACGAGGCTGCAGAGATCATGACAGCCAGGATGAGCAACCATCCCCACTGCCCAAAGAAGATGTCTCGAAGAACTGTGAACACATCATCGAGGTTGTCAGGGTTTGCTAAACCAAAGCCGCTTTCTCCAAAACCAGAAAACATCATGACAGCGACGGTGACGCCTACATAGACAACGATGAGAATGACGATGGTCATCAAGGCAGCGCGACCAGGAGTCTTCTTCGGATTACGCGTCTCTTCGTTGAGTGCTAGGCAAGTGTCCCAACCCCAGTAGATGAATAGTGCAAGTAACACTGCCTGCATGAATCCGGACCAGGAACCCAGCTCAGCTGGGTTGAACCATGACCAGGAAAAGTTCACGGAGTCCGCATTTGCTCCAGAGGTGGCGTTGATAAATGCAAGAACTCCAAAGGCAACCAAGAGCCCCATCTGAAAGATCATGAGAACGGTTTGCATGCGCTCGCCGACTTGCAGGCCCAGCACACTGATAAATGTCATCAGAGCGATGAATGCCACTGCCGTCCAGACAACAATGACGGGATCTTCTGCGAATCCAGGGTTACCCACGAGGTACCAGAAGTAAATCGCGGTAACCTCGCTCACATTCGCCAACACCATCACGCTGGCAACAGCCAATGCCCAGCCGCCGATCCACCCAGTAACCGGACCGAAGGCTTTGGTGCCCCACACGAAAGTCGTGCCGCAGTCCGGCATTTCTCGGTTGAGTTCCTGATAGGCAAACGCAGCAAAAATCATGGGGATTGCAGCAATGATGAATACCAAGGGAGCTTGTGCTCCTACGGCAAGAACCACGTAGCCCAGTGTCGCCGCCAGTGAATACAGTGGCGCAGTGGAGGCAAGACCAATGACAGTAGATCCGAAAACTCCGAGAGTATTCGCCTGGAGGCCTTTGCCAGAAGGTGGTGCCTGTGTGGGTGCGCTCATGGGGTGTCCTCTCCAACGCTGCAGATGTCATCATGCTAACCGAATCAATTGGAGCTAGCCATAAACTTCTGTGACGCTAGGTGAATAGGCTTACTTCATGTTTACTGCCGGTGTTGACCTTGCTGCGGAGCCCAAGGGTACCGCAGTCGCTGTGATCGAATGGTCCGCCGGAACCGCTGTGATCCGCGAGGTGCATCTCGGGGTAAGCGATGACGTCATTGTTGATATCGCAGGCCGAGTGAACAAAATGGGCATTGATTGTGCGCTTGGTTGGCCGAAAGAATTTATCCAATTTCTCACGGAGCAGCAGGCACTGCACGAGAAGCAGCAAGATTTTGACGGTGGAATGGATTGGCGCAGACGATTGGCATATCGGGAGACCGATCGTCACGTTCATGCCATTACTGGACGGTGGCCGCTGAGTGTCTCGACGGATCGACTCGGTCTCACCGCAATGAGGTGTTCGGGTCTACTGTCCAAGGTGTCTGCATCGGGGATCACAATTGATCGCGCCGGCGAAGGGTTAGTCGCGGAGGTTTATCCCGGAGCAGCTCTGAGGCTGTGGGGTTTCGATACGACCGGCTACCGAGTCTCTGAGCTAAAACGCGAAGAACTTCTCAATCTCATTTGTGACGAGGCGCCGTGGCTCGATCTGGGAGGCCACAAGACAGTGATGGTGAAATCGTGTGACGCCTTTGATGCAGTGATTGCAGCGCTCACAACTCGCGCAGTAGCAACGGGGAGGTATCTCACGCCTTCACCGCAGCAGCGAGAGCTCGCACACGCTGAAGGATGGATTTCTCTTCCTCAGGGCACTCTTGCTTCTGTGGTGCAGGACAGCGATTAAGGTAGCGGACCTCGTCGAGCAATCACGTCCGCAAACAGCGCATGCAAAAGTGGTAGCGCTGAAGTAATCATCAAGATGGTGCCAAGAGTTTCATCTCTTTCTATCACCATCAGCCCACCAATAAAGAAGACACCGAAGATCACGGCGGAAACGACTCTGCGCACGGCCCGGTTCAAAGCAGATGTTCTCTTTTCTAGCTCAGGATTTCTCAACGTGAGTTGCCCAAGTTCTGCTCGAGTGATGAGCGAATCCACACTTTTAGGCAACCGAGCTAGCAGGGCAAGTGAGCTCAGCCCGTCGCGAAGGAATGACTGAACCACATTCCCACCCTCAGCCCGGATGAGCTTGGCTGAATAGGGCTCGATAGCGTTCCAAATGTTGAACTGGGGATTGACCGAGCTACACACCCCAGAGGTGAGCGAGATTGCTCGAATGACGAGTAAGAAGTTTTCTGGGAACTGGAATGGAAGTGCGCGCACAATCTCAGAAAACTCATTGACGAAGGCTTTGAATTCTCTGGGGTCAATAGTTTGAAGTTCGACGAAGCTCACTCCACCGAAACGGTCAAATACTTTGGTGAGTGCACGCTCAAGTTCGACGGTGTCGGCTGAAGGCATGAGAACACCAATTTCTCGCATTCCTTCCACCATGCCTGCGCCGTTTCGAGAGGCAGCAGCAATGACGGTTGTCCGCAGTGCGCGACCAAGACTGCTGGGGACTTCACCCATCATGCCGAAGTCGATAAAGGTCATTCTCCATGTCAGGCCGTTTTCATCAGGCTCTGCCAGAGGCTGAATGAAGATGTTGCCAGGGTGTGGGTCAGCGTGGAAGAAGCCGTGAATGAATACTTGGTCAAACATGATGGCGGCAAACTCATTAGCTACAGCTTCGGGCTTGATTCCAGCTGCAGTGAGCGCATCGAGGTCGGTGATTTTGATGTTGGTAACGTCTTCTTGGGTAAGCACCCGACGTGTTGATCGTTCCCACACCACCTGAGGTACGCGAACGCGAGGGTTGTCAGCAAAGTTCTCCGCGAAGCGCTCAGCATTAGCTGCCTCGTTGAGGTAGTCGATTTCTTCTAGGCAGGTCTGCGCAAACTCATCCATCAGCGCAGGTGCGTCAGCACGCTTGTTGACCAGACTGATTCTGCTAAGCCATCCAGCTACCCTCCGCAGTGCACTGAGGTCAACCTCAACGATTTGATCAATTCCCGGCCTTTGAATTTTTAAAATGACATTGAGAATTCCTGTGTCTTCGGCATCCTGAGTAGACAGTGTCGCTCGGTGAACTTGCCCCAGTGATGCAGCTGCCAAGGGTTCAGGATCAACGGCACTGTAGATGCTCTCCAGTGGCATGCCGAGTTCTTTCTCCGCTAGGGCACGAATGAGGTCAAAGGGCACAGCAGGAACTTCGTCCTGCAGCCCTTCGAGCTCTTTGGTTATGACAGGCGGTAAGACATCGAGGCGCGTGGACATGAATTGCCCCAGCTTGATCAGTAAGCCGCTGAGATCTAGGGCCAGCTTTTGGAAGCTGCGCGCGATGTTTTTGAGCCTGTTGGTCCGGGTGCGGTTAGCAACACTAACCAGACCCAGCCTGGGCAGAACCAGTTCATACCACCACAGCGAAGCTAAATGCCTGGCGGCAAAGCGAAGAATTCTGCGATAGCGCGCTCGTGATTGTCGTGCAGTCATCTGCACGCTGGCGACGCCTGTGCTTGGGGTACCCACCCCTTAATTGTGCGACACAATGGCGAAAAGTTTTTTCGCAGTTTCCTCGAGGAGTGCAGTTGCCTCCTCCATCTGGGCAGAATTGCCTAATCGGGCAACATCTGCAGCTGCTTTTGCGACACTAACGCCGGCTCGTGCCAGAGAGCCACGAGGGCCTGCAGGGCGATCAAACCCGGTCTCCCAGGGTGCTGGGGATTCAGCTTCGGCGGCGGCAACATCTGCGCCTTCTTTGGTCAGGGAGTATGTTCGACGACCCTTGGTTTCCTTGACCTCAAGTAATCCCTCATCGACGAGGAGCTGGAGGGTGGGGTAAACAGAACCAGGGCTGGGCTTCCAGGCACCACCGCTCCGAGTCTCAATCTCGTTCATGATTTGGTAGCCGTGCATCGGTGATTCGTTCAACAGTCTCAGGACAGCAGAACGTACGTCGCCACGCTTCATACGCATATCAACGTTGCGCTTGAACTGCCCACCGAGGTCTTCGAGGGTTTGCAACGCGGAAGAAAGTGACCAGTCTGCGCCGGAATTCTTAGTCCAAGTGTCTTTCACGTTGCTCTCCTTTGTTTCTTTCGAACACCTAACGATATATCGTTTAGCCCACCCAGTGCTGACTGTTCGCTGTGAAAAAACTATGAATCCCTCACCATTAGGAGTAATTTGCCATTCATGAACTCACCCAAAACGGTTTGCGCTCTGACCACATTCGTTCCTGTCGTTGCACTACTAGCGGGCTGTTCGGCTGCGCCGGAGCCCGCAGGTTTATCCCTCGAAGAATCTTGCGCTTCCCTATCGGGAATCACCAGCCAATTAGCGGAGGGGATTGGCTTAGCTCAGGACGATCCTTCCAACGCACAAGAACATCTAGACATTTCACGCTCGGCACTTCAATCCTTGCGAGCAATCAATTCAGAGGATGCCAGCTTTACTGATGCAACCAGACAAGTGGCTGAATCTTTCACTGCCTTCTTGAATGATTTACAACAGTCAATCGAAAACGGTGGTGGGGTTGATGATCCCGCCATCATTGATACGAAAGAAGCTGCTCGGTCTGCCGGCCAACTTCTTGATCAGGTATGCCAATAAATCACACCACTTTTCATTTTTCTGATTGGGTTAGAGGTGTGATGCGCACTGCACAAACCAAGAACGGCTTCGCCCCCAAAGTGTGTGAGCGTTGTGGTTTGCCTTTCGAATGGCGAAAGAAGTGGGCGCGAGATTGGGAGAACGTGAAGTATTGCTCGCAGAAGTGCAAGTCAGGCAGATAGCTTTCAGCAACCCCTTCATATACTGAAGCAATCGTCAAGGAAGGCAATCATGAGCACTGTTTTAGTCCACCACGAGAAGATTGATACCTCGATTGCAGGAGCTCAGGCCTATCGCATCCGTTATCGCTCCGGAGACCTGCACGGTAACGCCACCGAGTCCACGGGCATCGTTGTTGCCCCAGCTGCTCCGGGAGAAAACCGTAAGGTCATGACGTGGGCCCATGGCACCACCGGTATGGGAGATGCGGCGTGCCCTTCAGCACAACCAGACCCTGCCAGGGAACTCACGCTGTACTTTGAATCGGGTTCTGTCACCTCTATTGATTACGGAGTACCCGGTCAACAGAAGTTCATTGATGAAGGCTGGGTTGTCGTTGCGACTGACTACCAAGGACAGGGCACACCAGGAATTCACCAGTACACCGTGAACCGAACCAATGCCTTGGATGCAGTGAACATCGTGAAGGCAGCGAGGGAACTTCCCGTCGGCGCGGGAACCAAGTTTGGACTGGTCGGCTGGTCTCAAGGTGGCGGTGCGCTCGCTGCGGCTGAATTGGATGCTGCAGACTATGGCGATCTGGAAATTGTTGGCGCCGTAGGAATGTCACCTGGTGTACCGTCCATCGCACTCAAGCTTCCTGGCATCGGCTCAGCTCTTGCCGGATCAGGTACACCCACCCCACCTGATGGACACTTATTCATGATTTTGGGAGCGATGCCTGCGGCATTTCCCGACAGACTTTCTCTCGAAGATGTCTTTACCCCGCTGGGTATCAAGATGTTTGAAGAGAACTGGAACACCGCTCCTGTGCATCACTTCAGCGACATCCTCACCCGGAATTTCCACCTCAGCGGTGCAATGATTCAGGTCAACAAAGAAAAACTTCCAACCTGGCTCGCCGCATTTGAGGAGGCTTCCGCCGCACAAAAGAAGCCAGTGTGCCCCATCCTCGTCTTGATTGATGGGCAGGACCCTAACGGTCCATGCCCGCTGCCGTGGCAGCTCGGCTACATCGATGCCATCACAGCGCTTGGTGGCGATATTACGTCGTCGACCTATCCCAACGATGATCACTTCTCACTACCGCAGGCATCAATTGATGAAGCGCGAACGTGGCTGGACTCCAAGTTCTAAAGAGGTATCTCCAGAGATCTAATCGTGCAGTGAAGCATCCCTAGGCCCAACCGCACGAGAAGTAAATCTGACGGTTAAGCCTGAACGAGTTGGACTAGCAAGGTGCAGACCGGCTTGCCAGGAGCGCTGAGGATCTAATGGTGCAACTCTGACCAATTGCCAGGGTCCAGCACAACGTGCACGAATTGTGAGGGCATCATCTTGTCTACTCATGCGCAGGTGCACCTCTTTGTGCATCCAGTCCGTTACCGGAGCAACGGACCAGTCTGATACTTCTCGCGTGACGACGGCACCGAGCTGCGGTGCGCCGTCGGCATATTCAACCCCTGCTTTAATCCAGTTCTCTTCATCCGACCAGATCATCAATCCTGCCTGGTCAAACTGTTGGTCATAATCTAAAACCCAGCTCGCTTCCACTGACGTATTCTGTGGAAATTCGTTGAGCAGAGCATGCCCTGAGTTGTGAATAAACCCATATGAGGTGGTGCGCCAAAAGTCGCTGTGATTTTTCGCGGTCACGAACAAACCCTCTGCTGAGGCCTTCACCATCTCGGGTTCGTTCAGCCATGTTCCCTGGGAAATGTCAGCAACTTTCATGATTCCACGCTAGTGAGTTAGTTCCCAATTCAGAAGAAGCCTGCAGACACTCTTTCCACCATTACATTTCGCGCTGTAATCTTCTTGTAACCAAAGACGGGCAGGATGTGAAGATGGCAACCCTGTTTGACGGTTACGGAAACACTCGGGAAACTCACCGAGTGCGCAAGGGTGCCTCGGCTTGGGATGAAATGTTCCCCAAGATAGACAAACCAGGTAATCCACGTCCTCCCTACAAAGATCTTTACAACGCGCTTGCCCAAATGACGCAAGAAGAGCTACGTGGCCGCACGGAAGCTCTTGCAAGTTCCTACCTTGCTCAGGGTGTGACTTTTGACTTCGCGGGTGAAGAAAGACCTTTTCCATTAGATGCAGTTCCTCGAGTAATCGAAACAGATGACTGGAACAACGTGGAACGCGGTGTTCAACAGCGCGTCAAAGTTCTTGAGATGTTCCTAGCTGATGTGTACGGCCCACAACATGCCGTGAGGGACGGGATTATCCCGGCACAGCTCATCAGTAGCTCGAGTCACTACCACCGCCAAGCTGCAGGTATCCGTTCCGCAAATGGTGTCCGCATTCACGTCGCCGGTATCGACCTTATTCGCGATCAGCAGGGAGATTGGCGCGTCCTTGAGGACAATGTGCGTGTTCCCTCAGGCGTGAGTTATGTCATTTCTAATCGACGAGTAATGGCACAAACATTGCCTGAGTTGTTTGTGGAGATGAGCGTACGTCCAGTAGGAGACTATCCCTACAAACTTCTTCAAGCACTCCAAGCATCTGCGCCAGAGGGAGTTGATGAGCCCACCATTGTTGTTCTCACTCCCGGTGTTTATAACTCTGCGTATTTTGAGCACACACTTCTTGCCCGCCTGATGGGGGTTGAACTGGTCGAAGGCCGTGACCTGTTTTGTTCCAATGGCCGCGTATGGATGAGAACGACAGCTGGTCCCAAGCGTGTAGATGTGATTTACCGTCGAGTAGACGATGAATACATCGACCCTCTCCAGTTCCGCCCGGACTCCATTTTGGGTTCACCCGGAATGCTGCTTGCGGCCCGCTTAGGCCATGTCACCATCGCCAACGCAGTCGGCAATGGAGTAGCCGACGATAAGTTGGTGTACACCTACGTTCCAGCACTGACAAAGTACTATCTCGGGGAAGAAGCCATACTCCCCAACGTGGATACCTGGCGCCTCGAAGAGCCGGAGGCGCTCGAGGAAGTTCTAGACCGATTAGATGAACTGGTAGTGAAACCTGTCGATGGATCTGGTGGAAAGGGATTAGTTGTCGGGCCTGATGCTTCTCCGGAAGAACTTGAAGCGCTGAGGAAACGACTGATTGCTGATCCGCGAGGATGGATAGCTCAGCCCGTAGTGCAATTTTCTACGATTCCCACTCTGGTGGAGGAGGGTATTCGACCTCGTCATGCTGACCTGCGGCCTTTTGTTGTCAACAACGGGGAGGACGTATTTGTCCTACCCGGAGGACTCACTCGAGTTGCCCTTCCAGAGGGTGAACTTGTTGTGAACTCAAGTCAGGGGGGTGGATCAAAAGACACATGGGTTGTTGGCCCGATTGAAGAACGCCCCGGCAAGGGAACCATTCGTGAGCACGTCAGTGTGTCTGATTTGGTTGCTGACCAGGCTGCTCAAGAAACCACCGAGACTGAAATCTCATATTCCACCCCGCATGAATCGAGAGCATCTCTGCCATCGGTGTTGCCTCAAGACCATGATGAGACTAAGCGCCACCAGCAACAGGAGCAGCAACAGCAAAAGCGAGACGAGGTGGATGCATGTTAAGCCGTATTGCCGAGTCTCTGTTCTGGATCGGTCGCTATGTGGAACGATCAGACGGCACAGCCCGAATTTTGGATGTCCACCTGCAGCTACTTCTGGAAGATCCATGGATCGATGAAGATTCTGCATGCCGCGCACTGCTCTCCGTGATGGGTACCGATGTTCCTTTGGGGCACCTTGTCACTCGTGAAGACGTAATCAATGATCTCGCTGTAGATCGTCAGCATCCTGGCTCTATTGCTTTTGCTATCGCATCTGCAAGAGAAAATGCTCGACGCGCTCGCGAGATTGTGTCTACGGAATTGTGGGAGTGTTTGAACAGTACCAATGCTCGAATTCCCAAAAAACTTGCTGCCGAGAAAACACACGATTATTTTCGTTGGGTTCGCGAGCGGGCAGCCCTTGCTATCGGAATTGTAGATTCAGCTACGAGTCACGACGAAGCGTGGCAATTTTTCACACTCGGTCGAGCACTCGAGCGAGCAGATATGACCGCCCGTTTGTTGGCGACAAGGTCGCTTACGGACGCCAGCGGCCCGTCGTGGACGACCATTCTTCGAAGCTGTGGAGCTTATGAAGCATATTTGCGTACGTATCGTGGAGTTCCTTCGACACATAATGCAGCTGAATTTTTGCTGACGGATCGATTGTTCCCGCGCTCCATTTTGTATTCGGTTACAAAAGCCGAAGAGTGTTTGCGCGAGATTGATCCACGTGAAGGTCGTGCGGGGGTTGTTGACGAAGCACTTCGTCTGTTAGGCGCTATACGCAGTGAACTTGAATTTCGTCCGATTATCGAACTGATGGATGATCTTCCAGCTCATATGGAAGAAGTGCAGGTTGTCACCAGTGCGGCCAGTGACCAGATTCGCTTGAAGTACTTCCCGACCAGTGCAGTACCGGTGTGGATTGGAGAAAGCTCATGAGTCGTCTCCGCATCGTTCACCGCACTGGGTTCTCCTACGAGCTTCCCGCAACTGCTTCCTACAACGAAGCACGTATGTTGCCAGTAAACAGCAACGAGCAGTTTGTCTTACAGGCTAATCTTCAGATTCATCCTGCGGCAGCCCAGCACGGATACGTTGATTATTGGGGCACACAAGTCAGCACATTTGAAGTTCTTACACCTCACACGGAACTATCTGTCACAGCTACCAGCGTTGTTGAGGTTCGACCTTCTCTTCGTGAGGCACCAGATATGAGTTGGGATGATCTAGCGATGGTTAGATCAAGCACGACTAAGTTTGTGGAATTCACCGAACAGACCAGGCTTACACAACCACCTGCAGGTGTTGTTGACCTGGCGCGGGAACTTGCTGATAAACATGACAATCCTGCGGCCACTGCCATGGCAATTGCAGCAGCTGTGTACGACAACATTGAATACACCAAGGGTGTTACCGGCGTTCAAACTACAGCTGCCCACGCCTGGGAGAACAAAAAAGGGGTGTGCCAAGACATCGCCCACGTCACACTGGGAGCTTTGCGATCCGTGGGTATTCCTGCACGCTATGTATCTGGCTATTTGCAATCAAAAGCAGATGCGGAGATTGGGGAGACAATCGTGGGGGAATCTCACGCCTGGGTTGAGTGGTTCACGGGAGATTGGTTTGGTTACGATCCCACCAACATGCTGCACATCGGAGAGCGACATGTGCTTATTGCGCGCGGTCGCGACTATAAAGACGTTTCACCCTTGAGGGGCGTATATGCCGGAGCAAGCGCTTCCGGAGTTTTTGTAAAAGTTGAGATTACGAGAGAGGCCTAATCATAATACCCCCCGGGGTATCTGCTACTCTTGTGCACATGAAGAAAATTCTCGCCATACTTGCCCTCGCCTTTGCAGCGGTGTTTACTCTCGCGGCATGTGCCCCCTCAGCTGAACCCGTCACGTTAGGCCCAGATGCCATCGTGATTGATGTTCGCACACCATCTGAATACTCTGAAGGTCACCTCGAAGGCGCTGTGAACATTGATGTCCAGTCTCCGGACTTCGCCTCTATTTTGAGTCAGCTTCCGACTGATGGCGAGTACTACGTCTACTGCCGCTCCGGTAACCGCTCTGCAGCTGCGGTTGCACAAATGAAAGCAGCAGGATTCACCAATGTCACAGATGGTGGATCAAAAGAAAATGCTTCGGCAGCTACAGGAATTCCAATCGTTCAGTAGTCTCACGCACATTTCATCAAGAACCCCACCACTGGTGGGGTTCTTGTGTCACAGGTCCACGACAGGTGGACGAATCTGACGAGGAATATCACCGAGAGTCTTGAACGCCTCAAGGGCACGATTTCGAGTTTCAAGAAGATCAATAATTGGTTCGGGGTATCCGCTGAGCATGGGGTGCTCGTAGTCACCTAAGTAGCGGTGGAGATACTCACCCTTGGGGTCAAACTTTTCGGCTTGAAGCATGGGGTTGAAAACTCGGAAGTAGGGTGCAGCATCAGCACCGCTGCCCGCTACCCACTGCCACGAGGCAGCGTTGCTGGCAGGGTCCGCATCAACCAGGGTGTCCCAGAACCAAGCTTCACCGATACGCCAATCAATCAGCAGGTTCTTGATCAGGAATGAAGCAGCCACCATCCGGACGCGGTTGTGCATGTAGCCGGTTTGCCACAATTCCCGCATACCTGCATCCACGAGAGGGATTCCGGTTCTTCCTTGTTGCCAAGCATCAAGAATGTCTGGGTCTGCTGGGCCCCAAGGGAAGTGATCAAAGCGGGCATCAAAGTTTACGGTGGCTAGCTCTGGCCAGTGATAAAGCAGATGGTAGCTGAATTCACGCCAGCCCAGCTCGGAGAGGAATTTGGTGGCATTGGTTGTGATCTCGCCGGTATTTCCCATCTTGCGTCGGAATTCATCTGTGGCATGCCAAATCTGGAACGGGCTGATTTCACCCCACCGAAGATGAGGAGAAAGCTCACTGGTTGAGTACTCCGAAGGGAAGTCACGACCCTTGGCATATCTGGTGATGCGCGAATCAAAGAAACGCTCGAGTGCCTGATGCGCTCCGTTTTCTCCCACGTTCCAGCGGTGGTCGAAAGCAAGAGCCCAGTTTGGGGAAGTCGGCAGCAGATTCCAGGAATTCAGTTCATCACTAGCGGGTTGGGTTGCCGGTGGAATGAGTTCTGTGGGTGCAGGGATGGGTAATCGTGGCGGAGTAGGACGGTTGAGACATGACTTCCAAAACGGAGTAAAGACGGTGTATGGGGTGTCATTACCTGTCCGGACTGTCCACGGCTCAAATAAAACATTCGCTTGGAAAGAGTGGGCGTCAACTCCTGACGCCTTGGCATATTCCTTGATGCTGGCATCTAGATCACGTTCTGGTTTGCCATAGCGGCGGTTCCAATACAACGCACTGGCATTGGTCTCGCGAATGAGACCTCGAATAATGTCTGCTGAGGCACCCTGCTTGAGAATGAGCTCGCCACCTAGGCGGCGCACTTTGTCCGCGAGCGCAACGAGGCTGTGGTGAAGCCACCATTTGGTCGCCCCACCTAACGGCCGAATGCCCGGGCTAACCTCGTCGAGGATGTAAACCACAACAACAGGTTCGCCGAGTTCAACGGCGGCAGCTAGGGCAGGGTTATCTGCAACGCGGAGGTCATCTCGAAGCCAAACGATTGTGCAGGTCATAGGTACAGCCTAGGCAATGGGAAAGGGCCGATCGGAAGAGGCATCCAATCGGCCCTTGTTTTACACCAAGAGTTTTGCAATCACATTCACGAGGCCACCACAGCAAGTAACGCTCGTATAGTCACTTTATAACGAAAAGGTAACGGCAGGGAAGAACTTTTTCTTTGTGTTCCCTGTGAATGATTTAGAAAAGATCTGGACTAGGGGTTCCTGCGTGCATGACCGTGACATCAGCGTGCTGGTCATAGCGGTAGCCCACACCACGAACGGTGCGAATAATGTCCTCGAAGCGGCCTAGCTTGGAGCGAAGGCGTCTCACGTGAACGTCAATTGTTCGTTCGTTAGGAATATCGAGATCATCTTCTCGCCACAGGGCTTTGATGATTTCTTCACGGCTGATGGTCTCGCCTTTATGGACGACAAGGAACTGCAGCAGTTCAAATTCCTTAAACGTCAGCGGTGCTGCTTGGTAGTCGATGAGGACACGTTTGCGCGAGATGTCTACGACAACACCACCGTCACCGTCGGAAGGTTCAAACTCATCTTCAGGTTTGTATTTCGCTACCGCAGAAGGCTCCTGCAGGGCCAGACGGACTAAATCAACCTGGCGGCCTTTGGCGCTTGCGGGCGCTAACGCAACAGCGGCGTAGGTCTCAGTACCAGGGACGAGTTCGTTCGTGAGCTTCTTGAGCGCTTCGACAACCTTGCCAAGATCGAGACCACGCTCAGCCGCGCTTGCTTCATCCAGCCCGACATACAAGGCAAAGCCTTTAGGTTGTGGGCGTTCGTGGGGAGTAGACATCTGGGGAATCCTTTGTTGTGCCGAAAAACATCGAGCCAGCTAAATACGGGCGATGTGTTGAAAGTCGAGAAATGGAGCGAGGAAGATTAGTTGCTGCAACACATTCGACGGCAGGCACAGCTCATCGCGGGCATCATGCCGCGGTCACCACAGGTGGTGTGAGCTCCGTATGTCATACAGATAAGTTAACCGGACGTAGCTAAACCCTGTCAAATAAGCCGATATAGGCTGAATGCATGGCTGTCCCCACCTCTGCAGAGCGCAAGGCTCAGATGGAGCTTGCTCTTGAGCAGGCACGTGCCTGTGCACACTCCGATGATGTTCCTGTAGGAGCAGTTATTGTGAACGCCACAGGTGAGGTGATCGCCACTGGAAGAAACACTAAAGAGCGCGATAAGGACCCACTCGGTCACGCTGAAGTGATGGCCATTAGAGCAGCAGCTGCCAGTTTGGGAAGTTGGCGATTGGATGACTGCACACTCATTGTCACCCTAGAACCTTGTGTGATGTGTGCCGGAGCAATACTTGCCGCACGCATACCCACCGTTGTCTATGGTGCCTGGGATGAAAAAGCAGGCGCAGCTGGATCTGTTTTTGATCTGCTTCGTGACCGCCGGCTCAACCATCAAGTTGAAGTGATTTCTGGTGTCCGCGCCGAAGAATGCGGACAGTTATTGACTGAGTTTTTCCGAGAAAAACTAGGTTAGTCAGTTCCCTTGATCACGATGGCATCCGTTGCTAGTGATTCAGTACGGTCAACCCGTGCAACGTCCGGCTCGAGATAAATAACCCGAGCAGCCGGTACGGTTTCGCGTACACGACTCTCAATAGTGTCGATGGCCTTGGCTACCTCAGAGAAGCGAAGCTCTGCCGGGAACGCTAACTTAGCTGCCACGAGAAACTCGTCGGGACCCAGGTAGAGGGTCTTCATGTGAATGATGCCCTCGGTTTCTCCACCAGAAATGATGGCCTTCTCAATGGCCTGTACATCCTCGACACTTGCACCTTCACCGATGAGCAAACTCTTTGTTTCAATGCCCAGGATGATGGCCACCACGATGAGAAGAATTCCAATGCCAATGGTGCCCAGAGCGTCGAAGAGACTATCGCCGGTGATCACCGTGAGACTCACACCAAAAAACGCGAGCACAAGACCAACCAGTGCAGCCGTATCTTCCAGAAGAACCACAGGAAGCTCTGGAGCTTTGGCGTGACGAACAAATTGAATCCACGAGGCATCACCTCGGTGAGGGTTAGATTCCCGAATAGCTGTGCGTAAAGAAAGGCTTTCTAAAACAATTGCGATGGAGAGAACAAGCAGAGGAAGCCACCACATCTCGAGTGGTTCAGGATGCTGGAGCTTGTGGAAACCTTTATAGAGAGAGAAGACACCACCGACGCTGAACAAGATGATGGAGACAACAAAGGCATAGACGTAGCGTTCGCGACCGTAACCGAAAGGGTGCTTGCCATCAGCGCGCTGTTTAGCTTTGCGACCGCCGATGAGGAGCAACACCTGGTTACCTGAGTCGGCGAGAGAGTGCACTGCTTCAGCAAGAAGAGAGGTAGCGCCGGAGAGCGCCCAAGCGATGAACTTTGTGGCAGCAATACCCAGGTTTGCGAGCAGTGCAGCAATGATTGCCTTGGTACCACCGGTTGCACTCATGGACGTATCTCCCTCAATCGTCTTGAGTCAATCCTAGAATGAGCGGGTGAGTGAAAAAACACAGGTAACCCTGCCCACTATCGCAATGCTTGGTGCCGGATCCATGGCCAGAGCAATTCTTGCCGGTCTCCTTGCTCCACACGTCAGTGTGGAGGAAGCAATTCGCGTGACGAACAGAAGTGCCGACAACGCAGCGACATTCGATAACGAACCACGGGTGCAAGCCTGGGCAACCGCGACTAACCCCGAAGCAAACCTCGAGGCAGTTAGCGGTGCGTCCATAGTGCTTGTGGCGGTCAAGCCAGCAATGGTTCCAGATCTGTTAGATGAAATATCTCCCGCGCTCGCCGAGGGTGCAATCGTCGTCAGCGTTGCCGCCGGAGTGACGACGGCAACCATGGAAGCTCACCTTCCTGAACATGTTTCTGTTATTCGAACCATGCCCAACACACCCTCCAAGATCGGCTTGGGTGTGACTGGCATTGCTGCTGGAACACGCTCCACCCCAGCTCAGCTCGACCTTATTTGTGACATGTTCTCCACCGTGGGGGAAGTCATCGTCCTGCCGGAGAACATGATTGATGCACTGGGATCAATCTCGGGCTCTGGTCCTGCCTACGTGTTCTATTTCATCGAACAACTCACCAAAGTGGCCATTACCCACGGATTTAGTGCTGAGCAAGCACAGACAATGGTGCAGGGCACCTTCCGTGGCGCTGTTGAACTACTTGCACAATCCGGTGAGGAACCCCAGGAGTTACGCCGTCAAGTAACCAGCCCCAAGGGAAGCACCGAACGTGCCATTGCGGTCTTTGATGACGCAAATATCGAAGCAATAATGCTCAAGGGAACTCAAGCGGCAATTGCTCGTTCTGAGGAAATGGCTCGCGGAGAATAGTTACTTTACTAAGTCAGCAAACTTCTCAATGTCGTCGGGGTGACCAGAAACAATAATTTGGTCACGTGCCTCGACAAACGTGTCAGCCGTGGAGTACACAAATGAACCGCCAGGCTTCTTTACGCCCACGACGGTGATCTTGTAGTCGCGACGCAGTGCCGCCTCAGCCAGAGTCTTGTTCTGAATAGCCAGCGGGGGATACATCTTTACGATGGCGAAGTCAGTGTCCAGCTCAACGAAGTCGAGCATTTGCCCTGAAAGCAGGTGAGCAACACGCTCACCAGCTTCTGCTTCGGGGTAAATCACGTGCATCGCTCCGATGCGCGTGAGAATCTGTCCGTGAGATTTGCTAATTGCTTTCGCCCAGATATCTGGAATGCCGAGGTCAACCAAGTTTGCGGTAATGAGGACACTTGCCTCGATAGAAGAGCCCACGGCAACAACTGCAGTTGAGAACTCCTCGGCACCAATTTGCTTGAGGGCATCAATGTTGGTCACATCGGCTTGCACTGCGTGAGTGACACGCTCGGACCACTTCTGGACAAGTTCCATGTCTGTGTCCACGGCGAGAACTTCCCGGTCGAGGCGATCGAGTTGCCCGGCAGTTGCAGCACCAAAACGGCCTAGGCCGATAACCAGTACGGCATTGTTCTTCTTTTTGTGATCAACCAACGATCGGCCTTTCTTCGGGGCGGGTGAAGTATTGTCCCACTTGTGTTGCAGCCAAAGCTGCCGCCATAGTCACTGTACCGACGCGACCCATGAACATGACAAGTGCTAAAACATAGAGACCAGGATCTGACAATTCTGCTGTCACTCCGGTGGACATTCCCACGGTGGCAAAGGCAGAAATGACATCGAAAAGCACATACTCCAGTGGCGCATCCGTGAGCTCACTGATGATCAGTGTGCCGATAGCAACTGTGGTTGCACCCCAGAGACCTACGCTCACAGCTAGACGTAGCACGTCTCCAGGAATACGACGTTTGAAAGCTTCAATCGAGGAACGTCCACGAGCTTCAGCAATGGCAGCAAGAATCAAGACGGCGAACGTTGTCACTTTGATACCACCGGCGGTAGAGGCCGAGCCACCACCAATAAACATGAGCATGTCAGTGAACAGCAAAGTGGAAGAATCTAGCTGTGAGATATCAACCAAATTAAAACCACCAGAACGTGACATGGTGGACAGGAATGCAGCTTGATACGTCAGTTCACCTGGGCCCATGCCCGTGAACACTTGAGAATTACCTGGCTCCAGAATGAGGTATCCCACGATTCCCCCAAACCACAAAATGGCCCAGGTTGCGAGGGTCAGCTTCACGTGCAGTGACCATCTCCGCGGGTGTCTGAGGTTACGACTGAGCGCATAGATGACGGGAAAACCGACACTTCCGAGAAAAACCCCAACCATGATCAAGGTGAGAAACCAGTAGTCATGAGCAAAATGTGCCAGTCCGCCAACGTTGGGGGTGAAGCCGGTGTTGGTAAATGCCATTGCTGAGTAATAGAAGCTGTACCACAAGCTTTCACCGAGCGAATAACCAGCAGAGAGGACGCTAGGAAGCATGAGCAAAGCAATGGTGGTTTCAATGATGATCAAACTGAGGGCAACAGTGGCTAGCAGGCCACCGACTTCGCCAAGTCGAATGGCTTGACCTTCGGCTACGGGACCAGAGTGAATTCGCATCGGGTTGGTGTCGCTGGCTGCCATCAGTCGAGCACGCAATCCTAGGCGACCAGAGATGATTGTTCCCAAGATGGAGGCCAACGTCAGAACACCGAGCGCACCCACCTGGGTTCCTGTGAAGATGATGGCGTTTCCAAGGGGCGACCAATACGTCGCCATATCAACTGTGCTCAAACCTGCCACACAAATAGTCGACATGGCGTTAAAGAATGCATCTGCAAATGCAGTGGGCTCACCCGTTGCGCTGGCAAATGGTTGAGCTAAAAGAAGCGTGAACACCATAATCAATGACGCAAAGATCAGAATCGCAAAACGAGACGGTGACCTCGACGCAAATGCTTCAAGCCCTTCACGAATGCGCGCAGGCAGAGAGAGTTGTGGTGAAGAAGCCAACCTGTTTCCCTCTCTGATTAACTTCTCCAATGCTACGCGGTGTTGAGGGACGCTAACCTAGATATATGGCTGACATATTTGACGTTGTTGCGGACGAAACTCGTCGCGAGATTCTGCAAATCTTGCTGGAAAACCTGAGCACCTCCACAGGTGAGATGAGTGTTTCCGAACTGGTCTCTCGCACCGGCCTCAGCCAGCCCACCGTCTCCAAACAGCTGAAGGTACTTCGCGAAGCAGGCGTTGTGGGTGTTCGTGAAGATGGCCAGCACCGTCTTTACCACCTTGACCCAACCCCACTAGAAGAGCTTGAGGATTGGGTAATCCCGTTCTTGAGCGTGAACTTCCCTGGTTCTTCGAGCGACGAATATGATGAGCGTTTGTTTGCAAGCGAAGCTGTCACAGCAGCAGGAAGCTCTGTCGGTAGCGCTGCTGCAACGACGGTCTTCCAGGTAACTCAGGCATTTGGTGATCTTCAAAACAGCACCAAAGATGCTGTGAACAAACTTACTTCTGGCTTGCGTAAAAAGGGTCGCAAGTAATCCGCTAGACTTCCACGAGGCATTAATTGCCTTGCTCTGACCGCCACCGTTGCGGTCTAACCCGATTTTTGTGAGGTTTCCGTGGGTTCAGTCATCAAGAAGCGCCGCAAGCGTATGGCGAAGAAGAAGCACCGTAAGTTGCTTCGTAAGACTCGTCACCAGCGTCGCAACAAGAAGTAGTCAGCCTACTTCTTGTCAGCACAAAGGCGTCAGACCATCAGGTCTGGCGCTTTTTGCACGCTTGGACAGTGTCCTAGTCTGGAGTGGTGTCTGCGATAACCCTCACCTTGATTGGCAAACCTGGTTGCCACCTTTGCGAAGACGCTGAGGCGGCTATCACAGGTGTTCTTGCTGATTTCGAAACAAATCAGGTTGTTCTGGAACATCAATCAATTGAAGACGATCAAAATCTTTACGATTCCTATTGGGATCAAATCCCCGTGCTGTTAATTGACGGCAAAGTTCACAACTATTGGCGCATCGATCCGGATCGCCTTCGCCATGCTTTGAAGGAGCGCTCATGAGTATTCGTCACATTGTGATGTGGAAGTTAGGAGCCGACTCTGCGCAAGAGAAGCTCGCACAAGCTGAAGAGATGCGCGTGGCTCTCGAAGGCCTCAACGGTGTCGTTCCCAGCCTGCGTTCGCTGACAGTCCGACCCAATGCTTTATTCGTGGGAGCAAACTTTGATGTAGTCCTCGATTCAACGTTTGATGATGCAGAAGGTCTTGCCGCCTATGCATCTCACCCAGCTCATGAAGAAGCAGCACAGGTCATCAAGAAATACGCAGTCGAGCGCACCGCTGTTGACTACGAGTTCTAAAGCTCAAGACTTAATGACAAAGGGCCCGGGATTACTCCCGGGCCCTTTGTGAGTGAAATTACTTACCTGCGAGAATGTTCTTCTTCAGGGTTGCGAACTCAGCTGCGGTGATTGCACCAGAGTCCTTGAGAGCCTGTGCTTTAGCAATCTCGTCTGCGTGAGAGGTACCAGCGACCTGCTTGATGTAGTCGTCAGTTTCCTTCTTTGCAGCAGCCATTGCAGCCTGCTGGCGCTGAGCCATACCGTTACCGCGAGCGATGAGGTAAACCAGCGCTGCAACGAATGGGAGAAGAATCAGGAAGATTACCCACAGAGCCTTGGCGCCGCCACCAATGGTGTGGTCGCGGAAGAGGTCAGTGATGATGGAGAAGAAGATCATGATGTACGCGATCAGAAGGAACGCGAACAGGAATGTCCAGAGGAAGTCAGTGAACTGCATGTGTAAACCTTTCAGGAGTGCCAGCAATCACAAAAGGATTAACTAGCGTGGGAAATTTTCCCCAAGCACTGATTCTAGGGGGTTAGTCTGTTATTTATGACTGAATCCACAGGGAAAATCACCTTATACGGCGCAATGTGGTGTGGCGACTGCCGCCGCTCCAAATCTCTCCTCGACACCCTCAATGTTGATTACGACTACGTTGATCTCGAGGAAGTACCAGAAGCAGCTGATGTCGCAGCCGGCCTTGCGGGACGAAAGAACATCCCGGTCATCGCTTTCCCAGATGGCGCTGTGCAGTGTGAGCCCAGCGATAGCGAACTTCACGCCAAGCTCACCGAGCTCGGAGCAATCTAACTCAAGTGTGAAAGACAAACGCCTCCCTAACGGGAGGCGTTTGTTCGTTAAGTCACTGAACTTACGGAGTCAGCCGGTTTGGACCGCGGAACAGGTAGGTAACCTCGCGCAGGTTGGGCTGGTGCAGAAGCAGCATCAACACTCGTGAAAGACCCATACCGAAACCACCGTGGGGAGGAACGCCGTATCGGAAGAAGTCGAGGTAGAACTCGAGTTCCTTCGGATCCAGACCCTTTTCCCGAGCTTGGGCTTCGAGAATGTCGATGCGGTGTTCACGCTGAGCACCGGTAGTGATTTCTGTTCCACGCCAAATCAGGTCGTAGCTGTTAGTGATGGTCTGATCTTCAGCATTACGCATGTGATAGAACGGGCGAATGCTCGTTGCGTAGTCGGTGAGGAAGACAAACTCGTGACCATACTTTTCTGCAACGTAAGCTGCAATCTGGCGCTCGCCTTCGGGGTCCATGTCGTCATCGTTACGAGGAACTTCATAGCCGCGCTTGGCAACAATCTTCTTGGCTTCAGCTAGAGGAATACGGGGGAAAGGAATAGTTGGGACGACAACGTCAACGTCGAAGAGTTCCTTGATTTCCTCGCCGTGCTTTTCCTTCACGGCAGTCAATGCAGCAACAAGAAGCTCTTCCTGCATTTTCATCACGTCTTCATGGCTGTCAATCCAGCTCATCTCGGCATCAACCGAGATGAACTCGGTTGCGTGACGCGAAGTAAATGAAGGGTCAGCGCGGAAAACGGGGCCGATTTCAAAAATCTTGCCAAAGCCAGCTGACTGGGCCATCTGCTTGAAGAACTGTGGGGACTGGGCCAAATATGCCTTCCCCTCGAAGTAGTCAACCTCAAACAGCTCAGCGTTAGATTCGCTGGCACTGGCCATGAGCTTGGGAGTGTGAATCTCAATAAAGTCACGCTCAATCCAGTAGCAGCGCATTGCGTGCTCGAGAGTGGTCTCGACGCGGAAGATGAGGTTGTTGCGCGCTTCACGAAGGTCGAGGAAGCGCCAATCTAAACGCTTATCAATGCCACTGTCGGCAGCGATAGGAGTTTCAGGGTTAGCTGCGCTGACGACTTCGATGTCAGAGACTTTGATTTCTAGGCCACCGAGCTTCACACGCTCATCAAGCTTGAGTTCACCTGTGACACGGATGAAAGAACCGGTAGCTAAACCAGAAATGATGTCAGCGAGAGGATCAGATTCTTCGGCACGGGGGTGTACCAGCTGTGCTGCGCCACTCTCATCTCGGAGCACAACGAACTGTACTTTCTTCTGGTCACGGACCTTATCTACCCAACCAGCCACCGTCACGGGGCCCTCGGGAATAGTTGCCAGGTTTTTAATTACGATGCGTTCAGTCACGAGACCCAAGTTTAGCCGGCCGACTCTCGGCGAATTCACCGGAAAGGCTTCCGTAGACTTAGAAGTATGGTCGCCACGCAGTTGCACCTTGTCCGACACGGCGAGGTCTACAACCCGAATAGGGTGCTCTACGGACGCCTACCTGAATACGGACTCTCTGCGGCAGGACACCAGATGGCGGCACTCGCCGCGGAGGATTTAGCAAGCCGTGGGCGCACATTTTCTCAGCTCATTGCCTCCCCACTTCAGCGGACACAAGAGTCTGCGGCACCCGTTTCTAAGGCACTGAACTTGCCAGTGAAACTCGACGAGCGTGTGATTGAACCGACCAACGCATTTGAAGGTAAAAAAATGCGTGGACCAGAATCTGCATTGAAAGATCCTGGTAATTGGAAATACCTCATTAATCCCTTCAAGCCCAGTTGGGGTGAGCCTTACCAATCCATTGCTTCACGGATGAGAGAAGCAATGATGGACGCAGCTGTTTCTGGTACTGAAGGTGATGTTGTCATTGTCAGCCACCAATTACCCATCTGGATGGTTCACCGGGATGTCAATGGGAAAAAGTTGTTTCATGACCCCCGCTCTCGCCGGTGCACGCTCTCGAGCATTACGACTCTCGAATTGATAGACCCGCTTAAGCCTGAATTAGGTTTTGTCGAGGTTGGTTATGTTGAACCTGCCGCAGAGCTCACAGCCGCAGCATTGGATGTGGGAGCTGTATGAGTTCACGAATGACGCGCACTTTAGTTGTTGGCGTAGCTGTCATTGCACTGTCGCTAACCGGTTGTTCATCAGACCCTCTTGCTGAACAGTATCGAGAAGGTTCAAACAAGAACTACATTGCTGGAGACGGTTCAGTCACCGAGATTCTGCTGGAGAACCGTGGTGAGCCCATCACATTTACGGGCACCACTGAAAATGGTGAAACTGTTACCTCTGAGCAGTATCTCGGCAATGTTCTCGTGGTGAATTTCTGGTACGCGGGATGTGCTCCCTGCCGCGCTGAAGCAGCTGATCTCGAGCAGGTGTATCAGGAGACCTCCCCGTCCGGCGTCAATTTCTTAGGTGTCAATGTCCGTGACCAAGCAGCGACAGCAATCTCTTTCAATGAGCGATTTGGTGTGACCTACCCCAGCATCATGGATCAAAACGGGCAAGCTCAACTTTCTTTTGCCTCACAAGTTCCTCCCAACGCAGTTCCCACCACATTGGTGTTGGATGCTCAAGGACGTGTTGCAGCTCGAATTCTTGGGCAGCTGCAAAGCCCATCTATTTTGACCACGTTGATTAACGACGTTGCTGCAGAAAAGAGCACGGGTTAATGCAGAACGTGGGCGAACTGGTTTACAGCGGGCAGCTTCTTATCGCCATCCCTTTGGCAATCCTTGCCGGTCTTATTTCCTTTGCGTCACCGTGTGTGCTTCCGCTGGTACCGGGATACCTCGCCTATGTCAGTGGTGTGAGCGCGCCGGCACGTGATGCCAAAACCCGTCGCGCCAACATGTGGCGCATGGTAGCTGGGGTGTCGCTGTTCATCGCGGGATTCTCAGCGGTCTTCATTGCTTATGGTGCAGCTTTTGGGGCGGTGGGAGCTTGGCTTCTTCAATGGCAGGAACTTATTACCGTCATTCTTGGCACTGTGGTTATTGCGATGGGTTTGATTTTCATCGGCCAGTTTGGTTTCTTCCAACGCACAGCAAAGCTCAACATTTCTCCAGCAACAGGCCTTGCCGGCGCACCACTTCTTGGTGTCGTTTTCGGTTTGGGATGGACTCCCTGTATTGGCCCGACCCTCACCGCCATCTTGTCTTTGAGTATTGATACTGCCTCGCCATGGCGGGGCGCACTCTTGGGCTTTGCCTACTGCGTCGGTCTGGGTATCCCCTTCATCCTGCTTGCCTTCGGATTGAGCTGGGCAATCGGTTCCGTGGCATTCTTGAAGCGTCACATCCGCGCCATCAACATCTTTGGCGGCATTTTGCTCATCGTGTTGGGTGTACTCATGGTGACAGGATTGTGGACTCAATGGATTTATCAACTGCAGGCGGTGATCAGTAACTTTGTCCCGACCATCTGATCACTACGACTCCGCTGCTGACGCAAAAATCGTTAACCCTCAATTAGGAGTTGTTGGCTGGTTGCGTTGGTTCTGGCGTCAACTCACCAGTATGCGTACTGCATTGCTGTTGCTTCTTCTGCTCGCCATTGCTGCTGTTCCTGGATCACTGGTTCCCCAGCGCAGCTCCGATCCCAACGGTGTCAGCCAATACTTTGTTGACCACAAAGACGTGGCACCTATCTTGGATCAGTTCCAGCTCTTCGATGTCTATTCGTCAGCCTGGTTCTCAGCTATATATTTGCTTCTCTTTATTTCTCTGATTGGCTGTGTTCTTCCTCGCACGAAGCACCACTTTGAGGCATTGCGTGCACAGCCCCCGGCAACTCCGGCAAACCTGGGACGCCTTCCTGCTCATGCAGAACTCACCGTATCGGGCAAGAGTGCTGAAGAGGTGCTCGAGGCATCCAAAGCTGTGCTCAAAGCAGACCGTTACCGCGTTGCACGCTATGACCGGCCTGCAACAGGCACGGGGAAGCTCGTCAGTCCGGCAGCCATTACAGTTTCGGCAGAGCGTGGCTATATGCGGGAAACAGGAAACCTTGTTTTCCACTTTGCGCTCGTGGGTGTTCTCATTGCGGTTGGTTTCGGCGGTGGCTTTGGCTTTGCGGGCCAGCGCGCAATTTATGAGGGCCAAGCATTCACGAACAGTTTGATTGCCTTCGACTCGTTCAACCCAGGACGATTCTTCAACTCCTCTTCGTTACCGCCTTACACAATTACCTTGGACAAATTCACGACTGTTTATGAGGAACAAAACACGAACGCTATCGGGCAGCCGGTTGACTACACCGCTGAGGTGACTACCCAGGTCAAGGGGCAAGAACCCCAGAAGCAAGTCATCAAAGTTAACGAGCCTTTGCGCATCGAGGGCACTGACGTTTACCTCCTGGGTAATGGCTACGCCCCTACTGTCACTGTTCGTGACCCTGAGGGCAACGTCATATTCACCGACTCGGTGAACTTCTTGCCACAGGATAAAAACCTGACCTCACTGGGTGTGATCAAACTTCCAGATGGCCTGAAGGAACAAGTTGGCTTGATCGGGTTCTTCTACCCCACGGTCAGCGAGGGACACAGCGGAGCATTCTTCTCGATGTACCCAGACCTTGTTGATCCTCGACTTACTCTCGATGTCTACTCTGGTGACCTTGGTCTTGATGACGGTATTCCGCGTTCGGTTTATGCACTCGATACCGAAGACATGACCAAGCTTGCTGGACGCAAGGCTCCGCAGAAATCCCTCGAGATGAAAATTGGTGAAACTGTCGAGTTGCCACAAGGTTTGGGAACGGTCACGTTTGACGGGGTAAAGAAGTTTGTCTCGCTCGATATTCACCGAGATCCAACACAAGGCTGGGTGCTGTTCTTCTCCATGGCTGCGCTCGCAGGCTTGTTGGTGTCATTGTTTATCCCACGTCGACGCATGTGGGTTTCGGTCACAGAAAATTCTGATGGTTCGGTTACAGCGGAATGTGCTGGTCTGGCTCGTGGTGATGACCCAAGCTTGGAAAGTGCTGTCAATACCCTCAAAGAGAAGATTCACCGAGCTCTAGGATTGAATTCGTGACAGACACTCTTTCGCAGTATTCCGTCCTTGCCCTCTACTCTTCGATGGCGATTTACGCCATTGCCTTTGTGCTGTTCACATTAGATCTAGCCAAGGGTGCCAGTAGTGACTCTGCACCTGTGGGCGAAGCCAGCACTGTCGTGGTCGTTCCTGAACGTCGCAAGCTTGCTCGCATTGCGATGTCGCTGACGGTGTTGGGATTCATTCTCCAATTTGCTGCAACCATGATGCGAGGATTTGCTGCCTCACGAGTTCCCTGGGCGAACATGTATGAGTTCGCTATGACAGGAACTCTGGTCATTGTTGCCGTGTTCCTTATAGTCAATCTCAAATGGGATATGAAGTTCCTTGGTGCCTTCATTACCGGTTTGGTGCTGTTGCTACTGGGACTGGCTGCAACTCGTTACTACGTCGAAGTTGTTCCGCTTCCACCAGCATTGCAGTCCTACTGGTTGGTTATTCACGTCTTTGTGGCGACACTGGCAACAGGGTTCTTTGCCTTGGGCTTTGCGCTTTCTCTGATGCAACTCCTTCAGACGAAACGAGAGAATGCAGTCGCCGCCAACGAAAAGACCCGTTTGGGATTCCTCACCCGATTACCAGACTCTGTTCAACTTGAGAATTACGCCTACCGGCTCATCATCATCGGCTTTGTGTTGTGGACCTTCACTCTTATCGCCGGCGCAATCTGGGCTGAAAAGGCGTGGGGACGTTACTGGGGCTGGGACACCAAAGAAGTGTGGACCTTCATCATTTGGACCGTCTACGCCGGCTACATTCACGCCCGGTCGACACGTGGCTGGCGTGGAACACGCTCTGCGTGGCTTGCCATTGTTGGTTTCGCTGCCGTGATTTTCAACTTCACAGTAGTTAACATCTTCTTCAAGGGCTTGCACGCCTACTCAGGTTTATAGCAGGGCATAGCAGCGTTCTAGTCGCTCCTGCCACCACGAAATGGTGTCTGGAGGAGCGGCCAAGCTGCTCAGCATTTCTTCGTCCACATCAACTCTCTGGACGGGGATTGAACCTGCTTGGGCGGCTAAAGGCCTCTTGGTGACATCAGCAGCCAACAACGAGGCAGTTCCTAAACCACAGTCATACTCCAAATGCGGAAGAGCAGCTGCCGCATGCAAACCCATCGAGATGCCCACAGAAGATTCCAGCGCACTCGAGATCACGATGGGAAGAGAAACTTGCTGAGCTATCTCAAGGATGGATGAAATACCACCTAACGGCTGAGCTTTGAGCACCAGAATGTCTGCTGCGACAGCCTGGGCAACGGCAAGAGGATCGTCGGCTTTGCGGATGCTCTCATCTGCAGCGATGGGGATGTCCATGTAGTGGGTGCGCTCGCGTAGTTCAGCCAGTTCCTCGAGAGAGGAGCAGGGTTGTTCAACATATTCGAGGTCAAATTCGGCTAAAGCATGGAAAGCATGCTCTGCCTCATCAACATTCCATCCACCGTTGGCGTCTAGACGAATACGTCCTTCAGGCCCCATGACTGCACGGACAGCCCTCACTCGGGCAATGTCTTCTGCCAGTGACTGGCCTGATTCACACACCTTGACCTTGGCTGTTCTGCAGCCATCGAAGTGAGCTAAAACTTCACGGACTTGCTCGGCATCCACGGCGGGAATCGTTGCATTGACCATCACTGAATCCCGAACCAGTGGCGCTGCGGCAGTCCAGCCGAATTCAATCGCTGCCTTGAGCCAGTTCACCGCCTCATCATCGTTGTATTCAACAAAGGGGCTAAATTCAGTCCACCCTCGGGGACCTTTGAAGAGCATGATTTCTCGTGACCAGATACCACGAAATTTCACAGCAAGCGGGAGAGAGAGCACATGTGCGCTCTTTCTGAGCTCGTTGAGGGTTGGTTCCACATGCCTAGTCTCCCACTCATCGCCTGAGCTTGCGTAGGCTGGTGTTATGGCATCTGAGGTTTCTGAGATTTTTGACCCCACTGAGTGGGTTCTCGCACCCGGTTCTGAAGGGTTCACGGATATTACCTACCACCTCGACGTAATGGGGCAGGTTGCTCGTATTGCCTTTAATCGTCCTGAGGTGCGGAATGCATTTCGACCCCAAACAGTAGATGAGCTTTATCGAGCTCTCGATGATGCTAGGCAGAACAGCAAGGTTGGTGTCGTACTCATCACCGGCAACGGCCCCAGCCCAAAGGACGGCGGTTGGGCTTTTTGCTCGGGTGGGGATCAGCGAATTCGCGGAAAAGCTGGATACGAATATGCAGATGGCTCCACTGGCACAGGCCGCTTGCACATCCTGGAAGTTCAACGTCTGATCAGAACCATGCCCAAGGTCGTTATCGCAGTAGTTCCTGGATGGGCAGCCGGGGGCGGGCACTCACTGCATGTTGTGTGTGATCTGACTATTGCCAGCCGGCAGCATGCTCACTTCAAGCAAACAGATGCCGACGTTGGCTCTTTTGATGCTGGATACGGCAGCGCATATTTTGCCAGACAGGTTGGACAGAAGTTTGCGCGAGAGGTGTTCTTCCTTGCAGAGGAATACAGTGCACAACGTGCCTACGAAATGGGTGCCGTTAACAAGGTTGTTGATCATGCCGATCTCGAGACTGAAGCACTTGCCTGGGCACGCACAATTATGACGAAATCTCCTACAGCTATTCGCATGTTGAAGTTCGCCTTCAACGCGGTTGATGACGGCATCATGGGGCAACAGGTTTTTGCCGGGGAGGCGACCCGCTTGGCTTATGGCACAGATGAGGCAGTCGAAGGCAGAGACTCTTTCCTGGAAAAGCGCGAGCCTGACTGGTCTGCTTTTCCCTGGCACTACTAAAGATGACCGAGATTGTTCTCTGTGATGCCACTGCACCTGAACAGGTGCAAGAACATTTAGCGCGTGCACTCGCTGGCAAGGGACCGGCCGTCTTAGTTAGAGACCCTCGGGCATCCAGACTTGTGGCTGCCAACGAAGAGACAATTACACAGGCTCCTGATGGCACTGCGCTGCTAATCCAAACCTCGGGTACTTCTGGACGCCCCAAGGCGGTTGCTCTCAGCGCAGCTGCACTTCAAGCAAGTGCGAATGCAGCACACGAACGCTTGGGTGGACCAGGGCAATGGCTACTGGCGTTACCGCTGACCTATATCGCGGGAGTTTCTGTACTTGTTCGTTCTCTCTATTCGGACACTGATCCTGTTTTTATGTCAGCAGGACCTTTCGATGCGCAGATGTTTCTGGATGCCATTGAACAGATGACAGGACAGCGTCGCTACACAGCTCTTGTTCCTGTTCAACTAGCTCGGGTTCTCGATGAAATTGAGGAACACCCAGAGCGGGCAGAGACCGCACAGTCATTGTCTGCCATCTTGATTGGCGGCCAGGCACTTGAGCGCGAACTGCGCGAAAGAGCAGAAGAAGCAGGTCTCAATATTGTGACTACCTATGGTTCCAGTGAAACCGCAGGTGGCTGTGTCTACGACGGTGTTCCACTTCCAGGGGTGACCATTGAGATTGATCCGGACACGGGCGAAATTCTCATTGCAGCACCGCAGTTGGCAACCGAGTATGTGGGTGATCCAATCAGAAGTGCAGATGTATTCCTTAATCGGAATGGAATGAGATGGTACAGGACTGGAGATGCCGGGACTTTTGTTAATGGGGTTCTGATGGTGCTCGGACGACTCGATAGGATCATTACTTCTGGAGGTTTGAAGATCGATCTTGATGCTGTCGAGGCTGTTGTTACAGGCATCCAGGGCTGCAATTCCGGGGTTGTCGTTCATATTCCAGATTCGGAATGGGGACTTCGTCCCGCAGTGGTTATCCCTGGCGAGCCTGATGCTGGCGAGATTTCTGCAACGGTTTATGACGCTATCGTTGCGGAACTTGGACGCGTCGCAGCACCCAAAGTTGTCTGTTTCATCCCAGAGATTCCTCGGCTGAGTTCAGGCAAACCTGACATGGTTGCACTTTCCGAATATGCCTCAGCACAGAAGTAGGCTCGAGGTATGAGCACTTCCAAGAAGAAGAACCAGTCGCACAAGCCCAAACCGGCAACAGTGGGCGATTGGATTTCTGGTGCTCGCATTCGCACACTTCCTCTCGCCGTTGCCCCTGTTCTCATCGGGTCAGGCGCAGCGTCTATTGTCGACAAGTTCAATGCACCATTAGCTTTGCTGTGCCTTGTCGTTGCGCTTTCGTTGCAGATTGGAGTCAACTACTCCAATGACTATTCAGATGGCATTCGTGGCACTGATGACTTTCGTGTGGGGCCCCCTCGACTCACAGGATCTGGAGCTGTTGCACCCAAGCGGGTACTTGCAGTAGCCCTCGCTTTCTTCGCTATTGCCGCAGCGGCCGGCTTGGCTATTGAGATCATGACCCAGCTGTGGTGGATTACGGCAATCGGTGTTCTTGCTCTTGCAGCTGCCTGGTTCTACACCGGCGGCAAGCGACCATATGGATATGCCGGCTTAGGTGAAGTCATGGTGTTTATCTTCTTTGGTTTGGTTGCAACGATGGGAACAACCTATGTTCAGGCGGGGCTCGTCAATGACGAGAGCATTTTCGGTGCAGTGGGAATCGGCCTCATTTCTTGTGCGGTTCTCGTCGTCAACAACATCCGTGATATTCCCACCGACACTCAAGCTGGCAAAAAGACACTTGCCGTTCGAATGGGTGCGCGAGCTTCATCAGTCTTGTTCTGCGTGCTTATTCTTCTTCCCTTCGGAATCGCTACGTATTTAGGTTTGTTCTACCCTGTAGTGCAGTTGACCTATTTCGCGCTCTTGGCAGCGCTACCCGCATGCCTAATCACCATTACATCTAAGTCGGCACAGGAATATGTCCTCGCCCTCAAACTTTCGAGCTTGACTGGTTTGTTGTATGGCTTAGGCCTGGCCTTTGCCTTCTTCAGCTAGCAGATTCTCTACCTCAGCATCTTCGGCTTCAGCGTCTTTGTCTGCTTTTTCAGCTGCTTTGGCTGCGCGCTTTTCATACAGTGTTGTTGAGAGGGCATTGCGACGGTTCGCAAAGAAGATATAAGAAATGCAGAAACCGATAATCGCTGATAGCAGAGCTGCAAGCCAGGGAGTAATTCCCAACAAGAGCGTGATAACCAGTGGAACAGCAAAAGCAGCCAAGCGAATGAGGCTGAACCAGAGCCATTGAGTCTTTTTCACGTATTCAGTCTAAATGTCACAGGCTGTGTGCTAGCTCAGAGCCTGCCTAAACTTAGATACATCATGACTCGGTTATTCATCATCGGTATCGCTATTGCTATCGCACTCACCGTCTTTGCTTTGGTGGATGTGATATTCATGGACCGATTCCGTGTTCGCGGAGTTCCCAAGGGCTTGTGGATAGTGGTTGTCATTGTGATACCTGTCGTGGGACCTATCCTGTGGTTCACCGTTGGTCGCGGGCCCAAAGGCAAAGGCCCTCGCGGAACTATTGCTCCTGATGATGATCCAGACTTTCTCCGTGGCCTGAATTTCCCACCAAAAGATCCACCCGGCGGCTCATCGTGACCAAGGCGGCACCTTCCTCAGTTTTTGCTGCTGAGTTTCTTCCCTCTCTGATTGAGCTGGGTGTCGAACACATAGTTCTAGCTCCGGGTTCACGTTCTCAAGCACTTGCTCTTGTAGCTGCAGAACTTGAGCGTCGTGGCGATGTGAAATTACACGTACGCATCGATGAACGTATCGCTGGGTTCGTTGCACTGGGTATGGCTGTCGAAACTTCAACCCCAGCAGTAGTAATCACGACCTCGGGCTCAGCAGTAGCAAATCTGCATCCTGCTGTTCTTGAAGCTCACCATGCTGGTGTTCCCATGATTGTTGTCACAGCTGACCGTCCAGAAGAGCTTCGTGAAATCGGTAGTAACCAAACAACACATCAACATGACATTTTTGGCCCTGCAGTTCGCTTCAGCATTGACGAGCCTGCTCCAGTTCCTGGAGGAACCGTTGTTCGGCGCGCACATGAACTTGCTGAACAGGCGTGGCGAGTAGCAACAGATCCTTATGCGCCAGGCCCTGTGCATCTCAATCTTGCTTTTCGTGAGCCACTGTCCTCCCCCATTGATCTTCGCCAGCTAAGTCAGCAAACAACCAATGCGCAGATAAATTCTGAGCCAGCAATCACAGTTCAACTGGACCGAGGTCCTCGCACCATTGTTATTGCGGGAGCTGATGCTGGCCCTCGGGCTGAAGAAGTTGCCCATGAGGGTGGGTGGCCGCTGATTGCGGAGGTAACAAGTGGGGCTCGATATGGCAGGAATCTTGTTCCTGCTTATCGCCAACTCTTATCGATGCCTGAACTCACTTCCCAGATTGAACGCATTATTGTATTTGGTCACCCCACGCTCAGTCGTGAAGTTCCGGCAGTCATTGCTGACTCAACGACAGGAATTGAAACGATTGTTGTGAGGAGTCAAGCCCCAGAAGGGTATAACCCTGGTCTCAACGTTGCAGCATTCGTCAACGAGGTAGAGGTTGAACCTGGTGAGGTTGATCAGAAATGGCTCAGCCTATGGATTCACACCGGCCGGGAAGTCTTTACTGAAATTGAAACGAACAGCATTGATGCAGCACTGGCAACCGCACCCAACATTTCTGCGTCACGCTCGGAGAGCATTGAGGATAAGAAAGCATTCCTCAAAGCTGAAGTCGCAGCATCACGAGTTCCCCTCAACAGAGAACTTCTTGTAGATGCAGTCTGGCGTGCAACGTGGCCTCACGACCGTTTAGTCTTTGGCGCTTCACGATTGATTCGTGTCGCCGACAAATTTGTTGGCGGTAAGAAGATTGCCGTTCACGCTAACCGAGGTCTTGCCGGCATCGATGGCAACATCGCAACGGGCGTAGGAATTGCTTTAGCGGCAGAGGCTGCGTTGACAAGGATTGTGGTCGGCGACCTCGCAGCACTACATGATGCGGGAGCCCTTCTTTTTGGTGAGCAAGAGACCCGACCACGTGTTCAGGTCATCATCGGAAACGATGGCGGTGGAACAATCTTTGATGCTCTTGAGGTAGGACAGACCGCTCCACGTGAAAGCATGGATCGTGTCTTCCTCACTCCGCAAGAAGTTGATTTCCACGCACTAGCTACCGCATATGGCTGGAGATTCACGAGAGTGGCTACAGTGAGTGAGTTTGAACGCGCTCTAACTGCTGCAGGCGAAGGGCCAGAGATTATTGAAGTTGTGCTGACTCGTTAGCTAAAGGCGTCAATAATCGGTCGGAATTTCATTTCCGTCTCGACTAATTCCTTTTCTGGAATGGAATCAGAAACTATTCCACATCCGGCATATGCCGTGATGGTACCCCCGGAAACTTGGGCACATCGCAGTGCGATTGCCCATTCGCCGTCGCCATTTGCACCGACCCAGCCCACTGGACCGGCATATCTTCCTCGATCGAATGGTTCTAAGTCATCAATCACAGTGACTGCTACTGCCGTGGGAGTTCCTGCGACTGCTGCGGTTGGGTGCAGGGCATCCACCAAATCCAAAGATGAGGATCCGGTCGAGAGAGTTCCCGCAATATCCGTTGCCAAATGCCAGACATTAGGCAGCTTCAAGGTGAAGGGTGAATCGCTGACCGTGAGTGCTCCCGTGAAGGGTGCAAGAGCATCTAAAACAGAACGGGTCGCAAAGCCATGTTCGTCGAGATCTTTGTGGCTCGATGCAAGAGCGGCAGCGCTTTCAAGATCAGAGTTTGTGTCACTTCCTCTACGTGCTGTTCCCGCCAATACTCGAGCCTGAACTTTGTTTCCGTGCACACCGACCAAGGTTTCCGGACTCGAACCAAACAATCCGTCGACACTGAACGTCCAACAGTCGGGATAGCTTTCAGCTAAGCGTTTTAGAGGAAAGCGAAGATCTGAGTTCTCGGAAAGACTTCCCTGGAGATCGCGTGAGAGAACAACCTTGTCGACCTCACCCGTGTTGATGCGTTCCACAGCACGACTGACAGAAGAAAGGAAGCTTGCCTCTGTCTGGGCACCCTCTCTCAGAGTGACATGAGGAGTAGTTCCAGTTTTTCCTGATGTCGAAATCAGTTCCTCAAGAATGTTCTGTGCTTCCTCCAGACTCAGTGGTAAAACCGATTCTGACGCTGGGTGAATACGAGTAAGCCATGAGGTTCCACCGCGGCGACCAACAATCAGTCGAGGAATGATGAGAACGCTGGAAACGGCAGATGTGTATCGGAATCCAAAAGTGCCAAAAGCCATCAAGCCCGTGCCAGGAAGCTTTACCTGATCTCTGATCTCAGCGGAGGAAACAATTTCTTGCCAGTCAGCGGCTGCTTCCCTAAAACGATCCTTGCCACGGAACACACGTGTGATGAGCGGGTCGTGGCCAACCATTCCCTCATTGCGCCTCCACCACAGCAGAGGAGACGACGGCGCAAGCAGATCCAGCAACTCTGGAATCTGCTCCAATGGCACCGTTTCGACAACGAGACCAACTTGTGTATTCACACTCACTCGAGACAGCCTACGCCTGCGCCGTAGACTTCTCTTGTGACTACTGCTGACCTATCGAAAAAGCCCGAGGACGTCTCTGCCATGTTTGACGACGTAGCCGCAGGCTACGACGTCACAAACAGCCTGCTTTCGGCAGGTAATGCAACCCTGTGGCGAATCTCCACGACCCGTGCTGTCAACCCACAGCCATCTGAGCGGGTACTGGACCTCGCAGCTGGAACGGGCACAAGTTCAGCAGCGTTGGCCAAGTCTGGTGCGCATGTGGTGGCTGCTGATTTCTCTCCCGGGATGATTGAGGTCGGCCGCAAGAAGCATGGCAAGAATCCACTCATCGAGTTCGTTCAAGCAGATGCAACCGCTCTTCCGTTTGAGGACAACAGCTTTGATGCCGTGACAATGTCTTTCGGTCTTCGGAATGTTGTTCAGCCGAAGAAAGCTCTTGCTGAGCTCTACCGAGTGACCAAACCTGGTGGACGCATTGTCATTTGTGAGTTCTCCACTCCACCAGCTGCGCCCATTCGTGCGAGTTACAACTTCTACCTGCGTAAGGTCATGCCACTGGTAGCAAAAGTTTCCAGCTCAAACACGGAGGCCTACACCTACTTGGCAGACTCCATCGAGGATTGGCCAAACCAATCCACTCTTGCCAGCTGGATTCGTGAGGCAGGTTTTGAGAAAGTGGCATACCGCAATCTCACAGCTGGAGTTGTGGCGCTTCACCGCGGAATCAAACCTGTTTCATAGTGAGGACTAGGCTGAACGGGTGAGTACGAGCGTGAGTGGTGTAGCAGGACGTCTTTCCCTGCGTCAACGACTTTTCGCCAGTCCAGAAACTAAACAGCTCGCGGACACCATCGACGCTGGTTTGGCCTTAATCGAAGAAGGTCTCAGCACAGAACTTCATTTCGCAGATGCGCTCGCCGATGTGTCAGGCCGTTACCTTTACGGGGCCGGAGGCAAGCGCGTTCGCCCCATGCTGACGCTGCTCACTGCGCAGCTGGGCAATGGTGCAACACCTGAAGTTGTTACGGCATCGCAAGCAATCGAAATCACTCATTTGGCTTCGTTGTATCACGATGACGTTATGGACGAAGCTCCGCTTCGTCGCGGTGTTCCCAGTGCACATGAGGTGTGGGGAAACTCGGTAGCTATCCTCACCGGAGATCTTCTCTTCTCCAGAGCCAGCACGCTGATGACACGTCTCGGTGAGAAAGCAATGCTGCTACAAGCAGAAACCTTTGAACGGTTGTGCCTGGGTCAGCTCCATGAAACTGTGGGCCCACGTCCAGATGAAGACCCTGTCTCTCATTACATCCAGGTTTTGGCAGATAAGACGGGATCTCTGATTTCTGCTGCAGCACGTTGTGGCATTGTTTACTCTGGTGCACCTCGCGAATTCGAGGAACCTATGGTGGAGTTTGGTGAAAAGATTGGTGTCGCTTTCCAGCTCGCCGATGACGTACTTGATCTTTCTCCCGAATCAGCTGCCACGGGTAAACAAGCGGGAACTGATCTGCGCGCAGGCGTTCCCACTCTGCCCACATTGCTGCTTGAAAAGCAGGGACACACGGACCCTGCAGCAGCTGCATTGTTGGCTCGCATTCGCGCTGATGCCGATGAAGAATCTGTTGAGGCGGACGCTGACCTGCAGCTCGCCATCACTGAGCTCTATGCGCACCCGGTTACCCAAGCCACCCGTGAAGAAGCCCGGCGTTGGGCACACGAAGCTGTTGCTGCTCTCGAGCCACTACCTGCAGGTCCGGTGAAAACAGCTCTCTCTGCTTTTGCTGAGCACGTCGTTTCTCGCTCTGCCTAACCGTCATGGCTAAACCTCGAGTTGATGCGGCTGACGGTCAACAGGCCGTTCATGCCGTTATGGAAGGTTCCTCTGAGCGCAACGATGTTGCTACTGCAGTGAGATATCTGCTTCAGTTGGTCACCGACTGTGCACCTGGCCATACCGTTGAGCTACGCGTACCGCCCTTCGGAGCCATCCAGTGCGTGGAAGGGCCGGAACATACTCGGGGAACACCCCCGAATGTAGTGGAGATGGATCCTGCGACCTGGATTGCGATAGCGACGGGTCAACAAACCTGGAGTGAAGCCTATGACCAGGGCAAGATCAGTGCATCAGGTGTTCGCAGTGATGTGAGCTACCTCTTTCCACTGGCACAATGGTGACATGAGCGAAAAAGAAACAGTCACCACTGAGCAGGTCGTTGTTCGACGTTCTCCCAAGTTTTTAACCTTTATGGTCGTAGGAATCATCTTCGGCATCATTGCCGCATTAATTCTGACCTTTGCGTTCCCCAACAACAGTGAGTTCACCTTGACCCAGATTTTTGGCTTCATGATGCTCATCACAGGAACCATCGGTGGAACACTCGGGCTTATCTTTGCCCTCATTGTTGACCGCTATTACTCGCGCCACGTCACGACAGTTACAGCTCAAAAGACCGAAGTAACCTCAGAGTAATTAGCTCAACTGGTTGCGCTCGACCCAGTCGAGGTATTCCGGAGTAATCGTTCCGGTGACGTATTCGCCTGTGAAGCAGCTCAAGTCAAGACCTGTGAGGTTGGAACCTTCCATGATGGCCGCTTCCATATCAGCTACTTCTTGATAAATCAGGTGGTCTGCACCAAGCTCTTGAGCAATTTCTGGAATTTTCCGGCCGTGTGCGATGAGTTCCTGACGTGAAGGCATGTTGATGCCGTACACGTGGGGGTAGCGCACGGGAGGAGCAGCTGAGGTAAAGGTCACCTTGTTTGCTCCAGCGGCACGAGCCATCTCAACGATTTCACGAGAGGTTGTTCCACGCACAATTGAATCGTCCACGATGAGGACATTCTTGCCTTTGAACTCAGTGGACATGGCATTGAGTTTTTGGCGGACAGAACGCTTGCGCTGAGCCTGGCCGGGCATGATGAAGGTGCGACCGACGTAACGGTTCTTGAAGAAGCCTTCGCGGTATTCCACACCCAGTGTGCGGGCAACCTGCATCGCTGAGGGGCGAGAAGAGTCAGGAATGGGCATCACAACATCAATGTCGCCAAGCGGAGCATGTTGTGCAATGGTGGCTGCCAAACGATCACCCATGCGCAGACGCGTTTCGTAAACAGAGATGCCGTTCATCACTGAGTCAGGACGAGCGAGGTAGACGTACTCAAAGGAGCATGGTCGAAGAATGGGGTTCTCTGCACACTGGTGGGTGTAGAGGGTTCCATCTTGGGTAATGAAAACGGCCTCACCTGGTTCCACGTCGCGCACGATTTCGTAACCGCCACTTTCGAGAACGAGTGACTCTGAAGCAACGATGTAGTCAGTCTTGCCATTGTCCATTTCTCGTTTACCCAGGATCAGTGGGCGAATACCGAAAGGATCGCGGAAGGCGAGCAAACCGTGACCGGAAATAATCGCGATAGCGGCGTAGGAACCTTCCACGCGCTTATGCAGGTTTGCAACTGCATGGAATATGTTCTCTGGGCTCAAGTCGGAGCCTGAGATGGTGCTTTGTAGTTCAGTGGCAAGAACATTGAGCAGTAGTTCAGTGTCACTGGATGTGTTGACGTGTCGGCGGTCAATGTTGAATAAGTCTTTGGTCAGTTCACGAGTGTTGGTGAGATTACCGTTGTGAACCAAGATGATGCCGTAGGGGGCATTCACATAAAACGGTTGAGCTTCTTCTTCGTTAGAGGCGGCACCAGCTGTGGCATATCGCACGTGACCAAGGCCCACGTTTCCCACCAGAGTGCGCATGTCACGAGTACGGAAACCCTCGCGTACCTGACCCTTGGTCTTGTGCATGTGCAGGCGTGAACCATCTGCGGTTGCGATACCAGTGGAGTCTTGACCACGGTGTTGCAGAAGCAACAGAGCGTCATAGATTTGTTGGTTGACTGGCTCAGTAGAGACGATTCCGACGATGCCACACATGTGCGGTGGTAGCTCCTGAAATTTGAGGTGCGTTGAGGAGCTCTCGTGAGTTCCTAGACAAGTCTGGCACATCTTTCCTGAGGATAGACTTGAGCATGTGAGCCAGAATTCTTCCTACGCACGTGCAGGTGTTGATACCGCAGCCGGTGATCTTGCAGTCGAACTCATGAAGGCCAGCGTTAAGGCCACCCACGGTGCTGAAATTCTTGGCGGAGTAGGCGGCTTTGCCGGCCTTTTCGATGTTTCTTTTCTGAAAAATTTTGATCGCCCGTTGCTTGCAACAAGCACCGATGGCGTAGGAACCAAAGTCGCCATCGCTCAGGCGCTGGATAAGCACGACACCATAGGCCAAGACTTGGTCGGCATGGTCGTCGACGACATCATTGTCTGCGGTGCTCGCCCACTGTTCATGACCGATTACATTGCCTGTGGCAAGGTTTACCCTGAGCGCATCGCTGCCATCGTGAAGGGCATCGCAGATGCTTGCTTGGCAACAGGCACTGCTTTGGTTGGTGGAGAAACAGCGGAGCACCCAGGACTTCTCGGCGTTGACGACTACGACGTTGCCGGTGCCGCTGTTGGTGTTGTCGAAGCTGCTGATGCTTTGGGCGCTGAGCGTGTTCTCAACGGCGATGTTGTGATCGCCATGGAATCCTCAGGCCTGCACTCTAATGGCTACTCTCTCGTGCGGCACATCCTGGCCGAAAACAAGCTGAGCTACGACAGCACCTCAGTAGACTTTGGCGGCGTTGTGGGTGAGGTTCTTCTCGAGCCCACTCGTTTGTACACCGGACCACTCGTCGAAGTTCTCGGCGACCCCGCCTTGGCTGGAAGTATCCACGCCCTGAGCCACGTCACCGGCGGAGGTATTGCTGCGAACTTGGCACGGGTACTTCCTGTTGGCTCCTGGGTTGAGGTGGATCGTTCCACTTGGTCACCTGGAAATGTGTTCCGTGTCCTCACCTCGCTTTCTGGTGAAAGCCTGGAAAGCACCGAGGGAACCTGGAATTTAGGCATTGGAATGTTTGCCGTTGTTTCCTCCGGCGCAGCATCCGCTGTGACTCAGAAACTCTCCGAGCTGGGTATTCCTGCCTGGGTAGTGGGAATGGTGTCCACCTCCGAGCGTGACTTCACTGGATTTGAACAGGGTGCCAAAGGTGTCAACGGTGGTGCTGTTCGTCTCGTCGGCAGCTACAGCAACTAAGCATCTCCATGATTCTGCCCCTCCTTATCACTGGAGCAGTGGGTGGATTTCTTTCTGGCTTCTTCGGAGTTGGCGGTGGAATCATCATGGTTCCCCTGCTCATGCTGTGGGCAAAACTTGATCAACGCCGTGCCTCTGCAACATCTCTTCTGGCAATCGTTCCTACCTCCATCGTGGGCGCCTTCACCTATGGGATTAACCAGCAGGTAGATTTTGCAGTCGCCGGTTTGGTGGCACTGGGAGCAATCGTCGGGGCACCGCTCGGTTCAAAACTTTTGCGCGTGCTACCCATAGCTGTGATCCACTGGACCTTCGTCGCCATGATGCTCATCGAAGCCGGGCGTCTCTTGTTTGTGGCTGAACAGACAGGCGGCACGTTCACGATGAGTGTAGGCAATGCTTTCGCTTTGATTGGTCTTGGACTGTTGATGGGTGTCGCCTCGGGAATGCTCGGTATTGGCGGAGGAGTTATTGCTGTTCCGGTATTTATGTCGTTCTTTGGCCTGAGCGCACTGCTGGCTAAAGGAACATCTTTGCTTGCCATGGTTCCCACTGCTATCGCCGGAACAATACCTAATCTGCGCGCAGGATTAGTCGTGCTCAAAGAGGGCTTGATTGTAGGAGCTGCCGCTGTGGCTGCATCATTTGGTGGGGTAGCGCTCGCGTTTATCTTGCCGGAGCGACTATCTACTCAGCTGTTTGGCTTGTTGCTGTTGTTTGTTGCACTGCAGAGCGCATATCGCAGAATGCGGGCCCAGAAAAAGAATTAGGCAGAAGCCGTAGCTTCACTTTCCTCGTCTTCGTCGTCTGGGTACAGGTCTGCCCACTTGTCCACGTATTCGTCACTGTCGGAAGCGTGGCCAATCTCTTTCTCGAGTGCAGAAAGGTCAGTAGCAGGGCTGAAGTATTTCAGCTCACGCGCAACTTTAGTGTGCTTCGCTTTTTGACGGCCACGCCCCATGCGAGAACCCTTACCTTGCTCACCGGGAAAAAATCACCGGACACCAATGAAAAAATCTAGGCCGAGTCTAACATGAGCACGGCACTCATGAGCTGAGCGGGCCACCGGCAATCACATAGCCAGCTCCAACAGCCAATAAACCAGCAGCAGTTGACCCAACGATGTTCAGCCCCGTGATGAACCATTTTCCTGCTTGCATTCGTTCCACTGACTCCACCGTAAAGGTGCTCATGGTGGTGAAACCTCCGCAGAAGCCAGCCACCAGAATGAAGCCCAACTCGGTTGAGAGTACGGTGTTGATCAACAGTGCAGTGAAGACACCGATGAGGAATGAGCCCACCACGTTGACAATAAAAATTGCCAGCGGGAAGCCTTCCTTCTTGGGAGGCAACGCAACGGTTGCACCATAGCGCAGCCCGGCTCCGAGGCCACCGGCAACGATGGCGAGAATAAAGGACAGTGCGTTCATCGCCGGGCTCCTTTCTTGCGGGGAGTTCCCAACCAGATTCCGAGCACTGCCGCAAAGAGGCTTGTCGCAATAGAGAGTGCGAGGAATGCTGCCGTCATCATCGGATTCTGTATCAGCAGTGCCTGCAACATGACACCTGAGAATGTGGTGAAACCGCCCAGAACGCCCGGGCCAATGCCCACCTTGAACCAGCGTGGAGTTTTCGGTTTGGCCCACAGACCTGCAACCAAGAAACCTAAGACGAAGGAGCCCACAGCGTTGATGAGCATCGTGCTACCGAGGGAGAAAGTTGCAAAGACGAGACTGAGAATGATGTCCAACAGGATGCGCAATGCTGTACCCAGTGCACCACCAATGATCACGGGTAAGAGATCTTTTTTCAGATCTTTCACTCAGTGTCAGTCTTTTCGCGCTTAGCCGGAGTCATCGGCTTACGTGCAGGAGGACGTATGGGTTCACCACGACGTGATTGTCCGGGCACTGGGCGTGAACGACGACCATAAATGAGATCTGTGGAGTCCAGTAGCCAGGGCACCAGGGCGATGGCAACACCGTGCTCGAGCATAAGTTTCATCTTCAGGCGACGTGCCTTGTGGTTGTGCAGTGCATGCTCCCACCAGTGGCCCACGATGTATTGGGGTAGGTACACAGTCACAATCTCTGAACCGTGTTGTGCGCGGTGTTCACGGATGTGCTGAATCAGTGGCCAGCTGAGGTCGCGATAGGGCGAGCTAATAATTCGCAGCGGCAGGTGAATATTTTGGCGTATCCAGTCCAACTCAAGTCGAGCGGTGGCCACTTCGTTGATTGAGACGTGAACGGCTTCGATGGAGTCGTGACGGGCAGCAATGGCGTAGTCGATGGCTTTGAGGATGGGCTTTTGCATCTTGCCAACCAGCACGATTGCGTGGTCACCCTTCGCCCCGAAGGTGGTGACAGCGTCAACAGCCACCTCTGCTTCAACGTCGCGGTAGTAGCGGTTCACACCAATCATGAGTGTGAAGAGAATAGGCATAGCCAAGAAGACAATCCAGGCACCGTGGGTGAACTTTGTCACGGTGACGATGATGAGAACTGTGGCAGTGAAGGTTGCACCTGTGATGTTGATAAGGCGTGAGCGCTTAATGCTTCCAGGATTCTCAGGCTTTGTCTTGAGAAGTTTGGTCCAGTGCACGACCATGCCGGATTGGCCTAGCGTGAAGGACACGAAAACACCGATGATGTAGAGCTGAATGAGTTGTGTGAGGTTTGCTTGGAATACAACCAAAATCACAATTGCAGCCAAGCCCAAGGAGATAACTCCGTTGGAGTAGATCAGACGGTCACCACGTGTTTCCAACGACTTTGGCGCGTATCCGTCACGTGCCAAAACGGAACCCAAGAGTGGGAATCCGTTGAAGGCAGTATTTGCCGCAAGCAATAGCACTAGGGCGGTTCCTGCCTGAATCGCATAAAACAAGAAGGTGTTGTTGCCGAAGGTGGCGGCGGCAATCTGTGCCATCAGGGATCGTTGAGGTACAGTCTCACAATTGGCAAAGCCGATGAGGTGGCAAGCATCTTCGGCATAACGAACACCTGAGATGAAAGCCATGATAATGAGACCTGCAAACAGCGTGATGGCAATGGCTCCCATAATCACCAGGGTGGTCTGGGCGTTCTTAATCTTGGGAACGCGAAACGCAGGAACTCCATTAGAAATTGCCTCAACACCGGTGAGCGCAGCGCAACCACTAGCAAATGAACGCAAGAGCAAGAGGACCAGGGCTGCTTGGGCTACGTTCTCGCCTTGCACAAAATACTCTGAAGATTCAGCCACGGGGGGGTCGCCCATGATTGTTCGCACAAGGCCCACAACAATCATGAAAAAGACGCTGGCTACGAAGAAGTAGGTCGGGAAAGCAAAAGCTTTACCTGATTCGCGAACACCACGTAGGTTGATGGCGGCAAGGATGATGACAAAGACAAATGCAAGCAGGACACGTTCTGGTGCCAATTCGGGAATTGCCGAAATGATGTTGTCTACACCAGAGGCAACCGACACCGCTACGGTCATGACGTAGTCAACGAGCAGAGCAGACGCTACAACAACACCGGCTTTTTCACCCAGGTTCTTGTGAGCAACCTCGTAGTCCCCACCACCAGAGGGGTAAGCCTTGATGAGTTGGCGGTAGCTGGCAATCACCACAATCATGAGCAAGATGACACAGGCGGCAATCCAAGGTGCAAAGCTGAGGAAGGCAAGACCACCGATAAGCAGAATCATCAACAATTCTTGAGGGGCGTATGCCACCGAAGAAAGTGGGTCACTGGCAAATATCGGAAGGGCAATGCGTTTCTTGAGAAGCTCGCCCTCGAGCATCGCAGTGGGGAGCGGATCGCCAATAATCCAGCGTTTAGGTGACTTAGATTCTGGAATAGAACCTGTGGGTGTTTCTTCAGGACTCACGAAAGGCTACTTTACGCCGATTCTTCCCTCAGAGAACTCACATTTGTTTGTTACAAAGTAGTGCCAGACTGGGTCTTGTGTTTCTTTTAGCTAAAGCCAGTATGAAAAACCGCGCACTCATTGCGCTGGTCACGGTCGTTGTTGCCATTTTTGGTGGCCTTGCACTGACCAATCTCAAGCAAGAATTGGCGCCGAGCGTTCAGTTCCCACAGCTGGCTGTGCTGACAGTTTACCCCGGTGCTGCACCGGAAGTGGTCAACCAAGATGTCTCGAACCCGATTGAAACAGCTATTCAGGGTGTTCCGGGTATCGAAAACACCACAGCGACCTCAAGTACCAACCTGAGCCTGATTTCTGTCTCCTTTACCTACGGCACAGATCTGATTATTTCTGAACAGAAAATCAATCAGGCAATCAACCGCATCAAATCTCAACTTCCGACCGATGTTGACCCCCAAGTAATCACTGGAAGCTTTAGCGACTTTCCCGTTATGCAGATTGCAGTCTCGAGTGATGTCAGCACTCTGGAGCTAGCCGACCTTCTTCGTGCCTCTACGCTCGGTGAAATTAAAGACGTTGAGGGGGTTCGTGACGCAGCACTATTGGGTGCTCCTGAAAAGCGCGTCACCATCACTCCAGATTTTGGTGCTCTCCAAGCGCAAGGGCTAACTACAGCAGCAATCAAAGACACCCTGGACGCCAATGGCCTTCTGATTCCAGCCGGCGAAATCACAGAGAACGACCAGACTCTTTCTGTCCAAATTGGTGAGCGCATTACCTCAACAGAAGAGATTGCTAACCTTCCGCTGGTGGGGGCCAAGGGTCCAGGTGTGGTCACCATCGGTGATGTTTCCACCGTTGAACTCACCAATGCTCCCGTCACCACAATTTCTCGCGTCAACGGACAGCCCGCATTGACCATTGCTGTGACCAAGCTTCCTGGTGCGAACACGGTAGATGTCTCTCACGCAGTCAATGCCGTTATTCCTGAACTTCAGGCGAGCTTGGGAAACAATGCGACATTTACTGTTGTCTTTGACCAGGCTCCCTATATCGAAAAATCTATCGAGTCTCTAACTACCGAAGGTTTGCTGGGTCTGCTCTTTGCTGTTCTGGTAATCCTGGTCTTCCTGCTGTCGATTCGATCGACCATCGTGACGGCAATCTCGATCCCCACCTCGGTCCTCATCACCTTCATTGGTCTGCAGGCGTCAAACTACACACTCAACATCCTCACCCTGGGTGCGCTGACGATTGCCATTGGTCGAGTTGTTGATGACTCCATCGTGGTCATTGAAAACATTAAGCGTCGACTTGTTCCAGGTGTGGACCGCGCTGAAACCATCGTGGATGCCGTACGTGAAGTTGCTGGGGCTATCACGGCCTCTACTGCAACTACTGTTGCCGTATTCTTGCCTCTCGCTTTCGTGGGAGATATCACCGGTGAACTGTTCCGCCCCTTCGCTCTGACGGTCACCATCGCGCTGGTTGCGTCACTGCTCGTTTCATTGACGATCGTTCCCGTGCTGGCCTACTGGTTCCTTCGTGCACCCTCTGAAACTGGAAAGCGTGCACAGAAAGCTAAAGAAGCTGAGCTCGCCGGAGAAGAAAAGCCTGGCTGGCTGCAAAAGGGCTACCTGCCGATTATCAACTGGACACTCAAGCACAGCGTTGTCACGATTATTCTTGCCGTGCTCGTGCTTGTTGGCACCGGTGCAATCCTGCCTTTGATGAAGACCAACTTCCTGGGATCTTCAGGACAGAACACATTCACGGTGACCGAAGCCATTAAGCCGGGAACTAGCCTGGAAGCACAGGATGCCATGGCTGCTGATGTTGAAGGTGCATTGCTCGACACCACGGGTGTTGAAATTGTCCAGGTCTCTATCGGTTCTTCAGGGAACGCACTACGTGACGCCTTTGTTGGCGGTGGTGACACTGCAATTACTTACTCGGTTACCACCGTTGAAGGCGGCGACCAGCAGAAGATTCAAGAAGATGCTCGTATCGCTGTCGAGAAGGTAGCTGACAAGGACACCATCACGATTGGTTCTTCGGGCGGTTTTGGTGCTAGCAGCGATATTGAAATCAACATCACTGCCCCCAACCAGGCTGACCTAGAGAAGGCTGCTGCTGAAGTTCAAAAGACTATGGCTGCTTTGCCTGAAGCGAAGCAGGTCACCAGTAACCTCACTGAAGCTCGCCCCTACATTGCTGTCACGGTGAATCGCACTGAAGCAGCGGAGGCTGGTTTCTCTGAGGTTGCACTCGCAGGCTATGTTGCTCAGGCCATGCGTCCCACCACCATTGGAACAGTGGTGATTGAGGGAACAACTCTGGACATCTACATTGCCTCGGAAGATCCTCCTGCAACGGAAGCAGAACTTGCGGCACTGATTATTCCTACAGCTCAGGGACCAGTTCCTTTAGACACCTTGGCCACCATAGAGGTCAAGGACGGTCCTGCCACTGTGACCACGGTGAAGGGTCAACGCAGCGCCACCGTCACCATCACACCCAACAGTGAAGACCTCGGCACTGCAACTGCAGCTGTCAACAGAGCTCTCACTGATCTCAATCTTCCAGCTGGTGCCTCAGCGAAGATTGGTGGCGTGAGCGCCGACCAAGCTTCCGCGTTTAGCTCGCTGGGTATTGCACTCCTGGTCGCCATCCTCGTGGTTTACATCATCATGGTGGCCACATTTGGATCACTGCTTCAGCCACTGTTGCTGCTTATCTCAGTTCCCTTCGCAGCAACCGGTGCCATTGGTCTGCAGGTCATCACCGGTGTTCCACTGGGTGTTCCTTCCTTCATCGGTTTGTTGATGCTGGTCGGAATTGTGGTGACAAATGCCATCGTGCTGATCGACTTGGTCAACCAGTACCGAGCTAAGGGTCTGCCTGTTCGCGAGGCTCTCACCGAGGGTGCGACTCGTCGTTTGCGCCCCATCTTGATGACGGCGTTGGCCACCATCTTTGCTTTGATTCCGATGGCTGTGGGTATCACCGGCTCCGGTGGTTTCATCTCTCAGCCGCTGGCCATCGTGGTGATTGGTGGTTTGATTTCTTCAACAGCGCTGACCTTGATTGTCCTTCCCACCATCTACAACCTGGTTGAGGGTGGTCGTGAAAAGCGCAAGGCAAAGCGTGCTGAAAAGAAGCAGGCAAAGGCAGGAACACCCGCACCAACTGCCTCATCAACAGAGCCTGTCTTTGACACCTTGGTTATCGATGACGATGGTGATGATGATTCACCGATTCGTCGCCGTCGTTCAAATTCTTAGACCGGCTGCCTCCTAGCTAGGCTGGAGGGATGAAAACCTCCCGCCTTGCTGTGTGGTCACTGGTCTCAGTGGCAGCGATGTGGGGTATCGCCTTTGTGGTGATGAAACCTGCTATCGAGCAGCAACCGTTCTTTGACTTTCTGGCGATCAGATTCACCATTGCCGCTGGAATCATGCTGGCTATCAAACCCAAGGTTGTGCTGGCCCTCCAGGGCAAAATGCTTGCCGTCGGTGCTGGCCTCGGAGTGGTCTTAGGGCTTGCTTACATCACTCAAACCCTTGCCTTAGAGATGACCACTGCTGCCATCACAGGCTTCCTCACCGGAACCTATGTGGTTCTCACTCCAGTTTTGGGTTGGATTATTTTCCGCCGCAAAGTCGGAATCAAGGTGGCCGTTGGTGCCGTGTTGGCACTGATTGGTTTAGGGCTGATTTCTATCACTGGTGTAACCATTGAGGTTGGCCAGATCTGGGGCATTGTCTGCGCAGTTCTCTACGCCCTACACATCGTTGGTCTGGGTAAATTCAGTTCAGGCCTTGATTCCTACGCGCTCACCTTTGTTCAGCTGTTGTTTGTGGCAGTGGTGTGTTGGATTGGTGCACTTCCAGATGGCTACCAAGGACCACCCACTGTTGATGTCTGGATGGCTGTCCTCTTCACGGCCATCTTTGCCACCGTCATCGGCTTCTTTGTTCAGACCTGGGCTCAAGCACAAATGGAACCTGCGCGTGTGGCCATCATTCTCACCCTAGAAGTGGTGTTCACCGCGGTGGTCTCCGTTGCTGTGGGTCAGGAAGTTCTCGCGCTGAAAACAATCATTGGTGGAGCTTTCATGGTTGCCGCTATGGTGATCGTCGAATGGCCAACTAAAGGCAAAAAAGAACACATTGCTGGAACACCTAGTGAGGATGATGACGAAGACATCGTTCCACTCGAGCCCCTTCCTCACTAGGCAAAGTGGCCAAGTAGTGGCCGATAAACTGTGAGCATGACTTCTGCACGCGAACAACTCATCAACTTCATCAAAGAAGAAGCCGTATTCCACGGTGACTTCACGCTGACCAGCGGCAAGAAGGCAACCTATTACGTAGACATGCGCAAGATCTCGCTCGATCACCGCGTTGCCCCACTTATTGGGCAGGTTATGTTGGACGTCCTTGCACAGATTCCAGATGTTGACGCCGTGGGTGGTCTCACCATGGGTGCAGACCCCATTGCGACAGCGGTCTTGCACCAGGGCGCAGCTCGCGGACTACCCTATGACGCATTTGTTGTCCGCAAAGAACCCAAAGACCACGGACGTGGCCGCCAGGTTGAAGGCCCTGATCTCACAGGCAAGCGAGTAGTCGTCCTTGAGGACACCTCCACCACCGGTGGTTCACCCCTGAAAGCCATTGAAGCACTCGAGAAGGTCGGTGCCGAGGTTGCTGGTGTTGCCGTGGTTGTCGACCGTGCAACAGATGCTCGTCAACGTATTGAAACGGCCGGCTACCCCTACTTCTATGCCATCGGTCTTGAAGACCTTGGGCTTGAGCCTCAGTAACTGTGACTGAACTTCCTGACTCACCCACACACGAGCTCAGCACCTCGGGTGTGGGGCCTTGGATTGGTGAACTTCCTGTAGAGCCTTGGTATGACCCTGAGCTTCTCGAAAAGGGCGATACCCGTAACGTCATTGACCGTTATCGCTATTGGAAGATGGAAGCAATCGTCGCTGACCTCGACGAAAAACGTCATCCCTTCCACGTTGCTATTGAGAACTGGCAACACGATATGAACATCGGTTCCATTGTTCGATCGGCTAACGCCTTTGGTGCCGACACCGTCCACATCGTGGGGCGTAAGCGTTGGAACAAGCGCGGAGCCATGGTCACAGACCGCTATCAACACGTTCTTCATCACGACACCGTTGCAGATCTCGTGGCCTGGACCTCAGAACACGACCTTCCCATATTGGCAATTGATAATGTCCCGGGCTGCGTCAAGATTGAGACCTATTCACTCCCCGAGCGCTGCCTGTTTCTCTTCGGTCAAGAAGGACCAGGTCTTTCTGCTGAGGCAATTAATGCGGCAGAAGCAGTCATCGAAATCACACAGTTTGGTTCCACGCGTTCGATCAATGCCAGCGCAGCGGCAGCGGTCACTATGCACTCGTGGATCATGCAGCACGTTAACTTTTCAGATTCCTTGACCAGCTAATATCTCGCTCATGATAGAACTGCGCAGGGCAATCCGACTGCCCGGTGCCGTTGCCTTAGGGCTGGGCTCAATGATTGGTGCGGGGGTCTTTTCGGCATTTGCGCCAGCGGCACAATCGGCAGGAGTGTGGTTGCTTCTGTCTTTATGTCTTGCTGCCTTAGCGGCTTGGCTCAATGCTTCCTCGTCGGCGCAGCTGGCAGCACAATTTCCCACTTCAGGTGGAACTTACGCCTTTGGTCGCGAAATGTTGGGCCCCTGGTGGGGGTATCTTGCTGGGTGGTCTTTCGTCATCGGAAAACTGGCGAGCTCAGCAGCTATCGCTTTGACCCTGGCTGCCTATCTGCTTCCGGAAGAATGGCAGCGACCTGGAGCTATCCTCGCAGTCGCGACACTGACTCTGGTAAATATGAGAGGCATCACGCGCACCATTGTGATGGCTGTTGCGCTCATGATTCCCGTTGTTATGGTTCTGCTGGCTTTCATTAGCTTCGGCATTCTTGATCGTTCTATTCAATCCACCGCTGCTGCACCCGCTGACATTTATGGAATAACGCAAGCGGCGGGGCTTCTGTTCTTTGCGTTTGCTGGATATGCCCGTTTAGCAACTTTGGGCGAAGAAGTAGTGCAGCCGATAAAAACTATTCCGCGCGCAATCATGATTTCACTTGTTATCGCGTTCCTTATCTATATGGGCGTGGGGTGGAGCCTGCTTGAATTGCTTGGTCCACAGAAGCTCGCATCGAGCACTCGACCCCTACTCGATGCGCTCGAGGTCGCTGGACTGAGCTCATGGAGCACCGCCATCGTGATGGGAGCGGCGTTGGCATGCGCAGGTTCACTTTTGGCACTCATTGCCGGAATAAGCCGGACTTTGTTCGCAATGGGTCGCAACAAGGATGTTCCTCAGTGGCTTGCAGAAGTACACCCGAGATTCCACGTTCCACACCGCGCAGAATTGCTTGTTGGAATCATTGTCATTGTTGTTGTGTCAAGCGCTGATATTCGAGGTGCTATCGGATTTTCTTCCGCCGGAGTTCTCTTCTACTACTTCGTCACGAATCTTTCTGCTCTGAAACAGGACAAAACTCACCGCCTATATCCTCGATTTACTGCCATAGCAGGAGCGTTAGTGTGTGCTCTTCTCGTCGTGACGCTACCTCCGACTTCGCTCATTGTGGCAGGAACTGTCCTGGTATGCGGAGTAATTCTGAGAATGATGAGAATTCGCAGAAGATAGGCTTGCAGAGATGACGACACGGAACTCTCCTGAAGCTTGGGATCAGCGGTATGCAGAATCTGAGATGGTCTGGTCTTTAGAACCCAATCAGTTTGTTGTTGAGTATCTCTCTGGACTCCCCACAGGAAAGATGCTCGATCTGGGTGGCGGAGAAGGGCGCAATGCCCTGTGGTTTGCCGGCCGCGGCTGGCATGTTGAGAATTCTGACTTCTCACCAGTCGCCGTAGAAAAATTTCTGCAACGTGCTGAACGTGAGGGTCTCTTAGAACTGTGCACAGGAACAACAGTGGATGCGACTCAACCTGAATCCTGCGTCACCAAACCAGTAGACCTTGCAGTTGTGGCATACCTCCAGATTCCTGCAGCAGACCTCGCCGCCGCCATTTCCACGGCAGCGAAGAGTCTGCGCCCAGGTGGCACATTGTTTGGTGTGTGGCATGCCCGAGAAAACCTCGAACAGGGCTTTGGCGGACCACCAAGCCCAGAGCTCAACCCAACCCAGGATGAGCTTCGTGCAGCCTGTGACGCACTCGGATTGAAGGTACACACTGTGACGATGAGAGATCGTTTCTTTGACTCTGGCGGACAGGAGCGCAAGGCGATCGATGTTATTCTCTTGGCCACTGCTGCCGCATAAGGAACTGCAAGAAATAGACATTGCCCAGCCGGTAGAATGAATTACTGGCAGGTCGCAGTCGCGCTCGCCGAACAAGGGACGAGGGGATATCGTCATGCCAGCAATCGTGTTGATTGGTGCCCAGTGGGGCGATGAAGGTAAGGGTAAAGCTACCGACCTTCTCGCTGAGCGCATCGACTACGTGGTCAAGTTCAACGGTGGAAACAATGCCGGTCACACCGTAGTTATTGGTGACGAGAAGTATGCCCTCCACCTTCTTCCTTCCGGCATTCTCACTCCTGGTGTTACTCCCGTGATTGCGAACGGTGTAGTCATTGACATTTCTGTGCTCTTTGCTGAGTTGGACGCCCTGAACTCTCGTGGCATCGACACCTCGAAGCTGCGCGTGAGCGCTAACGCCCACGTCATCACCGACTACCACCGCACCTTGGACAAGGTCACCGAGCGCTTCCTAGGCAAGCGCCAGATTGGTACTACGGGCCGTGGCATTGGCCCCACCTACGCCGACAAGATCAACCGGGTGGGTATTCGCATCCAAGACATTTTTGACGAAGGAATTCTGCGTCAAAAAGTTGAAGCAGCATTGGATATCAAGAACCACCTTCTTGCCAAGATTTATAACCGTCGGGCCATATCTGCCGACGCTGTTATTGAAGAACTTCTTTCCTACCGTGAGCGCTTAGCGCCCATGGTCGCTGACACCGCGCTGGAGCTCAACCAGGCTCTCGAAGCTGACAAGGTTGTCCTCTTTGAAGGTGGCCAGGCAACCATGCTGGACATCGATCATGGAACCTACCCCTTCGTTACCTCTTCTAACGCCACAGCAGGTGGCGCTTCGACCGGTTCCGGTATTGGGCCCAACAAGTTCGAGCGTGTGATTGCTGTCATCAAGGCCTACACAACACGAGTCGGTGCTGGTCCCTTCCCCACCGAGCTCTTTGATGCTGATGGTGAATTCCTGCGCGCAAAGGGCTTCGAGTTTGGCACCACTACCGGACGTCCTCGCCGTTGTGGTTGGTATGACGCACCCATTGCTCGATACACCGCGCGTATCAACGGTGTGACCGACTTTGTGTTGACCAAGCTGGATGTTCTCACTGGTCTAGAGAAGATTCCTGTGTGTGTTGCGTACGACGTTGATGGTGTTCGCCATGATGAGGTTCCTGTTAACCAGACAGACTTCCACCACGCTAAGCCCATCTTGGAATACTTCCCCGGCTGGAGCGAAGACATCACCGGTGCACGAAAGTTCAGCGATCTTCCCAAGAACGCTCAGGACTATGTCACTGCTTTGGAAGCCATGAGCGGCGCCCGCTTCTCCGCGATCGGCGTTGGCCCTGCACGTGATGCCATCATCGTGCAGCACGATCTCGTCGGCTAATCACCACGCACAGGTAATAAACAGATTAGTTTGGAATACTACAAGAATGACACATCGCTTAATCGTTTCCGCACTTACTGTTTGTGCAACTGTTCCTGCCCTCGTCTTTGGTCTTGGAGTCAATGCAGCGTATGCCGAAACGAGTGATGCAGTCACTGAAACGCTGATACAGACCTCTCTCAGCGGGTTAGACACCACGGTTACTGATCCAGTGCTCTTGGCAGAGCTTCAGCAGGATGTATCAGAAGCGATCGAGGTAGGAATTATTGATCCTGCAATTGTGCAGGTCGTCGAAGAAACAGTCACAGATCCAACCTCAACTCCGTCACCTGAGGAAACTACGGCCCCAACCGATACAGAGCTCGCCGATCTCATAGATGAAAACTTGGCTGAAGAAAGCGATGCATGGACTGAAGAGGAGCCAGCTTGGGCCGCAGCTTTTGAAGCAATTCGTGCAGATTTTGAACTCTGTCGGACTGATGGACAATCCACTTCCTCATGTGCACGCACACTTGGTTTCCAGCTTCAAATAGCCCACGCACAAGCAGAACTTGCCACACTGGATGAAGCTATTGCTGCAGTTGCGACTCTTCCTGAAGAAGAACAAGCTTCTGCCCTAGCAGAACTAGAGGCTCAGCGCGCAGAACTTGAGGCTCACCTCGTCCGTGCAACGGCAAAACTTGAAGCCGCTGTTTCCTCTGGAGTTGCGGGAGCAACACCAGAGGTTCAAGCTCGACTGAACGCTGTCGTAGGCGAAGTTCGTGGGCGTGCTCAGGCACCTGCTTTGCCAGAACAAGCACAACAAAACAAGAATGGATCTAGCAACACTGTTGTGCCTCAAACTCCAGGACAGCAAGACGTTGTCTCGCCAGAGTCGTCAACTCAGCAAGGTCCAGGCATCAGTGTCGAGCAAGCTCCGGGTAAATCCGGAAATGCTGGAAAGCCTGCCAACCCTGGTGGCCAGGGACAGGGTAACTCAAATAAAAATAACCGCTAACGTGAGCAATACGTGAACAGAAAATCTTGGTTGCGCGCGGTCGCAGTTATTGGATTGATTACAGTTGCTGTAGCTGGTCTATCTGCCTGCGCCGCAGAAGCTAAGCCCGCCGTTACCCCGTCAGCAACGAACGACATTCTGACGAAAATACTTCCAGCAGATGTCAGTGCTAAAGGAGTTTTACTCGCGGCAGTTCTTCTCTCGACGGCAGATATTTCCAGTGCTGTGGAAAGTGGCCTTGTTACTCCTGCTGAAGTGGCAACTGCTCAGCAAGCTATCAATGACAACACTCTTGATATCTGGCGCCAACGCGCTGAAGCAGATCTGAATAAATAGTCCCTGTCTGACCAATCGGGCATAATTCTTTGGTCGTTTACACCCGAACGAGTACACACGGGTCTAGGCTGAGATAGCTATGACTTCCCCAGCTGCTACGACTAAACGTGGCCAATCTCCGGCAATTATTGTTTTCAAGTTTGTGGCGTTGGCGTTGTTGTGGGGTTCGAGTTTCTTCTTTATCAAGATTGCTCTGGACACCCTGAGCTGGGGGCAAATAGCATGGTCACGCGTGGTTGCCGGTGGTGTGTTCATGTTGGTGTTCTGGCTGATTAGCCGAGAACAACTACCCAAAGACCTCAAGCTCTGGGGCCACATCGCGGTCGCCGGAATCATCGGTATTGGTATCCCCTTCATCTTTTTCCCCTGGGCTGAGCAATACATCACCTCTGCCGTTGCCACCATTTACAACGGCCTGACGCCCATCATGACCGCCATCATTGCTGTATATGTGTTGCGGGTTGAGAACTTCAATCGCAACCAGGCAGTTGGTGTGCTGGTTGGTCTGGCAGGACTTGTCGTGGTTATCGCACCCTGGACAATTACAGACTTAGGCGGTGGCTTCTGGGGCCAGATTGCCGCACTGAGCGCAGCTGTGATGTATGGATTCTCAGGAACTTATCTGAAGAAGTTTGTCTTCCCCCGTGGCGTTTCAGCCAAGGCCATCTCGATTATCGAAGTGGGAGCGGCAGCTTTCTTCATGCTGTTGCTCACACCATTCTTAGCAACCGGTCCACTCACGATTGATTGGACGAGCATTGTTGCTATTTCGATCATCGGCTTTGGTGGAACAGGCCTCGCTTATTTGTGGTTCAACGATGTTCTTGATTCCTGGGGCCCCACTCGCGCATCCTCGGTGACCTATGTGATGCCGATTGTTGGAATCATGCTTGGTGTTGTCTTTCTCGGCGAAAGTCTGCACTGGTATGAACCAGTCGGTGGCGCCATCGTCATTGCTGGTGTGCTCATCATGCGCAGGCAAGCTCAGAAGTAATCACTCCTGCGCTACCCTGAATCTATGGCGCAGAACGAGATGACCCCTGAGGTCGCAGCAGAGCTTGCAGGCATTCGCGAGAGCATCGATAACATCGATGCTGCTCTCATTCACATGCTTGCTGAACGATTTAAGTTCACTCAAAAGGTCGGAACCCTCAAAGCTGCCAACAACCTTCCACCCTCAGACCCCGAGCGTGAAGCTCGCCAGGTTGCCAGACTGCGTGCACTGGCAGAGGAGGCCAACTTGGATCCCACCTTTGCCGAGAAGTGGTTCCACTTTGTTGTGGAAGAAGTTATTCATCACCACGTGCAAGCGCGAGGCTAAACATGAATCAATACCAGCTCCAGTGGGGCATCAAAGATTCATTATTGGGTTATTTGCGCGGCATTGAAGATGGCCTTATCGAAGCAGACTTTCCTGCTGCGTTTGAAGGCAATCTATTCACATTTAGTGAAGACAGCGCTGCCTCGAACTTTGATGCTGAAACCGCAACTGGAACATTACAGTTCCAAGGAACTGCCAAGCTTAGTGGCCATTGGGGCATGATGAACATCGTGCTCAAGAACCCACTCATCGAACTGCAGAATGGAGCGGGAACTCTCCTCATCGCGCAAGGGGGAATCCTCACCCCAGAAACATTTGTGCCGTTAGTGAAGCTTGAACGCATCGGCGACAGCAATGAATATCGCACCAGCCTCACCATTGAAGGACGGCTAGTACTCGGTGAGCAATATCAGGTTGGTCAGGAACTCAACAGTCTGGCAATCAAAACTCTGTAAGAGCAGTTACTACTTGGATTGATCCAAATCCGAAGCTTCGTTGAGATTTTGCATGCCTGTTTTACCAATGAGATTCTCCTGGTACGACTCGGCTGCTGCTACGAGAGGTTCTGCGGCAGTTCTGATTCGTTTACCCTTCTTTGCTCGCGTAAATCGGATCAACATCCCTACCGCAATTGCACCCCAAAAAGCAGTAATGAGTATTGGTAATACAAAGTCCACAATTCCCCCAGCCACTTAAAAGTCAGCAGTCTTGGGATCTGGACCGATACGACTGTCTGTGTTCAGAGTCTTGATTGCTGCAAGATCATCCTGATCAAGCTCGAAACCGAACACATCAAAGTTGGATTGAATTCGAGAGGTCATCACTGACTTAGGGATGACAACTCGTCTGGATTGAATGTGCCAGCGAATAATGACCTGGGCAATGCTGACGTTGTGCTTGAGAGCAATAGAGCTCAAAACAGCATCTTCTAAAGCTGCTCCACGACCTAGTGGAGACCACGCTTCGGTGAGTATTCCCAGCTGTGAGTCGACTTGCGAAAGAGCATCCTGTTGGAGATAGGGATGAAGTTCAATCTGGTTGACCGCAGGAACAACCCCGGTTGCCGAAATGATCTCAGTGAGGTGTTCTTCTTCGAAGTTGGAGACACCGATTGACTTCACCAGACCTTTATCGCGCATCTCAATGAGGGTTTCCCAGGCAGAAAGGAAGTTGCCTCTCCAGGGAGACGGCCAATGAATCAAATACAAATCCACGTAGTCCATGCCGAGAAGATCAAGGCTTTTGTGGATTGCTTTCCAAGCATCCTCTGGAGCTTGGTCAGTGTTCCAGAGTTTGGTTGTGATGAAGATTTCTTCACGTGGGATACCTGATGCGGCGACAGCTGCCCCGACACCTCTCTCGTTCTCATAGAGAGACGCAGTATCAATGTGGCGGTAGCCGGAACCCAGCGCTGTCACTACGGTCTCTTCAGCAACCTCATCATCGACCTTGTATACGCCATAGCCAATTTGAGGAATGACCAATCCGTCATTCATCTCTAGTCGAGGGCCGCCAACAGGTAAAGTCATGATGCCTCCAGAGATGAAACTAACCGAAATACTTGGGCAACGTTTCGTTGCTGCGCTGGCGAATCTCAGCGACAGAAACCTCGAACAGGCCCTGAACATCAAGCTTGGCGTCTGCTCCGCCTTGATCGGTCACACCGATACGTAAGACGGGATAGTTTCGTGCTTCACACAGACCGATAAAGCGAACATCATCTTCGCGTGGAACAGAGACGATCACACGACCTGTTGATTCAGAGAACAGCGCAGTAGCGGCGTCCACACCATCGCGCTCGATGATTTCATCGAGCCAGACGCGTGCGCCAACGCCGAAGCGCATGACGGACTCAGCAAGCGCCTGTCCCAGACCACCGTCGCTGAGGTCATGGGCAGAAAGGATCAAGCTTTCAATAGCAGCGCCCTGGAGAAGATCTGCTAACTCTTTTTCTTGAGCCAGATCAACAACGGGTGGAACACCACCGAGGTGGTTGTGGATTGTGCCAGCCCATGCCGAACCATCAAGCTCGGTGCGAGTGTAGCCGAGGAGGTAGATGTTGTTTCCTTCGTCCTGCCATGCGGAAGGAATACGGCGAGCAACGTCATCAATCACACCGAGCACGCCCACCACAGGAGTGGGGTGAATAGGTGCATCACCGGTCTGGTTATAGAAGGAGACGTTTCCACCCGTGACGGGAATCTCGAGCTCCAAGCAACCATCGGCCAAACCAGCAACAGCTTGCTTGAACTGCCACATTACTTCGGGGTTCTCGGGAGAACCGAAGTTGAGGCAGTCAGTAACCGCTGCAGGAACAGCACCTGAGACGGCAACGTTGCGGTATGCCTCTGCAAGAGCCAAACGAGCACCGTTATAGGGGTCAAGCTGGCAGTAGCGACCGTTGGCATCGGTGGCGATAGCAAAGCCGAGACCGGATTCTTCGTCGACGCGAATCATGCCGGCGTCGTCAGGGAAACTGAGCGCGGTGTTTCCCATCACGAAGTAGTCATACTGGGTGGTGATCAGGGACTTGTCTGCCAAGTTCGGGCTTGCAACAAGCTTCAAGAACTGATCCTTGAGCTCTGCACCACTCTGTGGGCGAGCGAGCTTGTCAGCAGAGTCTGCGTTGAGAGCATCAATCCATGTGGGGTATGCAACGGGACGCTCATAAACAGGACCGTCGATTGCGACGGTGCGAGGGTCCACGTTCACGATTTCTTCGCCACCGTGGTGGATCACGAGACGACCGGTGTCGGTCACTTCACCGAGAACACTGGTTTCCACATCCCACTTGTTCACCACAGCCATGAACTGATCGAGCAGTTCAGGCTTGACTACAGCCATCATGCGTTCTTGGCTCTCTGACATGAGAATTTCTTCAGCTGTGAGGGTGGGGTCGCGCAGCAGAACATTGTCGAGTTCAACAAACATGCCACCGTCACCGTTGGAGGCGAGCTCACTTGTTGCACAAGAAATACCTGCAGCACCAAGGTCTTGAATACCTTCAACGAGGCCTTCTCGGTAGAGCTCCAGGCAGCACTCGATGAGCACCTTCTCAGCGAAGGGGTCTCCTACCTGAACAGCAGGACGCTTGGTGGGTCCGGTGGAATCGAACGAGTCAGAGGCAAGAATCGAAGCGCCACCGATACCATCACCACCGGTGCGAGCACCGAAGAGAACAATCTTGTTGCCAACACCAGAAGCGTTTGCCAGGTGAAGGTCTTCGTGACGCAGCACACCAACAGAAAGCGCGTTCACGAGTGGGTTGCCCTGGTAGCAAGAGTCGAAGTAGGTCTCGCCACCAATGTTGGGTAGCCCCAGGCAGTTGCCATAGAAGCTAATACCGCCGACAACACCGTGGAGTACACGAGGAGTGTCAGGGTGGTCAATGGCACCAAAGCGAAGCTGGTCCATCACAGCTACGGGTCGTGCACCCATCGAGATGATGTCACGGACGATTCCACCCACACCGGTGGCAGCACCCTGGAAAGGCTCGATGTAGCTGGGGTGGTTGTGGCTCTCCACCTTAAAGGTGACAGCCCAGCCTTCGCCGACATCGACAACACCGGCATTCTCGCCCATGCCGACCATCAGCTTTTCTTTCATCTTCTCGCTGACCTTCTGGCCAAACTGACGAAGGTAAATCTTCGAAGACTTGTAGGAGCAGTGCTCACTCCACATCACCGAATACATCGCCAGCTCACCGGAGGTGGGGCGGCGACCGAGGATTTCACGAATCTTGGCGTACTCGTCATCCTTGAGGCCAAGGGCGCCGTAGGGCTGAACCTTGTCGGGGGTTGCGATGGCGTTCTCTACGGTGTCGGCGACGTGGTTGCTCACGCGTGAAGTCCCTTCATGTGGGTGGGAAAAGTGAGAGTGCTCATTATCTTTAGCGTCCCCCGGGAGGACCGAGGATGAGCAAAGTTGTGAAGACGGCGACAATCGCCAGAACAATGACCAGTATCAACAAAATCGGGTGGTTCAAGAACCAGCGGAAAAGTCGGTCTAACGGACGGGCATCACGTGGATCATCCGTTGCCTCACGGCGCCAGGGTCCTTCGAGTGCTCCGCGCTTGGCTTGAACAAGTTCGAAAGGAATGGTGGCATAGGGCAGGATTGCCGTGATGACGGCAAGCAAACCCATCCAGAATCCCCAGCGCTGGTTGAAGGCGATGAGGATGGAGGTTGCGCCATAGGCAATAAATACGAAACCGTGTAGTCCACCGATGGTGGTGAATAAGGTTTGGTCAATGCCGGTGGTAGCTCGCAAGATCAAGCCAGTGATCAACAGTGTCCAGGTGCATGCTTCCGCAATGGCGAGAACAAAATAGAGCTTGCGGGGAGTGAAGCCCGGGGCGTGTGCTGTGTTTGCTGCGTTCACGAAGCCTATGCCTTGGACAGGATCGTGCTTTGGATGACGGAAGTAAAGAATTTGAGCCCATCAAGACCTGAGCGCATTGCTACCGCAGTGTCGGGGCCAAAGCCTGGCTCCACTGCGTGCTCGGGGTGAGGCATCAAACCAACCACGTTTCCGGCTTCGTTCGACACACCGGCAATGTCATCGAGTGAACCGTTGGGGTTCACGCCGACATAGCGGAAGGTGACTTGACCGTTGTCTTCAATCCGTTTGATGGTGTCTGCATCAGCGACGAAGCGGCCATCTGCGTTCTTGAGGGGAATAATGATTTCTTCACCCTGGGCAAAGTCTTTCGTCCACGCCGTGTTGTTGTTCTCCACGACGAGCTTCTGATCGCGACGAACAAAAGTCTGGCAGTCATTGCGAGTGTGAGCACCGGGAACCAGGCGTGCCTCTGCCAGCATCTGGAATCCGTTACAAATACCGAGGACAGGCATACCCTTGTGAGCTGCGTCAATGACCTCAGCCATGATGGGGGCGTGGCTGGCAATAGAGCCTGCACGCAGGTAGTCGCCGTAGCTAAATCCACCGGGAAGAATGATTGCTTCCACGCCTTCGAGATTGTGCGCACCGTGCCAGAGGGCAACGGGAGTTCCACCAGCTAGCTTGACCGCACGCTGCGCGTCACGCTCATCAAGTGAGCCGGGGAAGGTGATGACTCCGACGCGCATTACTTGGCCTCGGAGATGCTGACGACATCTTCGATGACCGAGTTCGAGAGGATGTCCTCCGCGATGGTCTTGACGGCTTCCAGGGTTTCAGCAGTGACAGGGCCGTCAACGGTGAGCTCGAAGCGCTTGCCGATGCGAACACCGGTGAATTGGTTATGACCTAGGCGGGTAAGAGCGCCAGCGACTGCCTTGCCCTGTGGGTCAAGAATTTCAGCCTTGGGCATTACCTCGACAACGATGGTGGGCATGGGGGCGACTCCAGCGATTTCGCGAGTAAGGGAATACCTCAATCCTATCGGAGGGAGAGCAGTGTCTCCTTGACTCTCTCCATGCCAAGAAAGACTTCCTGGAAAGAAGTTGTCAGTGGCGATAATCCGATGCGTAATCCGTGGGGATCGCGGTAGTCGGGAATGATGTCTTCTTTCCACAGCAACGCATTTACTTCACGCATGTGAGGGTGGTTCAACGTGACATGGCCACCACGCTGGGCGGGGTCGCGTGGCGTTGCCACGGTCACGTCCAGTGGTGCTAACACTTCGTCTGTGTAGTCGATCACGAACTGTGTCAGCAGCAGGGACTTGGCACGGATGGCTTCAATACTGACTTCTCCGATGAGCTCAACAGGGTCAATCATGGCCTGCATTCCCACAACGGGCGTGGTGCCAGTAATGAAGCGGCGCAGGTCATTCTCAGGGTCATAGCCAGGACCCATCAGGAACATATTCTTAGTTCCCCACCAGCCTTGGATGGGTTGTTCAATCTGGGTCTGTAAGTCTCTGCGCACATACGCCCAGGCAGGAGCACCGGGGCCACCGCAGAGGTACTTATAGGAGCATCCCACGGCAATGTCGACGTTCCAATTATCTAACTCGACTACGACAGAGCCAACCGAGTGACTGAGGTCCCACACAATCAATGCGCCAGCGTCGTGGGTGATTTTCGTGATTGCAGGAGCATCAGCCATAAAGCCTGAGCGGTAGGCAACGTGGCTCAGCAAAACCAGTGCGGTGTTGGAGTTCACAACAGCAGCGACCTGTTCAGGCGTAACACCTGCAGAGGCGTCAACCTCAATCCACACCAACGTCATGCTCAGTTCGTCAGCGATACCTTCAAGCAGGTAGCGGTCGGTGGGGAAGTTGTCTGTGTCGAGAACAATCTCGGTCCGACCTGGTCGAGCGGCAATGGCAGCCCGCGCCATCTTGTATAACAGCACGCTGGTGGAGTCCCCAACGAAAGTTTGTCCAGGTGCAGCACCAAGAGCTGCACTACCAATTTTGTTCCCGAGTTCGAGCGGCAAGTTGAGCCACTGCTCGTCCCAGCTTCGAATGAGGCGTGTTCCCCAGTCGTGACGTAAGAAAGCTTCAATGCGGTCAAAGCTGGCCTGCATGGGGCGGCCCAACGAGTTGCCATCGAAGTACGCCAGAGGCATCCCGGGTGTGGAGGTGCGGGTTGCTTCGTCTGTTCCATAAAACTTGGCACGATGAACAGCTAGCGGATCGGATTGATCTAGCTGAGCTGCGAGTGTTTCAAAACTGGTCATAGGTACTCCACTTCGGTGGTTTCGACGATACGCGCAGAAGTAAGCCATGTGCAGAAATCTGCGGAGCTGCCGTCTGATATATCGGAGATGAAGCTCACACGTGTGGAGGGAGTCAGATCGTTTTTCGTTTCCCACCAGGAGGTCAATGACTCACTGATCTGTTTGGGTTTCATGCCACAGGCTTCCAAAGCGGTGAGTTCTCGGACGTTGATGCCTAAAGGCAAAGGCCCATTACCCAGGTCTGTGCCATAAAACACTGTTCCACCTGCGGCAATAAAACGACGCAGATTGGCACATGCAATATCGAAGGTTTCGGTATAGCTGCCGTAACCATGAATATCTAGCGTGCTCATCCAGCCCATATTGTTTTCTGCGGCGAAGCCGATCAGCTCGTCAGAGAGAATTTCCGTAAACGGCGTGTGAGCAAGCACCACCCTGCCAGAGCTGATGGCACGCTGTGCTTTTCCTGCTCCTTCAGCGTGAATCACAGGAGCCAGCCCATGTTGTTGTGCGGCGATGACAAGTTGAGCAAGCACCTCATCAGAGTGCACAGGACCGGCGTCAGCATTGAGCGTGATCTTGATTGCACGTGCGCCTGCAGCAACCTGGTTGGCAACAGCTTGCTCAGGATCAAAGACAAAGATTGTGGCATCAGCAGGAGCCCATGAGCGGTCAGAAGGGTAACCTCCGGGGGCAGCCAAGAAGTTACCAGCGAAGTCAACATCCAGACCAGGAATACTCCCTGCCGCCCACTCGTGTTGGGCAGGAAGCGACCAGCCCGTATCTAGCACTCGCCCAATACCTGCCCCAGGTAGGCCAGTCGGGTCTACCAAGCCAAGGTGAACATGGGAATCGCCAAAAAGAGGGAACACGGTTCCGCGCTCGCCCGATGATAGGCGCGCTGGAACACCAACCCCGTAAGGGTTGGTGTGTTCTCCTGAGCGCGCTGAAGACACTTTGGCTGACTACTTTCCAATCTCAGTGCGCACGGCAAAGAGTTCAGGGAAGAACGTCAGTTCGAGAGCTTTTTGTAAGAAAGGAGCACCAGAGCTTCCACCCGTACCCATCTTCATTCCGATGATGCGTTGCACCGTGCGCAGGTGACGGAAGCGCCAGAACTGGAAGTTTTCTTCTAAGTCCACAAGTTCTTCGCAGGTTTCGTATGCTTCCCAGTGTTCTTCGTGCTCGTTATAGATCGAGATAAACACCGACAGTAAATCCTCGGAGAACACCCAAGCTTTGGTGACGTCGCGGTTGAGTACGTCATCAGGGATGTCATATCCGCGGCGAGAGAGGTATCGCAGGAATTCGTCATAGATGGTGGGGGCATTCAATGCAGTTACGAGAAGAGCTTGAGCTTCAGGATCAGCGTCAAAGACTTTGATCATCTTCTCGTTCTTATTGCCCAGCATGAATTCGATGGCGCGATATTGGTGTGATTGAAAACCGCTCGAGTTACCTAAACGGTCACGAAATTGTGCATATTCACTGGGAGTCAACGTGGCCAGGACAGACCACTGCTCGGTGAGAGTCTTTTGGATGTGCTTGAGCCGAGCAATGCATTTGAGAGCTTGACCCAAATCGTCGTTGCGCAGATAGTTCGCTGCACCGATAAGTTCGTGCACCATTAACTTCATCCAGAGTTCCGTGGTCTGGTGCTGAATGATGAACAGCAGTTCATCATGATGATCACTCAAGGGTTTCTGTGCTGAGAGAAGAGTGTCGAGATCGAGATAACCGCCATAACTCATGCGGTCGGTGAAGTCAGTAACGACGGTTTCTTCGATATCGCGGGTGTTGTTTTCGACGCCCATGTGGTTCTACCTCCTTGTGGGAACTCATTCACCCTAGCTAGAAGAGGTGTTTCTTCGTCAGTGCTGGTGAGAAAAAAGTTTCTGTAGTCCCACACACCAATACAGTTGTTAGTTGAGACAACAAGGAGACACATGAGCATCACCCTGGGCAAAGACGACTGGTGGAAGGGTGCCGTTGTGTACCAGATCTACCCTCGCTCATTCGCTGACTCAAACGGCGACGGAATTGGAGACATCCCCGGCATAACTTCCAAGCTCGACTACCTGGCTGACTTGGGCGTGGATGTTCTCTGGCTTTCTCCTGTCTACAAGTCCCCTCAAGATGACAACGGCTATGACATCTCGGACTACCAAGACATCGATCCTCTCTTTGGCACGCTTGAGGACATGCGTCATCTCATCAATGAGACTCATGCCCGAGGAATGAAGCTCGTGATGGACCTCGTGGTCAATCACACCTCAGATGAGCACCCGTGGTTTGTGGAAAGCGCATCTTCGATAGATAACCCCAAGCGTGATTGGTATATCTGGCGTGACGCCGTCGACGGCCATGAACCCACCGACCACCAAGCGGCTTTCTCTGGCTCAGTGTGGCAGTGGAATGAAAACACTCAGCAATACTTCCTGCACATCTTCTCCAAAAAGCAGCCTGACCTGAACTGGGAAAACCCCGAAGTCCGTGCAGCTGTGTATTCAATGATGAACTGGTGGCTCGAGCAGGGCGTGGATGGCTTCCGCATGGACGTCATCAACCTCATTTCCAAGCACCAAGATTTCTCCGAAGCAGACGATCTATTTGGTCCCTGGATGAACGGTCCGCGTATTCACGAATTCCTCCAGGAAATGAACCGAGAGGTTCTCCGCGATAAGGGGCTGATTACGGTCGGTGAGATGCCTGGCTGCACCGTTGAGCTCGCTCAGCTCTACACCGCACCTGAACGCCACGAACTCAACATGGTGTTCACCTTCGAACACATGGACCTTGACACCCGTGAGGGTGGCTTTGGCAAGTGGGATTTGGTTCCCTTCACGGTCAAGGCGCTCAAAGAGAACCTCAATAAGTGGCAGAAGGGTCTCGAGCAGGTTGGCTGGAACTCCCTCTATTGGAACAACCACGACCAGCCACGTATTGTCTCGCGCTGGGGCAATGACTCAGCAGAACACCGGGTGAACTCGGCCAAAGCCTTCGGCACTGTGCTGCACTTGATGCGTGGAACGCCGTATGTGTATCAGGGTGAAGAGTTCGGTATGACCAGTGCTCACTTCACCAAATTGAGCCAATACCGTGACCTGGAAACCCTCAACTGGGCAGCTGAGGCACCCGGCATGGGAATCTCTGAGGACTATGTCCTCAAAGCCGTCGGTTACAAGGGCCGCGACAATGCCCGCACACCCATGCAGTGGGATGACTCAGCCAATGCGGGTTTCACCACGGGTGAACCCTGGATTTCGGTCAACACCAACTACCCCGAGATCAACGCAGCAGCTGCTGTAGATGATGCTGATTCTGTCTTCCACCATTACCAAAAACTTATTTCCATGCGTCACGGCATGGACGTAGTGGTTGATGGGTCGTTCGACATGCTCTGGATTGAACACGAGCAACTCTTCGCTTACACACGCGAGCTGAACGGTCGAGTGTTGACGGTTGTTGCGAACCTGTCTGATGAGACGGTGTCACTACCTGAGGCAGTCTCAGGCGATGCCGTTCTCGGTGAGAAGTCAGAGGTGCTTGCTCCGTGGCAAGCTTTCGTGACGTTGCAGAACTAGTTTCTATTCATGTCTGAATCCTTTGTTTTGCTCTGGGGTGCAATATCCCTGAGTGAGCAGGAATCTGATGAGTTATATCCATTACTCACTCCTTCAGAGCGCGCTCGTGCTGCTTCCCTAGGGCATGTGCTGTCACAGCGTTATCTCTCGGGTAGGTATCTCGCCAGAAAATTGGGCGGGGACATTCTGGGCCAGGCATGGACTTCAGTAATCCCGGTGGCACAGTGCAGTGAATGCGGGATGGATCATGGCGCCATCACCCTTAAGGGCACTGATGTTCACATCAGCTTGTCTTCGAGCGGCTCAGCAGTGGTTGCAGCAGGTATCCGCGGTCAACATATTGGTGTCGACATAGAGCAAGGAAACCTAGGGGACTCTCGAGAAGTTGCGGGCAAAGCAGGAACCCAGACAGTCACCCTTGGTTCCTGGTGTGAATACGAAGCGGTGGTGAAAGCTATGGGTGTTGGAAATACCGTCAGTATCGATGAGTTAGACCCAACGGTCATCTCTTCCCAGTACACCGTGCACAAAGCCACACAGCACGAGAGATTTGTACTTGCTGTTGCGGTGAGCCGCTAGTTCAAGGCTGGGAGAGCTGTCTGAAAAAGCCAGCGCTCAAACAGGGGCCCGAGATTCTCTGAAGTGCTGTTCTGGCACAACGCGATGAAATCCTCAGTGGTGCCCAATGCGTGAGCGTGTTCAGCAACCCACTTCTTCACGATGGCGAAGAAGGTCTTGTCTCCGACTACACGTCGCAATGCGTGCAGTGTGAGAGCACCTCGTTTGTAAACCCGGTCGTCAAACATCAGGTCGGGACCAGGATCGGCTAGAAGAAGGTCTTGATCGAGCTGGCGCAACAACACATGGTGGGACTCGGCCATTCCTTGCGTGGTTATTCCACCGGCTTTTTCGGACCAGAGCCACTCGGCATAACACGCAAAACCTTCGTTGAGCCAGATGTCACTCCACTGGGCAATGCCTACGCTGTTCCCAAACCATTGGTGGGCAAGCTCGTGAGCCACGAGTCGTTCTTCCGGGTTGGTTCCGTTGAGGTGGTTGGCCCCAAAGATGGCCATGCCCTGGGCTTCGAGAGGAATCTCGAGCTCATCTTCGGTAGCAACTACGGTGTAACTCTGGAAGGGGTATTCGCCGAACGTCTCGTTAAAGAACGAAAGCATATCTTCGAGTTTGGAGAGATCAGATGTGACCTTCCCTTGGTTTGCAGGCGGGAAGAACGTGTGAACTGTGACGCCTGAAAGTTCTTCTTCACGCTGTCGGTAGCGCCCAATTTGAACGGAGGCCAGGTAGGTGGGCGTAGGAATGTTTTGACGGAAGTTCCAGGTGGTGAGCCCAGATTTCTCCGAGGTGCTCATCAACTCTCCTGTGGCTGCTACTGAGTAGCTGCGTTCGGTAGTGAGAGAAATCTCAAAAGTTGATTTGTAGCGGGGAAGGTCGTTACACGGGAACCACGTGGGTGCACCCGTTGGTTGTGCTGCAACAACAATCCCATCGTTCAATTCTTCCCATCCGACTGTTCCCCAACGGGAACTGCGGGGGCGTGGGGTGCCGGAGTAGTGAACTTCTAGTTCGAAGGTGGAACCCGCAGGAAACTCTTCACCGAGTTTGATAGCGAGCTTGGTGGGACTTTGTTTGAAGTTTTTATTCGCTTTGCCATCAACGGAGACCTTACCCACGTGAAGGCCAGAGATGTCTAAAGAGATGAGTCGAACTGCCCTCAGCAACCTCACGGTGAGAGTGGCAACTGCCTTGAGATGCCCTGACGACATTCTGTAATGCAGATTGAGTGCGTAGTGCTCAATGAAGAAATCTGCACTTCCTGAATCTGGGGTGTAGGAATCTACCGCCACAATCACACCGTCTTCACTGACGCTGTGTCTGAAAAGTATTTCCGCACAGTCACTTCACGCCATGGGCCAATAGGGTTACCGCTCCAGCGGCTTCCCTCTGGAACGGCTTCACCACGCATGACTAGAGATGCCGGACCGACGGTGCTGTGGGCACCGATGCGTGCGGCAGGAAGAATCACACTGTGGGGGCCGAGAGTTCCGCCCGCTTCCACCGTTACCGTGTCCATACTCATCACTCTGTCATGGAACAGATGTGTTTGCAGAACAGTGCCTCTGTTGACGGTGGCGCCGTCACCGAGGGTGACCAGATCCGCTTCAGGAAGCCAATACGTTTCACACCAAACTCCGCCGCCAATCTTGGCGCCCAGGCTGCGCAGCCACCAGACAAGACCGAGGGTGCCATTCATGTAGTTGGCAAACCAAGGCGCAGCCACCATCTCGACAAAGGTGTCGGCCACTTCGTTGCGCCAAATAAAGGAAGACCACAGTGGCTTTTCTTGGGGCTTAATTTTGCCCACAAGAACCCACTTCGCAATGGTGCTGACGGCTGCTGCGATGATTCCTGCCGCCCACAACAAGGGGCCACTGAGCAGCACTGCAGCCCACATTCCCCACAACGAATCCGCAAGCAAAATGCCACACACCACGGCAAAGCCAATGAGGGCGGTAACCAGCACGGGAACAAACCTGGTCAGCTCCCACAAACTACGGGCAATCCGGAGCCATTGAGATGGTTTGTAGGTGCGCTCACGGTCTCCTTCAGCGATGAGTCTGCGCAAGCGCATGGGCGGAGAACCCAACCAGGACGATCCTTCTTTGGCCTTGCGAGGAGCACTCGATAGGACGGCCACCAAGGCATCTTTAGGAACCTTACGTCCGGCAGGTGCCAAGCCAGAGTTGCCGATGAAGGCACGCTTACCAATCTCTACCGGCCCAATAAACATCCACCCGTTACCGAGTGCATAGGGAGCAATCATGGTGTCATCAGCCAAGAAGACATCGTCACCAATGGTGGACATCTTGGGAAGCATCAACACGGTTGACGCTTCCACGTTGTGTCCGACCTTGGCTCCCAGCATGCGCAGCCAGATCGGGGTGAACAGGCTTGAGTAGAGAGGAAAGAGGAATGTGCGAGCCAAATCGAGGATTCGCTCCACACTCCATGCTTGCCACCCAGCCCAGCTGTGAACCGGGAAGATGCCTTCTCGCATAGTGAGGCTGAGGATGCGAACAGAGGCAAGAACGAGAACAGTAAAGATAAATCCGGCGAGCACTGTCGCAGGGATAAATCCCACCGCGACGATGCTCAGCACGTCAGAGACCGACTGCGTCTGCTGCAATGCGGCTAACACAACTGCAGCACCACACAATAAAGACACCAGAGGGAATAGTGCAAAGACTCCCGAAGAGAAAGCGAAGAGCGCCCCCCACGCGCGAGATTGTGTGGCGGGTTCCTGTGGCCACCACGCTTTGACCTTGCCTTCACGTTTGGCTGGGGAACCACTCCACAGCTGTCCTGCAGGAACTTTTCCAAACACGCTCGAGCCGGGAGCAATCTCAGCAAACTTGCCAATACGAGTTCCCGGGGCGAGAGTGCTGCGTGCACCGATGGTTGCGTGAGCACCAATGCGGATTTCACCCACACGAACTACATCGCCGTCGATCCAATAACCGGTGAGATCAACCTCAGGTTCAATCGATGCACCTGCACCAACCCACAACATCCCGGTGATGGGAGGGAGGGTGTGCATGGTGACACCCTGACCAATTCGTGCACCCAGTGCCCGTGCATAGGCGGTGACCCAGGGTGCTCCAGCCAACGTCACCGCTCCGATATGTGAGGCTGCCTGTTCTGCAAACCACAAACGCAAATGGGTGGAGCCACCTCGGAGATAGTTTCCGGGTCGCAACCCTGCGAGCACAGTTCTGGAAATCGCAACGCTGAGCAACATTCGGCCCCACGGGGAACCAAATAACAAGATGCCCGGAATCAAAATGGCAAGCGGAGCAGTCGGCAGGAAGTCAACAACGCCCAGCAAGCCCAGCAACGTGGATGCGGCCAGGGCATAAAACAACCATCTCAGTCCCGCCAACGCAAACAAGGGAATGGAGAGCACTGCCTGGATGAGCTGCGGGGATTGGGGAACTTTTGGTGATTTGTGGAAGGACCCGGAGGGAATAAGTTCTCCTGCTGTGCTGACATCGATGAAGTCAGACATGGATCCCAACCGAGGGTGGGCATAGATATCTGCCACCGTCATGCTGGGGTACAGGGCACGGAGCCTTCCAACTAGTTGGGCAGCTGCCAGAGAACCCCCACCGGTGTCAAAGAAGTGTGTGTTGAGGTCCGTCACGGGAACACCGAGAACTACAGCCCATTCGCTGGCGACGCGTCGTTCGATCTCTGTGAAATCGAGTTCATCTAGGTCAGCGTTAGCTAGCGGCCAGGGCAGAGCAGCTTTATCGACTTTGCCGGAGGTTCTAACCGGAAGCTCAGCAAGAGGAACCAGTAATGGAATGAGAGGCGCGGGGAGGGAATCACGCAAGGTCACCAGTGCATCAGCGACAGAGAAAGTCTCAACCTCAGTGACACTGATGTAGCCGACAAGAACCTTGTTGCCTGCCTGTGTTGTTTGCACAACCACAGCCCCTGCGGTGACATCGGGGAGAGCACTCAGAGCACTTTCAATTTCACCCAGTTCAATTCGGCGGCCACCGACCTTGACTTGGTCATCAACACGACCGACAAAAATCAGGCCTTCTGCTTCATAGCGAACCATGTCGCCGCTGCGGTAAGCACGATCCCAGCCCAATGTGGGGAAGGGGGCATAAACCTGGGAGTCTTTCTCCGTATCCAGATATCTCGCAAGTCCCACGCCACCAATGATCAGCTCGCCGGTTTCACCTTCTGCAACACGATGCCCTTCGGAGTTGACCACAGCGAGGTCCCACCCGTCCAGGGGGAGCCCAATTCTCATGGGTCCGCTACCGGTGGTTTGCGCTCCACAGGCAACGACCGTTGCCTCGGTGGGGCCATAGGTGTTCCAGACCTCACGGCCGGATGAAGCCAGTTTTTCTGCCAGCTCGAGTGGGAATGCTTCACCACCGAAAATCAACAGACGAATGTTTTCAAGGGCATCCTCGGGCCACATCGCTGCCAAGGTGGGCACAGTCGAGACAATGGTGATGCCATTGGCCATCAGCCATGGTCCTAGGTCTGAACCCGATCTGACCAAAGAACGAGGGGCAGGAACGAGACAACCACCGTGGCCCCAGGCAAGCCACATCTCTTCACACGATGCATCAAACGCAACGGAGAGGCCTGCAAGCACTCGGTCTTGGGCATTGATTGGTTCGGCTTGCAAAAACATCCGAGACTCTGCATCGACAAAGGCAGCTGCAGAGCGGTGGGAGACGGCGACGCCCTTGGGCTTCCCCGTTGAGCCAGAGGTAAAAATAATCCATGCGTCGTCGGTCTCGAGGGGAGCAAACTCTTCAGGAAAGACGGTCTCGCGGTAGTCAAAATCAATCTGACCTACTTGTCTGAGTTCCCCGCCGGGTATCTCTGACTGCAGGAACTTACCGCCGGTGGCGATAACTCCGTTGACTTCTGCTTCTGAAAACACAACTCGTGCGCGTTCATCAGGATCATCGGCATCGACAGGAACGTAGGCAGCACCCGCATGCAGAATTCCCAAGATGGCGATGTATAAATCAACACTGCCCGACTCAATTCGAATGCCCACACGATTGCCCCGCTGCACCCCATAGGAATGGAGTTGGTGGGCCACGGCCAGAGCCTGTTCTGTTAAGTCTCGATAGCTCAGACGAGTAGTACCGTCGTCCAAAGCTGTTTCGTCAGCGTTGGAATTGGTGACCTCGCGGAAGATGTCGATGAGTGTCCGTGGGGCCGGGGCACTACTCAGACGAGAGAGCACCGACTGTGCTTCACGGCTCTGAGAAAGGTTTTCGGGCATGGGGCACATTATTGCGTGTGCCAGTGAACGCTAAATGAACAAGTTGCCGACACGGCACAAAGTAGGCGGTTTGTTAACCTTCGCCCCATAGCTTTTTCTCGCAAGCAAGAGAAACGAAACCCCTGAAGGAATTCTCATGGCAAATGCTAAAGACAAGAAAGAGCTCAAAAAGAAGCTCTCAAAAAGACTGACTGAAGCTCGCGGCCTCGCAAAGAAGCTCGAGACCAAGGCAAAGAAGTCAATCAAGAAGGCAGCTGACGAGGCAGAATCCCTCGCCAAGAAGGACCTCAAGAAGGCAACCAAGTCCGCAAAGAAGGTTGTCGTCAAGGCCACTGCAAAGGTTGAAAAGGCAAAGAAGGCAACTAAGGCAGCAGCGAAGCCTGCAGCAAAGGTTGCAGCGAAGCCAGCGGTGAAAGCTGCTTCAACTCCTGCGGTTCAGAAACCTGTTTCTAAGCCAGCGGCTAAAAAGGCGGCACCAAAGCCTGCTGCAAAGCCAGCTGCACGCACAGCAACGCCTTCAGCTAGCTGGACCGTTGTTGCACTTCGTGACTACGCCCGCACGAATGGAATTTCCGGTTACACCGGGCTGACCAAGGCGGCTCTCCTGGCCAAGATCAAGGCGTCAGGAAAGTAAGACTGATTCATTAAATAGGGGCGTCGGGAAACCGGCGCCTCTGCTTACTTAAGTCCCTTGGCGTATTTCCTCAGCCACTTATTGAAGGCGGGACCGAGGTCTTCACGTTCTCCGGCGAGTTGAACGATGGCTTTGAGATAAGAGAGTTTGTCACCGGTATCGAAGCGGCGGTATTCGTGAACTAGTCCAAACACTGGCCCGGCTATTGAGGTGTCCTGTGCCATTCGGTCTAGCGCATCAGATAGTTGTATTTCGCCGCCAAAACCTGGCTTGAGTCTCTTGAGGACATCAAATACACCTGGCTGCAAAACGTACCGGCCGATGGCAACGAGCCGAGACGGTGCTGACTCCACTTCCGGTTTTTCAACGAACCCTTTGATCCCAAAGATGTGTTCACTTTCAGTGGTGACCACATCGGCAACACCATAACGGGACAGATGTGATTGTGGAACTTCCATGAGAGCAATGACTGAAGCTCGTTCTGTGTGAGCAATCCACATCATCTCGGAGAGGAGGTCATCGCCGTGTTCGATGATGTCATCGCCTAGGAGCAACGCGAAAGGCTCTCCTGCAACAAAGGTTTCTGCCTTGAGCACGGCATGACCCAGACCTAGAGGGTTGCCCTGTCTGACGTAGTGGAGATCAACATCCTCGGTGATGGTGGTGATCTGTTCTAGTTTTGCCACATCATTTCGAGCAGTGAGTATGTTCTCTAACTCCACGTTGCGATCAAAGTGGTTTTCCAGAGCTTGTTTGTTTCTCCCTGTGATGAGGAGAAGGTGATTGAGTCCGCTTCCGATAGCTTCTTCAACGACATATTGAATTGCAGGCTTGTCAATGACGGGGAGCATTTCTTTGGGCATGGCCTTGGTAGCGGGGAGGAATCGCGTTCCCATACCCGCTGCAGGAATGACTGCTTTTGTAATTGACGTGATCACGATGAGCGATTCTTGAGTCTGTTTCGGATGATTTCAATGGGAAGTGGCAACGAAGAAATAATGACGAAGCTGATCACCACTAATTCGATATTGTGTCGAACCCAGGGGATTGTTCCTAAGAAATAGCCTGCTGTCATCAGACCAGCCACCCACGCGATGGCGCCTGCGATGTTGTAAACCAAATAGCGACGCCAACCGAAGTTAGACATCCCCACAGTCAGTGGCACCAGTGCTCGAAGCACCGGGATAAACCGGGCCAAGATAATTGCACGCGCTCCGTAGTGGTGATAAAACTCTTTTGTTTTCTCCACGACTTTCTTGTTGAAGAACCAGGTGTCATCTCGGTTGAACACTCGTGGACCCAACTTGTGCCCCAGCCAGTAACCAACCTCTGAACCTGCCACAGCGGCAAAGAGGACAAGCGCTATTGCGGGAATCAAAGGGATGGTGGTCAACACCGTCGACAGGGTCAGCCCGAGCAGAAAGAGCAATGAGTCTCCTGGGAGGAACGAACCCAGAATCGTGGCTGTTTCTGTAAAAATCAGCGCCGCTACTCCCAGGACGGCGAGAGCCCCGAGAGCCTCAATGATTCCTTGGGCATCAAACCAGTTCAGGACTGGACTCCAGCTCAGTCCCGGTGAAGGCCGCCGCTGCGCGGTAGGTCTTCAGCAGGTTTTCATTGTTTGCTTTCCATGACTTCTTCAAGACCGAACGCCGACCTGCTTCCCCCATGCGGGCCGCAAGTCGAGGGACAGACAAGATTTCGGTCACGGCATCAATGAAGCCGGTTTTGTTTTCCGGCTCGATCAAACGACCATTTTCGCCATCAGAAATGAGGAAACGTGGGCCTCCTACAGCGGGAGCAACCACTGGTATTCCAGAAGCCTGAGCTTCTTGAATGGTCTGGCCGAAGGTTTCTTCTGTGCCGTAGTGAACAAAAGCATCGAGGGCTGCGTAGGCAGATGAGAGTTCCTGGCCTTGCAATGCACCAGTAAAGCTCACTGATTTGCCCGAGAAGAGGGCTTCCAGGTTCTTTCGTTCAGGGCCGTCCCCCACAATGACCAGCGCAGTGTCTGGAAGGTCAGCCAACTCGAGCATGCGGTGTACTTGCTTCTCGGGCGCCAGGCGCCCTACAAAACCGATGAGGTTTTTCTTTCCTCGCGCGTGGAGAGAGCGGAATGCGACAGTCGCGGCGTCGTCTTTGTTGCGAGGGTGAAAGAGTTCCAGATCTACTCCTCGACCCCATACGCCAACACGCTGCACGCCAAGCTTGAGCAGGTAGGCGGCAGATTCGGGAGTAGGTGCCAAGTTCATGGTGGCGGGGCCGTGAATAGCAGCAACGAATCGATCAACCACAGGCTTAGCAAACTGCATGCCATAGCGCTGCAGATATCCAGCAATGTCGGTCTGGTAAATCGCGACGGTAGGAATGCCGAGCTTGTTGGCGATTGCAATTGCTTGACCTCCCAAGAAGAACGGGGAAGCAACGTGGATCACGTCTGGCTTGAATTCTTCAAGAGTTGCTTGAAGAGCCAAAGGTGGAAGACCCACTTGGAATTGCATAAAGGGCAAAGCTAAAGTTCGGACTACGTTGAATCCCAAATACCTCTTAGTTGGTGCAGTGGGGGCAATGATGATGACCTCATGGCCAGCTTCTTTGAGTGTGTCAACTACTCGAAGTACTGAGTTGGTTACTCCGTTAAGTGTGGGGAGAAATGACTCTGTCACGATTGCAACCCGCATGCTCATGCCCCTAAGTTACAAAGGCTTATTTGGTGAGAACCGACGTGGGGGGAAATGGCGAGTGAACGAGTGGTGAAGACTTTGAACGTCGCACTGTCCAGGGGTGATCGTGTACGCGAGACAACACTGGTCGCTTGGGGTTAATTCCGTCTCCAGCAGCAATACCGCGCAATCTTCTACCGACAAACGGGGTCACGTGAGTGGCAATCCATTTGACATGTTCTAGCAATGTCATGCCATCTTTGAGGCGTGGTTCAAGAACCGGGGTTTCGATTCGATAGGGCAAACCTAAAAGCTTCGCAGCTTTGTTTGCAACATGCGCGTGTCCACGTGGACCGAAATGAACACAGTCGTCTGACCAGACTCGTAAACGACGCAAGGTTGGGCTGCGATAGACATCCACGACCAAGACATTCTGTTCGGATGCAACTTCTTCGATGAGTTTGGTGAGTTCTTTAGCCCGCAGTGCACCGCCACGAAAAGACCAGTGATGCACTGGATTGATGCAGTTGGTTAACACAACAGTGATGCCAGCTGCTTTGAGTACTTGAACAGCATCCGTGAATTGTGCCCGAACTAAGTCCCAGCTTTTTCGAGGACGCCATAAGTCGTTCGCGCCAGCCATAATGGTGACTAGGTCGGGCTCAAGGAGCAGTGCTTTGTTGACTTGGTCAGAAAGTATTTCAGCGGAGTTCCTGCTTCTCACAGCGAGGTTGGCATAGAGAAAGTCTTCACCAGAAGCCAAGGCATCTTCGTTGAGCAATACTGCAAACCGATCAGCCCAGCCAGCAAATAATCTGTCTTTTTCAAAACGGTCATCGCCGAGACCCTCAGTGAGTGAGTCACCGAGGGCAACATATCGTCGATAGACAGCAGTGGCCACACGTTAATCCTCGCGATGAGGATTAACGTGTGGCCACTTGACACCAAACGCTAAGCAAACAGTCGGCGCTATTTACTCACTTCTGATGAGTACCCTGCCTTGTCGATGGCAGCGATGACCTCATCCGCGGGGATGGGGGCGTCGCTTTCCACTGTGACTTTTCCTGTGGGAAGGTCAACGGTAACTGAAGTGACGTGATCGAGCTCACTCACTTCTTTGGTGACGCTGGCAACACAGTGCTGACAGGTCATGCCCGTTGCAGTGAAAGATGACGTGGCCATTACATACCCGCCAACATCTGCTTCATCCTGTCGATTTCAGCGCTTTGGCTCTTAATAATGTTGGCTGCGAGTTCTTTCGCTTCGGCATTGTCAGAGTTCTCGATCATCTTGGCCATCTGGAGAGCACCTTGGTGATGACCAATCATGCCTTCGAGGTAGAGCTTGTCGAACGCAGCGCCTTGGGCATTTTCTAGAGCAGTCATCTGTTCATCGGTGAGCATGCCACCCATTCCCATGTCATGGCCCATGTCCATGCTTGATCCTGAGGACTCAATCCATGCCGTCATCTGCTTGATCTCAGGTGCTTGGGCTTCCTTGATCTGCTTGGCCAGGGCCAAGATTTCAGGGTTGGTGGTGCGAGTCTCAGCGAGGGTGGACATGTCCACGGCCTGCTGGTGGTGAGGAATCATCATCTGGGCAAACATGATGTCGGTTCCAGAGAATCCTGAAGAACTTAGATTGTTCGCCATCATGCCGCCGTCCATCATTCCATTGGAGCCTGTGCCACCAATGTTGATGGTGCAGCCGGCAAGGGAAACTGCTCCAGCAAGTGCAACGGCAGTGAATCCAGCAATTTTGTGTTTCTTGTTAAACATTGGGTATTCCTTTACGTCATAAATAAGAGTGTGAACTTCTGAGCGCATCAGCAACGGACGTTGCGTGCGCACTGTGACGTAAGGCTTATGTTCGGGAAATACACAAAGTGGTGAGGTTAACTTGGCTTGGCGGCCTTGCTCGGGCGATGCCTACTTCAGAGAGCTTCACAAGCGTAGGCTTCGTGATTGCAGCGACAAATCCACGAGCAAGCACCTGCTTACACAAGCGCAACCCAAAGAATGTCAACAGGGTGAGTCCAGCGGTAATCATGATGGTCCCCATCACATGTGATGTTTCATTAGCAGAGTGAGGCGAAATGGGCTCAACGTCAAACGGTGGTGACGCACCCATATTCATCACGTCTGGGGAGACTTGGACAGCCATATTCATCACAGTGCCATCCGCCATGACATGGCTCGTGTGAGAGTCAGAGCTAGAACCCACAACTGAAACACAAACTGCATGGAAGACCGGTGCAAGTGCAAAAAGGAACGCCACCGCGACCATCGCGAATATTGCGGGTACGTGTGGGTGACGTTTCATAGCCATAGTGTGACACGCGTACCTAAGAATGAGCTAGGAATCGCTTCCGCTTAGTGGCCTTCAAGTTCTTCTGGTTCTTTCACCTTGTCTAGGTTGAACCAGGGCAGCATCACGTGAACGACGGGACCAATTGCAAAAGCATAGAGAACCGTTCCCAAGCCGACTGCGCCACCCATAAGCCAGCCCAGTCCAAGAACAAGAACTTCGATGACTGTTCTTACTAGCCAGACGGGCCGCCCGGTAATTCTGACCAGTCCCGTCATCAAACCATCTCGAGGCCCTGGACCCAAGCCAGCGCCGATATACATCGAAATACCTAAGCCGTTAATAACGATGGCCACGATGAAGTACCCCAAACCCCACCTGAAGTCGGGAGCCTGGGGAATCAAGGTAATGAAGTAGTCGATCGAGAGACCAATGGTGATGGCGTTGAGGATGGTTCCAATACCAAGTTTTTGCTTGAGGAATATCCAGAGAAAAAGAACTGCAAAACCCACGACCACAACGACGAGCCCAATGGAGACACCCGTTACTAGTGACAGTCCGAGGTGGAAGGCGTCCCACGGATCAAGTCCAATAGCGGCTTGCAACATGATGGCGAAAGCAAAACCGCAGATGATGAGTCCGGATTCCACCAGAACCAATCTTTTCCACATCGGGGCACCACTCCGGGGAACCTCGAAAATGGAATTGATAAATCTGCGCATGACTTCAGGCTAGGCGCACAGCACAGAGTTAGGAAAACCTCGCCACAGAATTATTACGGCTATCCCAGCATCCGGTTGATGAGCTCGCGATAACGGTCTGCAGTTTTTTGAACAATCTCCTCGGGAAGAACCGGAGGTGTGCCCTTCTTGTCCCAATTCGCTGAAAGCCAATTACGCACAATTTGTTTATCAAAGCTGGTCATTTTTTCCGCAGGGGTAGTTCCTGCTTCATAAGCTGCTGCATCCCAATAACGAGAAGAGTCGGAGGTGAGAACCTCATCAGCGAGGGTGATCACACCAGTTTCTCTGTCGCGACCAAATTCGAACTTCGTGTCAGCAAGGATGATTCCTTTGGCGGCCGCAAGCTCGCTGGCCTGGGTGAAGATTTGAAGTGAAAGGTCGCGCAACGTAGTTGCGTCCTCGAGTCCGATGAGTTCCACAGTTCTCTCAAAGGTGATGTTCTCATCGTGTTCGCCAAAGGGTGCTTTCCACGCAGGGGTGTAAATCGGCTCAGGTAGCTTGTCGCCATCCTTGAGTCCTGCAGGAAGAGCAATGCCACACACGCTCTGGGTCTCGATGTATTCGAGGTAACCACTACCGGAGAGGTAGCCGCGAACAACACACTCAACCGGGAACATGTCCAGGTTGGCAACGAGCATCGCCTTTCCCTGAACCTCTGCAGGGATCTCGCCTGCGCGCAGGTGGTTGGGAACACCAAGCTGATCAAACCACCACAGGCTGAGCTTGGTGAGCAGTTCTCCCTTGCCGGGGATACCTGGCTGGAGCACATGGTCGAAGGCGCTGACTCGATCGCTCGCAACAACCAGCACGCGAGGCGTTGACTCTAAAGTTTCCCCTGCGGGAACGTAGAGGTCACGAACTTTGCCGGAGTAGGTGTGCTCCCACCCGGCAAGGTCGAGCTTGTCGCCTCCGGTGAAACCGGACATTACTTCACAACCTTTTTGGCAATGTCTGTGCGGTATTGACCGCCCTCAAGCTGAATCTTGGCGAGGCCTTCGTAAGCACGCGAGCGTGCCTCGGCAAAGTCTTTTCCACGACCAACAACGCTCAAAACCCGACCACCGGTCGCAATGAGCTCGCCGTCTTGTTCGGTGGTTGCCGCATGGGTAACGTGCACACCCTCAACGGCGTTTGCCAAGGGAATACCGGTCAACACTCTGCCAGTAACAGGAGTCTCGGGATAGTTCTCGCTGGCGAGAACAACCGTGACGACGGCTTCATCTGAGAACTCGGGGCGGTCTCGTCCGGCGAGAGCTCCAGTTGCCGAAGCCATCATGAGTTCAGACAAAGGAGTCTTGAGCCGGGGCAGAACAACCTGAGTTTCGGGGTCTCCAAATCGCGCATTGAATTCGATAACGCGAATTCCCTTGGAGGTGAGAATAAGCCCGCAATAAAGCAAGCCTTGGAAGGGCGTTCCTTCGGCCTCGAGCTGACGGATGGTGGGCAGAGCAATCGTTTCAATCACTTCGGTGACAAACGCGTCTTCACTGCCAAACTGTTCTGTCAGCCACGGAAGTGGCGAGTAGGCACCCATGCCACCAGTGTTGGGACCTTCATCGTTGTCCTTCAGACGCTTGAAATCTTGCGCTGGAGAAAGTGGCAGCACGTCGTGGCCGTCGGCAAACATGAACAGTGACACTTCTTGGCCGTCCAAGAATTCTTCAATGAGGACTGAACCTTGGGTGAGGTAGTGGGAGGCATGCGCCACAGCTGCATCGCGATCGTGAGTAACGAGGACACCCTTACCGGCAGCGAGGCCATCAGCTTTGATGACGTAGGGAGCGCCGTAGTCATCCAATGCTGTCTCGGCATCAAGCAGTGTTGAAACCTTGATTGCACGTCCGGTGGGAACGCCAGCCTCATCCATGATGCGCTTGGCAAAGGTTTTTGAACCCTCTAGAGCAGCGGCAGCCTGGTTGGGACCAAAGACGGGGATACCCATTTCGCGCAAGGGATCGGCGACACCAGCCACAAGGGGTGCTTCAGGACCCACCACGACAAGATCAACATCGAGACCCTCGGCCAGGAAGGCCACGGCTTCTGGATCGAGGATGTTTGTCGTGACGCAAGGAACATCGAAAGCGATACCGGCGTTGCCGGGAGCAACAGTAATCTCGTGGTCGGCATTTTCAGCTAGCAGGGCGGTAACAATAGCGTGCTCGCGGGCACCGGAGCCAAGAACCAGGATTTTCACGAGTTAAGCCTATTGCCCCCGACTAAACTGGGAATTCACTTGCCTTCCACGTATGAGGATTATTTACCCCGTGACCAAGCTTCGACTGGCCATTGTTGGCGCCGGCCCCGCAGGAATCTACGCAGCTGATATTGCGATGAAAGCCGAACGCGATTTCGATCTTTCTATTGACCTTTTTGAACACCTTCCCGCACCTTATGGTTTGGTTCGTTATGGTGTTGCACCCGACCACCCACGCATTAAGGGAATCATCACAGCTCTGCGCGAGGTACTGGACCGCGGAGACATCCGCTTGTTTGGCAATGTGGAATACGGCGTTGACATCACGATGGACGACCTCAAGAAGCACTACAACGCCGTCATCTTTGCTACAGGTGCCATGAAGGATGTTCCATTGAACATTCCAGGCATCGACCTCAATGGCAGTTACGGGGCAGCTGACTTTGTCAGTTGGTATGACGGTCATCCTGATGTTCCCCGCACCTGGCCACTGACTGCACAATCTGTTGCAGTGATCGGTAACGGAAACGTGGCACTTGATGCCGCTCGAATGCTGGCCAAGCACGCTGAAGACCTTCTCGTTACCGAGATTCCTGACAACGTCTATCAGGGTCTCAAGGCCTCTCCAGTAACTGATGTTCACGTCTTTGGACGTCGTGGTCCCGCGCAAGCAAAGTTCTCTCCGCTGGAGCTGCGTGAACTGGGTGAGCTGCGTGATGTTGACATGATCGTTTATGACGAAGACTTTGAGATTGATCCTGCAAGCCAGGCACTGATTGATTCCAACAAGCAAGTCTTTGTTCTCAACAAGGTCATGAACGAATGGCGTACCCGCGAGACCGGCAAGGCCTCACGACGGCTGCACTTGCACTTCTATGCCAACCCTCTCGAGGTGCTCGGGGATGAAGAAGGCAACGTGACGGGCTTCCGTTATGAACGCACAGCCCCCGACGGCTCCGGGGGAGTTGTGGGCGCTGGCGAGATCCGTGAAGTAGAGGTGCAGGCTGTGTATCGCGCTATTGGTTACTACAGCTCACCGCTAAAAGACGTTCCCTTTGATGTTGACAAGGGTGTTATCCCTAACCACGAAGGCCAGGTCATTGATGAGTCTGGAAAGCACATCCCTGGCGTTTATGCCACCGGATGGATTAAGCGTGGACCCGTAGGACTCATCGGTCACACCAAGAGCGACGCGATGGAAACCATCGCTCATGTGCTTGAAGATCAAGTTTCATGGTGGACTCCGGAAGAGCCTGAAGAGGGTGCCATCGTTGATCTGATGGAAAGTCGCGGCATTGAATTCACCACAGCTCAGGGCTGGACTGCTTTAGATGAATACGAGCAGAAGCTTGGTGAGCCTGAAGGACGTGCGCGCATCAAGGTTGTCGATAGAGAGACCATGCTGAAAGCCTCGCGCGCAGAGTAAGTGCTCATAATGCCTAATGACTATGGCCACCCAATGGGTGGCCATAGTCATTGATGAAGTGAAGTTAGAACTTTGCGTCAATCTCTGCGATGAGTGCTTCGATCTTGCTGCGAATTTCGTCACGAATGGGGCGGACATCTTCCACTCCCTTGCCTGCTGGATCTGCTAGTGGCCAGTCAAGGTATTGCTTGCCGGGGAAGAACGGGCACTTGTCTCCGCAGCCCATGGTGATGACGTAGTCAGATGCCATGACAGCCTCGTCGGTGAGAACCTTGGGTGTTGAGGTGGTGAGGTCGATTCCTTCTTCTGCCATCACGGCGATGGCTGAAGGGTTCACTTGATCACGTGGTTCTGTGCCCGCAGAAAGAACTTCAACCCGGTCACCGGCAAGATGTTGAAGATAACCGGCTGCCATTTGTGAGCGTCCTGCGTTGTGGACGCAGACGAAGAGAACAGTTGCTTTGTTGTCAGACATGGTTTTCTTTCTTGTGTGTGGAGTCAATGATTGCCCAAGCGAATACCGCTCCGAGTGTGGCACCGATGAGCTGTGCAAGAACAAAGGGCCCCACTGAGGGCGGGGCAATCCCAGCGAAGCTGTCGCTAAAGACACGACCAATGGTCACGGCAGGGTTTGCAAAAGATGTCGAGGAGGTGAAGAAGTAGGCGGAGCCAATCCATGCGGCAACCGCGAAAGGAATAAAGCGGGCTTGGTCACGAGCAATGAAGACCAGAATCACAACCAAAAGGCCGGCTGTTGCAACTATTTCACCAATAAATAATCCGGGTGAGACCCGCTGTGTTGATGCTATTTGGATAGGCGCCTGGTCAAACATGATGTTTGCCAAAATTGCTCCGGCGATGGCACCTGAAATCTGTGCGATCACATAGGGAAGAACGTGCACTCCAGGTTGGAGCTTCTTTGCCCACAACACGAGGGTAACCGCAGGGTTGAAGTGAGCACCGCTGAGGGGTCCCAAAATTAGAATGAGTAATGCCAGCACAAAGATTGTCGACAACGTGTTGATCAACAGTGCCACCCCAGCATCGTCAGACATCTGGGTGCCCATGATTCCGGAGCCCACAACGGTGGCTACGAGAACGAGAGTTCCGAAGAACTCCGCGAGGGCGAGTCTGAGAGTGTGCATGTGTCAATTCTGATGCTGTTGTATAGGTGTGCCGGAGATGAGCGAAGCCCCAACTGCTCACTTCGAAACTGGTGGGGCTCACAGAGAGAGACCTAGCAGCAGCCGGTGTCGCCGCAGCAACCGCCATCGCCGCCCGAGATTACGTTGAGCTTGATCATGGTTATTCCTTTCTCTCATATAAGGATGAATCGACTATGAATCGAAGTTTATCGATACGTAAATACTGTACATCCTCATATCGATAAATGTCAATATATACTTGAGTCATGGCACTCTCCCAAACCGTCATGGCTTCTAACGCCACAGCTGAGCTTGCCCAGCAGCTCAAAGCGCTTGGTGATGAAACGCGTTTGAACCTGCTGCTCAAGATTGCAGGAACCACCTGTGTTGACGGAGCGTGCATCTGCGACCTCACACCAGATACGAAACTTGCCCAGAGCACAGTGAGCCATCACATGAAACTCTTGGTTGATGCAGGCCTTCTTAAACGTAGCCAAAAGGGTAAATGGGCGTATTTTTCACTCACCCCGGCAGCAAGCAACATCTTGTTAGCGTTAAACCTTGATCCCGTGATGGGTTCCGACAACTGCTGTAGTTAGTTGAGGTATCTTACGCGTCGAAGCGATAACCCAACCCACGCACCGTTACTAAGTGCACAGGCTCTGCAGGGTCTGCCTCGATTTTGGAGCGAAGCCGCTTGATGTGAACATCGAGGGTTTTGGTGTCACCGTAGTAGTCGGTTCCCCACACCCGATCGATGAGTTGTCCACGGGTGAGTACACGACCAACGTTGCTCATGAGGTATTCCAAGAGCTCAAATTCTTTCAGAGGTGTTGCAACAAGCTCACCTTGAACATGAAGGGTGTGGCGGTCAGCATCAAGTCGGATTCCAGCAATGTCGATGACTCCGTCATCGTTGCTGTCGTCTTCACGAACATTACGTCGAAGCACAGCTTTGATGCGAGCGAGAAGTTCACGCGTTGAGTAGGGCTTGGTCACGTAGTCATCTGCTCCCAGTTCCAATCCCACGACCTTGTCCACCTCGGTGTCTTTGGCGGTGAGCATGATGATGGGAATGTTGGAGGTGGTGCGAATCTGTCGGCACACCTCTGTACCAGGAACCTTCGGAATCATGAGGTCTAACAAGATGATGTCGAAGGTGCCATTGGCAAACACATCCAGTGCTTGTTGGCCGTCCTCAGCAATCTCTACCTCAAAACCTTCTCGAGTGAGGAGAAAGGCTAAAGGTTCGCTCAGTGCGCTTTCGTCTTCCACCAGGAGTATGCGGCTCACGTTTTTTCCTTATTTATTGGGTTGCTTCGGGGATGCGAATTGTGAAAGTGGAACCCTTACCTGGTGACGACCAGACTCGGATGTCACCACCGTGGTTAGAAACAATGTGCTTCACGATGCTCAGGCCCAGGCCCGTTCCACCGGTTGAACGAGAACGGGCTTGGTCTGTTCGGTAGAAACGCTCAAAGACTCGTTCAACCTCGTCTTTGTTCATCCCTATTCCCTGATCGGTCACAGCAATTTCAACAAAGGTATTTCGGCGTGCAACGCCAATGCCAACCTGAGATTTATCAGGGGAGTAATGCACAGCATTCGCAATCAAATTACTCAGTGCGACAACGAGTCGTGCAGGGTCGCCGTATATCGCGCAGTCGAGCTCACCACCGCTGACGAGTTTGATTTTGCGAGCCTTGGCTACAACCCGGTTTTGGTCAATAGCTTTTTCTACGATGTCGCTGATGGTGACATGTTCAAAATCCGCTAAGGCACCCTCTGCTTGTAGACGAGAAAGCTCAATGATTTCTCGCGTGATATCACCAAGCCGTTTTGCTTCCGCGCTCAGTCGGTCGGCAAAGTGGCGAACTGTCTCTGGTTCATCCGCGGCTTCCTGAAGTGCCTCAGCAAGCAGTCCAACAGACGCAATCGGAGTTTTGAGCTCGTGGCTGACATTGGCCACAAATTCTCTGCGGATGTCATCGAGGCGCTTGAATTCACCGCGGTCCACCACACTGATCAGAACAAAACGGTTTCTAAAAGGTGAGGCATGAACCGAGACAGTTAGCGTCGCATCGCCCAAAGGTCCGCGAGCAATTTCCATGTCATCTTCTCGGACATCAGTACCTTTGAGTGCTGCTTCTGCAATGAGGACAATTTCCGGAATGAGGATTCGACCTTGACCGACCACGGAGAGAATATTGGCACCTTCAGAGGCCACTAATACATTTAGTGACTTGTCAACGATAAAGACTGCTCCGTCAAGCCCACTGACCACTTGAGCTACACCGCGGGGTAAGTCACCTGATGTTCGCGCATTGTCCATCTGGCGTTGACGAACAACCCAGATAATCAGAAGAACGATCGCCGCACCAGCAACAGCTCCCACACCAATGGCGAGCAAGATTAATGGAGCAGACATGATGCTCTAACGCTAACCCACCTTCGTCCTCCCTCAAAAAGAAAATACGCAGGAGTAGGCTTGGAAAGTCAACTGTTAACCTGACCCGCTCTTTTCGTTAACCTGTGTGACAACTCAACTTCACTCTCACAGGGCTTACTGAGAGAGCGGTTGATTAAGACTATTTATAAGGAATTCACATGCGCGACGTGTTTCAGCAAGAACTTCACGAAGTTCAGCAACGTCTTGTAGAGATTGCCGAGCTCGTTGCTGAGGCAATGCGCAAGGGAACCACTGCTTTTCAGAACAGTGACATTGCCCTAGCAGAGCAGGTCATCGAAGAAGATGCCCACATTGACGAATTGGCACTTACCCTCGACGAACTCGCAATCCAGATACTTGCTCGCCAGCAGCCAGTTGCTCGCGATCTTCGGGTAGTTGTGAGTGCTCTGCGTATCAGCGCTAACCTCGAGCGCATGGGCGACATGGCTGAGCACCTCTCACAGCTCACCCGTTACCGTTTCCCCGACAAGGTCATCGCTAAGGGCCTGCGCTCAACCTTCAAGGAAATGGGCGAGATTGACATCGAGATAGCAGAAAAGCTCATCAAGATGCTCAGATCACAAGAGCTCAAGCAGTTGGAAAAGATTCGCGATCTTGATGACAAGATTGACAGCCTGCACCTCTCTGTCTTTGACAAGGTTCTTTCTGACACTTGGGCGGGAACATCCATGGACACCGTAGATGCTACTTTGGCTAGCCGTTACTACGAGCGTTTCTCAGATCACGCCATTTCGATTGCTCGCAAGGTTGCTTACCTCTCCACCGGAGAATGGGCTCCCGACATTGATGAAATCACTGAGTCAAAAGCATAAATACCTGTGAAGAAAGGCCCGCGAGATTACGCGGGTCTTTCTTCTTTTCCCGAAGATTTTTCAGCGTTCACCTTCTGTTTACCTTGCGTGTGCCAACGCGTCACCCAGGCCACTTATCGTGAACTCAGGATTCAAAACGAGTCCATACACCAAGAAAAATCCTGAAAGGATTTCACGTGAACATCACACGTTTCGGCCGCCCCATGGCAGCCATTGCTATCGCAGCATCAACTGCACTTGTTTTCAGCGCTTGTGCAGCTAACGAAGAGGCAGCTCCCGTTGAAAGCACCCTCGAGGGTACCCTCGTAGGTGCAGGCGCATCCAGCCAGGGCTCAGCTCAGGAAGCTTGGATTGCAGCATTCCAGACTGCTAACCCAGGCGTAACCGTGACCTACGACCCCTCCGGCTCTGGTGCTGGTCGCGAGACCTTCATCGCTGGTGGATCCAACTTCGCTGGTTCTGACTCCTACCTCAAGGATGAAGAGCTTGCAATGCCATTCGCAGCTTGTGCTCCCGACACACTTCCTTTCGAAGTGCCTGCGTACATCTCTCCAATCGCAATCATCTACAACGTTGATGGCGTTACTGACCTCAACCTGGATGCTTCCACAATTGCAAAGATCTTCTCCGGCGCAATCACCAACTGGAACGACCCAGCAATTGCAGCTTTGAACCCCAAGGCGAAGCTTCCTGACTTGGCCATCACCGCTGTTCACCGTTCAGATGACTCTGGTACAACCAAGAACTTCTCTGACTACCTCTTCCAGACTGCCAAGGCTGACTGGGCTATTGAAAAGCCAGCTGACCCATTCCCCTTCCAGACCGGTGAAGGCGCACAGGGTACCTCGGGTGTTGTTGACGCAGTCAAGAACGGTACCGGAACCATTGGCTACGCTGACGCGTCCAAGGCCGGAAGCCTTTCCGTTGCAAACATCAAGGTGGGCGACAAGTTCATCAAGTACACCCCTGAGGCTGCAGCTGCGGTAGTAGCTGATGGTTCGATTGTTGAAGGCCGTGACGCATCTGACATGGCTATCAAGATTGACCGCACCACCACTGACCCCACTCACTACCCCATCGTTCTTGTTTCTTACCTGATCGGTTGCAACGAGTACGCAGAAGCTGGTGTCGCTGACCTGGTGAAGCCTTACTTCGAATACATCCTCAGCGAGCAGGGTCAGGCTGATGCAGCAGCAGCAGCTGGTTCCGCTCCACTCGATGCAGCAACTTCCAAGAAGGCGCTTGCTATCGTTTCCGCAATCAAGTAATTACCTTCTGATGCCCGGCTTGGGGAATCTCAAGATTCTCTGAGCCGGGCATTACCCAAATCCCTAATTTTGCAGTAAGAAGGACTCGTGGCTATCGACGTTCAAGAACCGACTCAGGTCAAAGCACCCAGTCGCCGTGGAGACAAAGTTTTCTCCACTTCTAGCCTCGTTGCAGGTTCTCTTATCCTCGCGGTCCTCGCTGCAGTTGCTATCTTCCTCATTGCTCAAAGCATCCCCGCTTTCGTCGCAGACCCTTCCAAAGTAGGAGAAGGCGAAGGCTTCTGGGCGTATGTCATCCCTTTAGTCTTCGGAACTGTGTGGGCTGCAGCTCTAGCACTGCTGATCTCTGTTCCATTCGCCATCGGCATTGCCCTGTTCATCTCTCACTTTGCGCCCCGCAAGCTCGCTCAAGGTCTTGGTTACATCATTGACCTGCTCGCAGCTGTTCCTTCGGTTGTGTTTGGCTTATGGGGAATCACTGTTCTGGCTCCAGCTGTTCAACCCTTCTTCTCGTGGATGGTCGATAACCTCGGCTGGATTCCTATCTTTGCTGGCCCAGTATCAGGAACTGGTCGAACTATCTTGACTGTCGCAATCGTCTTGGCGGTCATGATTTTGCCCATCATTACAGCGATTACTCGTGAAATCTTTTTACAAACTCCCGTTCTGCATGAAGAGGCAGCTCTCGCGTTGGGTGCTACTCGCTGGGAAATGATTCAGACAGCTGTTCTTCCCTTTGCACGCCCTGGAATCATCTCCGCCACCATGCTTGGCCTGGGTCGTGCACTCGGAGAAACCATGGCTGTCGCAATGGTGCTCTCACCCTCGGTGATTATTTCTTTCGCACTTCTACAATCACAAAACCCCACGACCATCGCAGCAAACATTGCGTTGAACTTCCCTGAAGCACACGATCTCGGGGTCAACGTGCTTATCGCGACAGGTTTGATTTTGTTCCTCATCACCTTGCTGGTGAACTCATTGGCTCGTATGGTGATCAACCGCCGCAAGGCATTCTCGGGAGCTAACTAATGTCCGCCCTCGTTGTTCCCGCTCCGACGAGCGCACGCCGCCTCTCTCAGCTCACTTTGTGGGCAACCGCTGGTGTGAGTGCACTTGTTGCCTTTGGCGTTTTTGGTGTGCTCATGGCGGCCGGCATCTCCGAAGGATTCAACATTGTCGCTGCTGTGTTCGTATCAGCAGTGCTCTTTGTTCTCCTTTCCTACATTCTTTCTCGCATCGTTGAAGGGCGTCGCAAAGCATCTGACCGTCTTGCTACTGGTTTGGTCACCACGGCATTCATTGTGGCTTTGCTGCCTTTGATTTCTTTGGTCTACACCGCAGTGGTCAACGGTCTTCCTCGCTTCGATGCCACCTTCTTCAACTCCTCCATGCGCAACGTCGTGGGTGCTGGCGGTGGTGGCCTTCACGCCATTATTGGAACGTTAGAAATCACCCTGGCAGCGACAATAATTTCGGTTCCCATCGGAATTATGACCGCCATTTATTTAGTCGAATACGGAAAGGGCCGCCTGGCTAAAGCCATCACCTTCTTTGTCGATGTGATGACAGGAATTCCTTCGATTGTTGCTGGTTTGTTCGCCTTCGCACTGTTTGCAATCTTCTTTGGTCCCGGAATTCGTTTCGGTATTGGTGGCGCGGTTGCCCTCTCAATCTTGATGATTCCAGTTGTGGTTCGCTCTACAGAAGAAATGCTCAAGCTCGTTCCGAACGAGCTGCGTGAAGCCTCCTATGCACTGGGTGTTCCCAAGTGGCTGACAATTGTCAAAATCGTCATTCCCACCTCCATTGCGGGAATCATCACCGGTGTGATGCTGTCTATCTCCCGCATCATTGGTGAAACAGCACCGCTTCTGATCATCGTGGGTATGAGCACGAGCATGAACTACAACCTGTTCTCAGATCGCATGGCAACACTGCCTGTATTTGTGTACACCCAATATGCCAGCCAAGGCTCTGATGCTCAGGCATATATCGACCGCGCATGGACAGGCGCCTTGGTGCTGATCTTGATCGTCATGGCGTTGAACCTTATTGCCCGACTTGTCTCTAAACTCCTGGCTCCTAAAGGCCTCCGCTAAGTTTCACCACACCAGAAGGAAAACCTGTGTCTAAGCGCATCGAAGTCAAAGACCTCAACGTTTACTACGGCAAGTTCAAGGCCGTAGAAGACGTCTCGCTCACCATCGAGCCTCGCACCGTTACCGCCTTCATTGGCCCCTCGGGTTGTGGCAAGTCAACCTTCCTGCGCACACTCAACCGCATGCACGAGGTTATTCCTGGTGCAAGTGTTGAAGGTGAAGTCCTCATCGATGGCAAGAACCTCTATGACGCTGATGTGGACCCCGTCATGGTTCGCCGCCAGGTCGGCATGGTGTTCCAGCGCCCAAACCCTTTCCCCACCATGTCCATCAAGGACAACGTTCTTGCCGGCGTGAAGCTCAACAACAAGAAAATGTCAAAATCAGATGCCGACCACCTCGTTGAGAAATCCCTCAAGGGAGCCAACCTCTGGAAGGAAGTCAAGGATCGTCTAGACCTTCCTGGTTCTGGTCTTTCAGGTGGTCAGCAACAGCGTTTGTGTATTGCACGCGCGATTGCCGTGTCACCTGAGGTGATTCTGATGGATGAGCCCTGTTCGGCACTGGACCCCATCTCAACACTGGCTATTGAGGACCTCATCGAAGAGCTCAAGGCGAAGTACACAATCGTCATCGTGACCCACAACATGCAGCAGGCATCACGTGTGTCAGACAAGACCGCTTTCTTCAACATTGCCGGAACTGGTGAACCAGGGAAGCTCATCGAGTTTGATGACACCACCACAATCTTTGAGAACCCTCACGTTCAGGCAACTGAGGACTACATCTCAGGTCGTTTCGGATAATCATCACGCCATAGAGATGGAACCCCTCTCGTTTGAGAGGGGTTCCATCTATTTCTGGTATTCAGGCAGCAAGCTCTGTCAAGACTGCATCAATAATGGCCAGGCCTTCACGTGCCTCGTCCTCTGTAACAACACAGGGTGGAACAACGTGGAGACGGTTATCAGCCATGAAAGGCAGAAGCTTGTGAGCCATGAGAGCTGCCTTGAGCTTGCCCATCCAGGCAGCGTCGACGGGCTCTTTCGTGTCGCGGTTTGTCACGAATTCAACAGCCCAGAACACTCCAGAACCACGAACATCACCGATGATCTGGTGCTTGTCCTTGAGTGCGTTCAGACCGGGGCCAAGAACGGTTTCCCCAATGTGCTTGGAGTTCTCGACGACCCTCTCTTCTTCCATCGCCTCGATAGTGGCAACGATAGTTGCGCAGGCCAGAGGGTGTCCAGAGTAAGTAAGACCGCCAGGGAATACGCGCTCATCGAATGCATGAGCAATCTCTGAACTGATGATGACGCCACCTACGGGAATGTAACCAGAGTTCACACCCTTGGCAAAGGTAATGAGGTCAGGGACCACATCGAAGGCATTGAAGGCAAACCATTCACCGGTGCGACCAAAGCCCGCCATAACCTCATCCAAGATCAATACGATGCCGTATTTATCGGCCAGGGCGCGAACTCCCTTCAAGAACCCAGGTGGGGGAGTGAGGATTCCAGCTGTGCCAGGAACGGATTCAATCAGGAAGGCGGCAATGCTTGCAGGACCTTCTGCTTGAATGGTGCGCTCGAGAAAGTGCAGAGCACGCTCTGACTCTTGCTCAGGAGTGGTTGCCCAGTATTCAGAACGGTAGAGGTAGGGGCCAAAGACGTGCTTGTGGCCACGTGAGTATTCATTAGGAATTCGTCGCCAGTCACCAGTGGACACAATCGCTGCACCCGTGTTGCCGTGGTAGGAGCGATAGAACGAAATGACCTTGTCACGCCCTGTGTGCAAACGTGCCATGCGGATCGCGTTCTCATTCGCGTCGGCCCCACCGTTGGTGAAGAAGACTTTCTCGAAACCCTCGGGGGCGTGTGAAAGGATCTTCTGTGCTGCCAGCGCACGAACATTGTTCGCGTGTGCTGGCGCCACCGTAGTGAGCACATCAGCTTGAGCTTTGATGGCGGCAATCACCTTAGGATGCTGGTGGCCAATGTTCACATTGACCAACATGGACGAGAAATCGAGGTAAGTGTTGCCCTCGTAATCCCAGACCCGTGCACCCTTCCCCCCGGCAATCACGAAGGGAGCTAGTGTTCCCTGCGCAGACCACGAGTGGAAGACGTTACTGGTGTCTGCCTCGCGTACGGTGGCGTTATCGGCAGGGTGCATCAACGGTGATTCAGTCATGAGCCTATTGTCCCAACAATTCTTTGATTGCTTCTTCGAAAACTTCGTGGTGCTTCTGAACATCCTCCACCGAGGTGGTTGGACACATCAAAGCCATGTTGTGGAAGGGAGTGAGCAAGATGCCGCGGTTTGCCAGGTAGAGGTGCAGGAAGTCCTCGAGCTCACCGTCTGCGGCAGCGTTCGCCTCTGTACCGTTCTTGGGGTAGGGCTTAGCAAAGCGGTACTCAGCTCGAGCTCCCAACTGGTTGATCGACCATGGCAGGTCGTACTTGTCAAAGAGTGCTTGCACGCCATCGTTGAACACCGTGGCGGTGGCAATCATCGTCTCGAAAGCTTCCTCAGTGAGCACGTTTTCGAGAGTTGCGCGCATGGCAGCAACTGAGAGCGGGTTACCGGCAAGGGTTCCACCAACACCACCCATGTCGACTAAGTCCAGGTCGGTGCGCGCGAGTGCCTTCTCAGCAAAGTCTGCACTGAGGCCATAGGCGCCAGTGGGAATACCGCCAGCAATGGACTTACCAATAATCACAATGTCGGGCTCTAGGTTGTCACGCTGTGTCATACCCCCAGGGCCTGCAGAGAAAGTGTGGGTCTCATCAATGATCAGGAGGGTTCCGTATTTGCGCGTGAGCGCACGAACACCTTCGTGGTAGCCAGGATCTGGCAGCACAATGCCGATGTTAGTGAGCGCTGGTTCAATCAGAACTGCAGCAACGTCACCGTTGGCAAGTTCTCGCTCGAGCATCTCAAGGTCGTTGAACTCGGCAACACGGCTCGTCATGGTGACATCGACGGGTTCACCCACGTTACCTGGGCGGCTCATTCCATGACCGTCAGGTCCCACCACAATTAAGGATTCATCAACCGATCCGTGGTAGCAGTAGGAGTGGAACAGAATCTTGCTGCGTCCGGTCAGTGCACGCACTAATCGAATAGCCCAGCGGTTGGCATCAGTTGCCGTGAGAGAAAAGCTCCATTTATCCATTCCAAAGCGGCGTGAAAGTTCTGCACCTACCCACTCTGCGTCTTCGGTGGGAAGCATGGTGGTGAGGCCACCCTGTTCGTCAACACGCTTCTTGATGGCGGCAACAACGTCAGGGTTGGAGTGGCCAGCCATCGAACCGGTGTCTCCGAGAGCAAAGTCAATGTATTCGTGACCGTCAATATCCCACACCCGGTTTCCTTTGGCGCGGTCAAGGTAAATGGGGAATCCACCAGCCTTCTTGTTCATCCAGGTCATGGGAACGCGCCCAAAGAGGTGGGTTGCGTTTTCGTAGGCAGCCTGTGACTTGGGGTGCGATGCCGTGAAGGTGGCGCGCTCGCGGTCAAAGAGTTCAGCTAAACGGTTTCTGTCGATCATCATTTTCCTTTGCGGATACGAAATAAGTAGCAAATTTGAGAATTTACTGGCGAAATTGATAGTTCGTAGCCTGATTTACTGAGGATTTCCTCACTATATGATGCTAATCCGTGAATTCACAGTCACACAACATATTTCGGGTACACAATGGAAATGTGGATAAGTCAGTCACCTGGGAACCCGACGTATTAGGCATTGGGTATCTCCAAGCAACCCTCAAACTCAAACCAGATGCTGAGGGAGAGGTAGTTGCCACTTTGGTCAAGGCGTTGCCACCTAAGGCCTCTACCTTCTTCTCCAGAATGACGGGGAAATCAGACCAGGTTGCTACCAACACTGATGTGCTCTACATCCATGGTTGGTCTGACTATTTTTTCCAAAAGAATTTGGCTGAGTACTGGCGCTCGCAGGGTGCACAGTTTTATGCGCTTGATTTACGCAAATATGGGCGCAGCCTTCGGCCTGGCCAATCCGAAGGATTTATCCAAGACCTCTCGGACTATGACGAAGAAATCGAATATGCGCTCGAAGTCATGGGGCACGGCACCGAAAAGTCACACTCTGATTCGCGCGCAGCTTCAGGTAGGAAACTTGTGTTGATGGGGCACTCCACCGGAGGGCTTGTGGTCAGTTTGTGGGCAGATCGGAACCCAGGTCGAGCCGATGCCGTGGTGTTGAACAGCCCCTGGCTGGAATACCAGCTCACTGCAGCTGCACGTGCACTTGTCACACCAGTGCTCAGAGCGGGAACCAAATTAAACCCCAAAGCCCCTATGCCCAGCATTGATTTCGGTTTTTACTCTCGCACCATTGATATCCACAAAGATGGTGAATGGGAATTCAATCCTGAGTGGAGACCAGAGCATGGCTTCCCCGTTCGTCCTGCATGGTTGAACGCCATCCTGACAGGTCACGCCAAAGTTGCAGCAGGACTGAATATTGATGTCCCGGTTTTCACCTGGCTTTCAACCCGGAGTTTGCTCGTACCCAGGTGGAGCCCGGAAATGAAGAAAGCGGACGTGGCTATCGATGTAAATATTGTTGCTGCCCGCGTTCACCAGCTGGGCAAACTGATCACCCTTTCCCGCATTGAGAATGCGATGCACGATGTCATTTTGTCTGCACGTCCGGTTAGGCAGAAAGCATTTGATGAACTTACTCGCTGGTTGAAGGCCTACCTTTAGAACATGGACGCATTTTCAGATCCCTCACTCTTAGTTCAGACCACTGCAGGAGTGGTGCGCGGCACGCAAGATGGAAACACTCATCGCTGGTTGGGTGTCCCCTATGGCAAAGCACCCATAGGAGACCTGCGCTATCGCAGGTCTGTGCCAGTTGAGCCCTGGCAGGGAACGAGGGACGCCCTTGAGTTTGGGAATATTGCGCCCCAAGAGCCCACGAAGCTCATCCCGATTCCTGCCGGTGTTGAGATTGATGAGGACTGCCTCAACCTCAATATTTGGGCACCCATCACCAAGCCTGGAGATAAACCAAAGTCCGTCATGGTCTGGATTCACGGCGGCGCATATTTCATCGGTTTCTCCTCACAAGCCGTCTATAACGGTCACTCTTTGGCAGAAAACGGTGACGTCATCATCGTCACCGTGAACTATCGACTTGGTGCTCTCGGATGGTTAGATTTCAGTTCCATCGACCCCAGCTTTGAAAGCAATATGGGGTTGACTGACCTTGTTCTTGCGTTGCAGTGGGTGAAAAACAACATCGCTGCTTTTGGTGGAGACCCTGATGACGTCACCCTCTTTGGCGAATCGGCTGGTGGTGGTTGTGTCACCACGTTGATGACGATGCCCGAGGCGAAAGGGCTCTTCCACAAAGCGATAGCGGAAAGCTCACCAGCAACCAGTGTCTATAAACCAGAACGAGCTGCGCTTGTTGCACATGCTTATCTCGAGTTGATGGGTGTGAGCACAGAAGACGCCCCACACTACTTGCGTGAAACCGATGCCAAGACGTTGGCATCCTTCACAACCACATTACTTGACCACGTATCGTTGACCTGGCCGGGAACAGTTGCTTTTGCACCCATTGTGGACGGAACTTTTGTGCCTTACTACCCAGTGCAAACATTCCGTAACGGACAGCAACATAAGATTCCTTTGGTTATCGGAACGAATAAAGACGAAGCAGCTTTGTTCAAAATGATGAAATCACCCCTGATGCCCATAAGTGAATCCAGCATCCAAGAAATGTTCGACCTGATGTCCAAGGACCATCCAGACAAGAACTTTGATGAAGAACGGATACTGGATGCTTATCCTGATTTCCCTAAACAAAAAGGCGCGATGGAAATCTCCCGCGATGCGGGATTCCGCATGCCTTCGGTCTGGGTCGCTGAAGCCCACTCACAGGTGGCGCCGACGTGGATGTATCGCTTTGATCAAGCGCCACCACTAATGAAACTGCTGGGTATTGGGGCAAGTCACGCTACTGAGCTGCCCTATGTCTTTGGAACCCTGCCACAGAAGATGAATAAGAAGGCACTGCAGTTTAGGTTGGGTGGGCTGAAAGAAGCGTGGGTTATTTCCCAGCGAATTCAGGCACGGTGGACCAGTTTTGCCAGAACTTCAAATCCCCAAACTGTGGATTCTGAAACTGGGCAAGACCTCACCTGGCCGCGCTATGACGAAACCACACGCGCCACACTCATTATCAACGGAACCGATTCCATCGAAAACGATCCCGATGGGGATATTCGCAAGGCGTGGGGTGAGCAAATACTCGGCTTCAAATAAGCCTTGAGATTTAGCGGAAGTTCACAAACTGCAGAGCAACAGGAAGGTCTGCGTTCTTCAGCAGCGCCATGGTTGCCTGCAGGTCATCGCGGCTCTTTGAAGAAACACGCACTTCATCGCCCTGAATCTGTGCTTTGACAGACTTGGGGCCCTCGTCACGAATGAGCTTGGTGACTTTCTTTGCGTTTTCCTGATCGATGCCCTCTTTCATTTTGGCTTCGATGCGGAATTCCTTACCCGAGGGGAAGGGGTCACCTGCGTCAAGACTACGTAGCGAGATTCCACGCTTGATGAGCTTTTGCTCAAAAACGTCAAGGATGGCTTTGACTCGTTCTTCTGAGTTTGCCTTCATGAGAATCTTTTCGCCGCTCCATTCAATGGAAGCGCCTACGTTCTTGAAGTCATAGCGCTGTTCAACCTCTTTAACTGCCTGGTTGAGTGCGTTATCGGTCTCCATTTTGTCGACCTTGCTTACTACGTCAAAAGATGAATCTGCCATGAGTCCATGTTATCTAAGCCCAGCCTTCGGCAGATTGTCAGCTGTGCCCCTCAGAATGGAAGGACATGGCTTCTCGACGCGTTAGACGTAACCGCACACTTACGGTGTTTGCGGTGTTTGTGCTGGGAATCTGGTGGTTCACTTCGTGTGTAGGAGGCCAATCGTCCGTTGCTGAGAACACACCAACAGCAACTCCCACTCCCACTCCTACAGTTGACGAGTTTGCTGTTTCACTCCTTCCGGGGGCTGCAGCGCTCCCTCCTGTGAAGGAGGGGGTCACAAACTATGACTTGGCTAACTCCCCTGTTGCGGGGTTGGCAGATCCTGCCTGGGTGAAAACCACGTCAGAAAAAACTGGAATTCCCAAGCGGGTGCTCACTGCGTATGCGGGTGTTGCTTTGCAACTGAATGCCTACAAGCCGGAGTGCAAGCTTTCCTGGAATACTCTTGCTGGAATTGGTTGGGTGGAATCGCGCCATGGGACGATTTTTGGCGGCAAGGTCAAGAGTGACGGAAACATGAGTGAGCCCATTTATGGCATTCCACTTGATGGCAAAAACAACACCAAAGCCCTTCCCGATTTTGACGACGGCAATTTTGATGGCACCGCAGAATTTGACCGCGCTGTCGGCCCCATGCAATTCATTCCACCAACCTGGGCTGCCTGGCACAGTGATGGAAATGGTGACGGAATTGAAGACGGCCAAAACATTGATGACTCTGCGTTCGCCGCGGGAAGATACCTGTGTTTTAGTGGGGGAGATCTCTCCACACCAGAAGGCTGGCGCAAGGCACTTCGAGGTTACAACGCCTCAAATAATTACGCTAAAGACGTTTCTAACAAAGCCAAAGAGTACGCAGAAAAATCAAAGTAGTTCTTTCCGATTTTCATCAATCGCATCACCCCGGTATTGTTGAGAAGCGCTCTTGAGTAATCAAGAAGTTCGCAACGGCAAGTTACCCTAGCGGCCAAAGGGATCTGACTGTAAATCAGACGGCTCAGCCTTCGGGGGTTCGAATCCCTCACTTGCCACAATCAAAAAAGCCTCCCTCATCGGGAGGCTTTTTCTTTACCTACTTTTCAGCTTCTGCTTTATACGCCGTCAGCATCAGGGCAAGATACTTTTCCACTGCAGCTCGCTCCTCTTCGTTCATGTCGTCAAGGATAGATTCGCTGGCGCTAATCAAAGGCATGATTCTTTGCCAGGCGGTTGCAACCGATTGCGGGTTGGGAACGACCACAACAGCTCTTCGGTCTGTCGGATGTGATTGACGGGAAACGTGACCAACATCCACAAGTCTGTCAATCATGGTGGTCCCCGCAGCGGGGCTCAGCCCGACAGACTTAGCAAGATCTCCTGCAGACATCGGCCCATGTTCAATCAGATGTGTCATAGCTTGGAGATCGGTCTGATTGACCATCAGATGTTGGCCAACTGTTTTTGAGTATTCTTCGCTCTCTTGAATGACAGAGCGAAGCAGCCTTGTGGCGCGGTGGCCGTACATGGCTGGTTCTGTTTGGCTTTGTTCACTCATTGTTATATATTTTAGCTATCGAATAGTTCGACTGTCGAATTAAGTTGATAATTTATGTCAAGTAATTCGAAAGTTGACACAACTCAAGGAAATTCATGAATCGTCTCATCTCATTCATCACGGGTAGGAAAACTGCCTGGGCCACCATCGTTGTTGGATTCATCCTGGCTGCATTAGCGCTAGGTCCATTCCGTGCGGCGACGACTGAAACAAACCCCACCAATGGTCTTCCCTCCGATAGTGAAACAGCTTTGGTCAACGAAGCCCTGAAAGATTTGCCTGGGGCTGATTCGACAGCTGCTGTTGTTGTCTACAAATCAGACGGCACATTTAGCGATTCTCAACTTGAGTGGTTGCAGGGGAGCTTCAACCCCATCGTTCAACTACCCACCGGTGGTGTGAACGAAAACTTCACAGAATTTACTAACGCAGAAGTTAACGGCGAGCCTTTCGTTCCTCCAGCCGTTGTTTCCGAGGACAACACGACCGCAGTTGTAACCATCCCTTTGGAAAAGAGCGATGAGACTGAGGTTGTTGCGGAGCGCATCAAAGAAATTCGCGCCACAGCCCAGGAGGGATTACCCAGCGGAATCACCACCTATGTCACTGGTCCTGAAGGATTCCAGGCAGACCTCGTCGGTGTATTCGCTGGCGCAGACTTCACCTTGTTGCTCTTCACCGTGATTGTTGTCGCGGTCCTGCTGATTGTGACGTATCGCTCACCAGTTCTGTGGATTGTCCCGCTTTTGGTTGTGGGAACTGCTGACGGTGTTGCCGGCCAGGTTGGTCGCAATGTTGCAACCGCTTTTGGAATTGTTCCTGATGGTTCCGTCACAGGTATCTTGTCGGTGCTTGTGTTTGGTGCGGGAACGAACTATGCGTTGCTTCTGATTGCCAGATACCGTGAAGAACTTCTCCGCAACGAAGATCGCCACGTTGCGATGGCTGCTGCGTTGCGCGGTGCAGGCCCCGCAATTATCGCCTCGGGTTCAACCGTGACCTTGGCTCTACTGACCCTCACCCTCGCAGAGCTTGGCGGAAACCGTGCACTCGGTCTTGTCTGTGCCACAGGTATCGTGATTGCGATGATCGCCGCACTAGTGTTCCTCCCAGCATCGCTGGTTGTGTTCGGTCGCGGACTCTTCTGGCCGTTCATTCCTAAACTTGGCGCAGAAAACAAATCACTTAACGGAGTGTGGGGCAAGCTCGGACGTGGTGTTGCTAAGCGTCCAGTGATCATCTCCATCGTTGGATTTGGAATCCTTTTTGCCCTCGCACTGGGGGCAACCGGAATTAAGGTCGGTCTTTCCAGCACCGAGCAGTTCCGAGTTAAGCCTGAGGCGGTTTATGGTCAGGAAGTTCTTGCCGAAGCATTCCCTGCCGGGGCAACAACCCCCACGATCGTCATTGTGAACAAAGACAGCGCTGACCAAGCAATTGCAGCCGCAGAAACTGTGAGCGGAGTTGCTTCGGCAACTGAAGTCTCACAGAACGATTCCGTAGCCCGCATCGATGTCATTTTGGATGGCGAACCAGGCTCTGAAGAGGCCTATCAGTCCATCAAGGACCTGCGCACTGAGTTGGCAACCGTTGATGGCGCGGATGCACTCGTGGGTGGACTCGATGCTGAACAACTCGATGTTCGCACTGCTTATTCCCACGACCAGATGATTGTGATTCCACTCATCCTGCTGCTGGTATTCGGCGTTCTAGTCTTCTTATTGAGGGCTTTAGTAGCGCCAATCCTGTTGCTGCTGACAGTTGTGGCATCCTTCTTCGCAGCGCAGGGAGCAGCATGGCTGTTGTTCACCAACGTGTTGGGAATCCCCGCTCTTGATCTGAGCGTGTTCCTCTTCTCCTTCTTGTTCTTGGTTGCTTTGGGTGTTGATTACAACATCTTCCTTGTTGCTAGAGCCCAAGAAGAAGCGGTGCACTTTGGTACAAAGGAGGGCATGATTCGTGCCCTAGCAACAACCGGTGGTGTGATTACCAGCGCGGGTATTTTGCTCGCAGCGGTTTTCGCCGTTCTGGGTGTCTTGCCTCTGATTGCTCTCTACCAGATCGGCATCATCGTCGGTATTGGTGTTCTGTTGGACACCCTCCTTGTTCGAACAGTGATTGTTCCAGCACTGGCGTTTATGACAGGGGACAAGTTCTGGTGGCCACGTAAGAAACTCACGGCTCCCAAATTTGGCTAACTCAACCAACAGAAAGCGCCAGGACTTTTGTCCTGGCGCTTTCCTCTTTGCCTTGAAAGGGGCCCACAGAAAAATAGCTCGATATCAAGATACTTTTAGGTAGACTTGGAATAGAGATTGTTGAGCCCCAACACCAACGAAGAATGGCATGTACGTGAACGAATCGACCATTGTCTACACCTACACTGACGAAGCACCCGCGCTGGCGACTGCATCGTTCCTTCCCATCGTTCAGGCATATGCCAAAGCTGCGGGAGTATCCATCGAGACCCGCGATATCTCACTTGCCGGACGCATTCTCTCTGCATTCCCTGAGCGACTCAGCGCAGATCAACAAGTTGCAGACGCACTGAAAGAACTAGGTGAATTGGCAAAGACTCCAGAAGCCAACATCATCAAGCTTCCCAACATCTCTGCTTCCATTCCTCAACTTAAGGCAGCTATCGCTGAGCTTCAGGCAGCAGGATGTGATGTTCCTGACTATCCAGACGAGCCCAGCACGGACGCGGAAAAAGATGCACGTGCACGCTACGACCGCATCAAAGGAAGTGCTGTAAACCCTGTCCTTCGTGAAGGTAACAGCGACCGCCGTGCGCCCATGTCAGTGAAGGCATACGCCCGCAAGCACCCTCATGTGAACAAGCCTTTCGCGGCAGGATCAAAAACACGTGTGGCAACCATGGGTCACGATGACTTCTTCTCGAACGAAAAGTCAGTCGTGCTGCCAGCAGCGGACACACTTACCATTCGTCACATCGCAACTGACGGCACCGAGACAGTCTTGAAGTCGGGTCTTAAAGTTCTTGAGGGTGAAATCGTTGACGCCACATTTATGTCCGTGGCAGCACTTGATGAATTTCTGGCTGAAACTCTTGAACAAGCCAAGAAAGACAACGTTCTGTATTCCGTGCACCTCAAGGCAACCATGATGAAGGTGTCCGACCCCATCTTGTTTTGCCACGTCGTGAAAGCATTCTTCTCTGGTGTTTTTGACAAGCATGGAGCACAGCTTGAGGCTGCAGGTTTGACTGCTAATGACGGTCTTGGCGCAATCCTGGCTGGACTCAATGATGTTGCAGGCGGCGACGCAATTGCTGCAGAGTTCGCGGCAGCCATTGCTGCAGGTCCACGCCTGAGCTATACCAACAGCGATAAGGGAATCACTAACCTTCATGTTCCTTCCGATGTCATCGTGGACGCATCTATGCCGGCATTGGTGCGTAATGGTGGAAAGTTGTGGGGTGTTGATGGTGGAGAAGACGACACCATTGCCGTCATTCCTGACTCCTCCTACGCTGGGGTGTACCAGGCGACGATTGAAGACGTCATTGCCAACGGCCCACTCGACCCTGCCACTATCGGTACCGTTCCCAACGTGGGATTGATGGCTCAGGCAGCTGAAGAGTATGGAAGCCACGACAAGACTTTCGAGATTGCTGCACCAGGACGTGTCGAGATCATCAACTCCGCAGGAGAGGTACTCATCTCTCACGACGTTGCCAAGGGAGACATTTGGCGCGCAACCCAGACCAAAGACATTCCCGTTCGTGACTGGGTCAAGCTAGCTGTCAGCCGAGCTCGTGCAACAGGTGTACCCGCCGTGTTCTGGCTGGATGAGAAACGTGCACATGACGCTCAGATCATCAAGAAGGTCACGACCTACCTCGCCGATCACGACACCACTGGTTTGACCATCGAGATTATGGCTCCAGCGGATGCGACCAAGTATTCACTTGCTCGCATTCGCAAGGGCGAAGACACCATCTCGGTAACCGGTAACGTTCTGCGCGACTACCTCACCGATCTCTTCCCCATTCTTGAAGTGGGAACAAGCGCCAAGATGTTGTCGATTGTTCCTCTGCTTGCCGGTGGTGGACTGTTCGAAACAGGTGCTGGTGGTTCTGCCCCCAAGCACGTTCAGCAGCTGCTCGAAGAAGACTTCCTTCGTTGGGACTCCCTGGGTGAATTCTTTGCGCTCGCGGCATCACTTGAGCACTTAGCTGACACCACCGGAAATACTCAGGCCAAGGTACTTGCTGACACGCTCGACCGCGCAACCGGAACCTTCCTTGAAGAAGACCGTTCACCTGGACGCAAGGTGGGCACCATCGATAACCGTGGAAGCCATTACTACCTCGGACTCTACTGGGCTCAGGAATTGGCCAAGCAGTCACAGGATGCAGCTTTGGCTGCCACCTTCGCTCCCGTAGCTGAAGCACTCGCTGCACACGAAGAGCAGATTGTTGGCGAACTCATTGCTGTTCAGGGTAAGCCCGTCAATATTGGTGGCTACTACCGCCCCAAGACTGAGCTGGTTGACCAGGTGATGCGTCCGTCTGAAACATTGAACAACGTCATCGATTCGATCAACTAGATCCTTATTCATTTTGTTCAGCCTCTGAGAAATCAGAGGCTGAACCGTTTTCTTACTTCAACTTGTAACGGTTAGCAACAAGCAAGTGCGGACGGGGGAGGTCTAATTTTCGGTCGCACTAATTGCTCTTTGGGCATTCTTCAACCAGTAGCCTGTACCTATGTTCGGGATTAGTACGACGCTCAAACTAGGCTCGGTCGTCTTTGGGCTAAGTGCGCTCCTCTTACTAGTGGCGCCAAGCTTCTTTCTATTTATGTTGCACCTAGATGGTGCCTCAACAGAGTTGGTCTGGTCGATGCGAATGATTGGAATCACACTCGTCGCATTGGCAGGAAATATGTGGCTAAACTCACATTCTTCGTCTGAAGCAAGATTGATTGCAGCTGCTACAGTCATGGCCATAACGGCAACAGGGTTGGGTGTGCTGACAATCCTTATTCCAGCTCAAATGAGTTGGTTTACTTATCTCTATGCAGCGGTAGGTTTTCTTTTTGGCCTGAACTATCTGGTCTGCATTATTCGTCGCAGGTTCTAATCTGATTGGTTCGTCGTGAATTCAATACCCTCAACGCACATCACTCTTGCGCTTGATGCCGGACAGACTGGTGTTCGCACTCTCCTCATCGATGGGGATATCCGTTCCTTGAAGCAATTTCCTGGGGTCAAGACCGACCGGGCACTATTTCCTCAACTAGCCGAGTACATCACCACCGCTGTAGAGGGAGTGAACAAACCCGTTTCGCTCTCGATTGGGATGACTGGGTTAACCGCAGCGCAGAGCAAGCCAGCAGATTTACTCAACTTATTACCTGCCATTGTTCGAAACGTGTCCCTCGCACACGACTCAATCACGGGGTATCTAGGTGCATTAGGAACACAGAATGGCGTTGTTACTGCTGTAGGAACTGGGGTGGTCACCCTCGGCGTTGGCGACACAGAGATGGTCCGTATAGACGGTTGGGGAAATCTCATTGGTGATGCCGGTTCTGCTTATTGGATTGGTCGAGCAGGACTAGAAGCTGGCATGCGAGTTTACGACGGTCGAATTGCTTCTAGTAGTTTGCTCTCTTTACTTACCGAGAACTTCTCGCATCCCGAAGAGGCTTACATCGAGTTGCAAACCAGCAATGATCGCGTCGCTTGGATCGCGTCATTCGCTCAACGTGTCATCGAGCTCGCAGAAGCCGATGACGAAGCACGCAGAATCGTCAACGGGGCTGGCCAGGAGTTGGCTTTGTCCGCTGTGACTGCTGCCGAGCGAGTGGGTCTTCTCGATTCAGATTCACCTCGATTTAGTTGGGTTGGAAATGTCATGAAAGCCGAGATGCTCAAGGATGCTTTTGTGTCAGCCGTTGTGAAGGCAATACCTCACGCACAATTTGTCACTGCTTTGGCAGAGCCGATTGACGGCGTCGCACTGTTGTCTGCGCTTCCAGAAACTTCTCCTTTGCGCGCAAGCATTCACTCGGCTTCTCGGCACTGAAACAACTTGTACCCTTGGAGCATGGCTGTTTCTCCCACCGAACTTCTCGATATTGCTCGCACCGTAGCTACCGAAGCAGGTGAATTGGTCGCCCGTCGGCGCAGGGAAGGTGTGACCGTTGCAGCAACCAAGTCAACCTCTATTGACGTTGTGACGCTGGCAGATAGGGAGTGCGAAGAGTTCGTCAAAGCACGTCTTGCACAGCTTCGCCCCGAGGATGGTTTCTATGGAGAAGAAGGAGGTGACAGCACAGGAACCTCAGGGCTGACGTGGATTGTTGACCCCATCGATGGCACTGTTAACTATCTCTATGGAATTCCACAGTATGCGGTGAGCATCGCTGTGGTGGAGGGAAATCCAGACCCCGCTAGCTGGAAGCAAGCGGTCGGTGTTGTGAACAACCCTGCCGCTGATGAGCTTTACTTTGCGTCAAAAGGAGGGGGAGCCTTCCTTCTGACAGGAGGTAAGCAGCAGCAACTCCACGTTAATGAGGAAACTGATCTCGCCCATGCGCTTGTGGCCACTGGATTTGGGTATAGCTCCGAAGTGCGCGCTATTCAAGCACAGCGATTGACGCACATACTTCCTGCTGTCAGAGATATTCGTCGCGCAGGTGCAGCTTCGCTCGATCTGTGTGCAGTGGCAGCTGGACGTTTGGATGGGTACTTCGAAAGTGGGACAAAGCCCTGGGATCATGGGGCGGGTAGCCTTATTGCACGTGAGGCAGGAGCTGTAGTCGGCGGGCTCTATGGTGCTGCCGAGGGGGAATCTATGCTTCTAGCGTCGAACAAATACCTGTTTCCAGAAATTGAAAAACTCCTGATCAAGTAGCATTTTCACCCAGAATTAGACCAATTTTCGGTGGAGTTTCTCAGGGTTGCCGGGTAACCTTAATCATTCCGTTACATTTCTAGGGTGCTTTTTCGCGCCCACAAATTGGATGAGAGTGCATGGCCGGAGAATTCGAAGAGAACGTTGCCGCGGCAACTGGCTCTGCGCTGACCCCACCTGCAGGACTCACCAGACGAGAACTGCGTGAGTGGGAGCGCAAGCACGGCGTCAGCCCAGTTGTCTCTAACGAGCAGTCTGCACCAGCGCAAGACTCTGTAGTTACTGAGATATCTCAATCCCCCATCGCAAGCCCCGCTCTGCCCGAAGCACAACCTTTCGTCACAAACACGAATGGGCAACCGCTGACTCGTCGTGAACTTCGACTCCGCGAGCAGGGTCTTTCTGAGCCTGTTTCGGTCCCGCAACAAGAAGAAGTTCCTTCTGCGCTCGAAGCTGTTGTACACAACGAAGACGTCACCCCTGTAATCGTCACAGCAGCCGAACCTGTCCTTGGCACAGTTTCTGAGTCTGAGCCACACTCTGGTGAATCAACTGAAACGGCAGTTGAAGAGACGGTCTCTGAGATTGAACCTGTCGGCAACTTTGTGGTGCCGGTCGCGGAGCCAGTTGTTTCCGTCGAAGTTACTGAAGAAACAGTGCCTGAAGATGTCGAAACACCAATAACTTCTGAACCTGTTTCACTTGCCGCACCAGCTGTCCCCATGACTATTGCTCAGACTGCAGCTGCTCAGAATGATTCTGACGATGCAAGTGTTCGGCCACACAAATTGGTGAAGCGTGCAATCCCACGTCGCCCAGCATTCCTCAGCAACCGCAGCCAACGTGATCGCAGTGCAGCAGACCGACGACGCCAGATTTCTCAGCGGGTTTTTTCAGTGCTTGCATTGGTTGCCTGCTTTGCGTTTGCACTCTCCATCTCTATTCCGGCAAATGCTTTGCTCACTCAATCTGATGTAGCAAAAATCAAGATGCAGGCATTCTTGGATGAGCAGGTGTCACTGGCTAGCCAGTCAGTTAACGTCGATTCAGATTCCTCGACTGCTACTGCCTCGCGTGATGGTGTCGATGTTACATTGGCCGCAAAGGCAGCGCCGATGAATTTCTATGGCAACTCAGGATTGTGTGGGGAAGAAACCGCGGTAACTCCTCCTGCATCAGGTGGAGCAATCACCTGGCCACTTGCAAATAGAAAAGTCTCCTCTGGTTACGGTTACCGTTGGGGATCTCTGCACGCCGGTATTGACTTTGAGGGTGATACGGGAACTCCCATCTATTCCGTTGCCGACGGAATTGTTAAGGCTGCTCAGCCCTCACCCAACAACAGTTTGGGCGTGTGTGTCATTATTGCGCACAACGTGAATGGTGTTCAGTTCGATACCCTCTATGGCCACCTCAGCCGTCTGGATGTGGGTGTTGGCCAAGGTGTAGGTGCTGGTCAGGTCATTGGTGCGGTAGGAAGCACCGGAAATTCAACGGGCTCGCACCTTCACTTTGAAGTACACGTGAATGATGTCCAGATTGATCCAGGACCGTTCATGAGCAACTACGCAGGTTAGATCTACACCATCCACACTGCAGTAGCAGGTCTCAGAATACCGTCGCTACTGTCTGCGCTATCGAGAATGATTTTTCCTGCAGGCAGAGCAAAATCCTCTTCGCTGTAGTTGGTAAATACTGTGACATCTTTGTTACGGAAGCCAAGAATGTTTTCAGGAGTTCCCTCAATCCACTCCAGCTCTCCCTCGCCAAGATCATGCTGTTTACGGCTCGTCAATGCGGATTTGTAGAGAGCAAGAGTTGAGTGGGGGTCAGCTTCTTCCAGGTCGCGAGAATACTCGCGGTATACCTCAGGCTGAGGTAGCCATGGTTCTCCAGCAGGACCAAAACCTAGGTTTATTTCCTCTGCCTCCCAGGGAAGAGGAACGCGACACCCATCACGGCCATACGATTCACCAGCTGTTCTGAAGAAGGTGGGGTCTTGCCGTTTGTCATCAGGAATATCGACAGCTTCAGGAAGACCCAGCTCTTCACCCTGGTACAAATAGGCAACTCCGGGCAAGGCAAGCATCATCACTGATGCTGCGCGAGCCCGGGCAAGACCTAAAGCCGGATCCGGCTTGGGCTCAGTCAAGGGGCCAATACCCGTTATGCGGTCAGCCGTGCTGGTAGCAGGATTCAACGCCAATCGTGTGGCGTGACGAACTTGGTCATGGTTAGACAACACCCACGTGCTTGGAGCGCCCACTGCGGCGAAAGCAGAAATCGAATCCTTGATTACTTGCCGCATCTGCTCGCCATTCCAGCGTGTAACGAGGAAGGGGAAATTGAAAGCTTGCTGCATTTCATCAGGACGAACCCAGAGGGCCATCTTGGTCAAAGGTTCAACAAAAGCTTCGGCACACAAAATGCGTTCGCCGGGATATTCCGCAAGTACCTTGTTCCACTCGCGGTAGATTTCGTGCACGCCATCATGGCCAAAGTAGGGGTTGTCGATACGTTCCTGGGGAGGAGTGTTCCAGTACTCCTCGTCACGACGGAAATCAGGAAGCCCAGGTGCTTTAGAAAGACCGTGCGCCACATCAACACGGAAGCCGTCTACTCCACGGTCCAGCCAGAATTTCAGAATTTCAATGAAGCGTTCGCGCACCCAGGGGTTAGTCCAGTCAAAGTCGGGTTGGCTGGAATCAAAGAGGTGGAGGTACCACTGTCCAGGAGTTCCATCAGGATTGGTGGTTCGAGTCCACGCAGGACCGCCAAAAACGGATTCCCAGTTATTGGGGGGAAGTTCCCCGTTTTCTCCTTTTCCTTCCCTGAACATAAACCGTGCCCGCTCTGTGCTTCCTGCACCAGCCGCAAGTGCCTCAATAAACCAGGGGTGTTCCGAAGAGCAGTGGTTGGGAACAAGATCCACAATCACTTTGAGACCGAGGCTGTGTGCTCGGGCCTCGAGTGCATCGAAATCTGCGAGTGTGCCAAACAGGGGGTCAACATCGCAATAGTTGGCAACGTCGTAACCGGCATCTTTTTGCGGGCTCGTCATAAATGGTGACAGCCAAATAGCATCAACACCCAGCTCTTTGAGCTTGGGGAGGCGCGCGGTTATTCCGGGCAGATCACCAATGCCATCGCCATTGGAATCGGCAAAGGACCGTGGGTAAATCTGATAAACAACGGAGGAACGCCACCACTGATTTTCAACCATGAATGCAAGTTTAGGTATATGAGCCCAGCGGCGAAGTTGCCTCGCGAGTAATGCCTTGAGCTTCTGAGTTTTTCGCAAATGCTCAGAGGTGATAATCTCTAACGGTGCCAATTTTCGGGAGCAATCCTGAAGGTCTGGATACGCCCCGATAGCTCAGTGGTAGAGCACTTCCATGGTAAGGAAGGGGTCGCGAGTTCAATCCTCGCTCGGGGCCCGATCATTCTTCGACTGCTGCAGGTTTCCTGTTCCACAAGATGAGTGTTCGTGGCTGGGTAGCTCAGGTGGTTAGAGCGCACGACTCATAATCGTGAGGTCGCGGGATCGAGCCCCGCTCCAGCTACAGAAGAAAATCCCCACACTGTGGGGATTTTTTGTTTCAGTACTTCTGGCCTTCGCGCTGTTCTTCTTCAGCTTCGCGAACCTGCTGTTCAGCCATTTCTTGTTTGGCAATGCGAGCATTTTCTTTGGCGGCTTCGCGAAGGTCTTCTTCGTTTGTTCGATTGTTCTTGACCATGGTGCTCCTTTCGGAGAGCATTCGGATCGTGTTGCACAATCATATTTCTCTCCTTGCTCCCTCCGATAGAGCTGAAAGCAAGCTGGTTCAGTCTTTCTCGGGTCTTTTTCAAGAACACAAACTAGTTTGGAATAAGAGCTAGTCCAGACCTTGTTGGTGGCCGTGGAGGTGAGCTGTCATGAAACTTCTGTCTCAAGTTTCTAGTGTGAGTGTCAATGCTTTGCCAATTGTGGCATTGGCCAGTTTGTTGGTTTTTTGGAATTCAACTCCCTCCCTTTTTGTCATGGTTCTGCTCGGGATCTTGTTGGCCATTTCTGTGTTGGCAGCTGTTCACCATGCTGAGGTGATAGCCCACAAGGTGGGAGAGCCCTATGGTTCTCTCATCCTTGCGGCGGCTGTCACCGTGATCGAAGTGGGCATGCTTGTGACGTTGATGATTGCCTCACCACAGGAATCGGCAACACTAGCTAGAGACACAGTCTTTTCCGCAATCATGATTATTTGCAATGGAATTGTCGGAATCTCGTTGATTGTGAAAGCTCAACGTAAACGAACAGCGACTTTCAACGCAGAGGGCATTGGTGGTGCACTAGCAGCGATTACAGCGTTGACAACGATGAGTTTGATTTTGCCTTCCTTCACCACGTCAACCCCGGGTGCAACATTCTCATCAGCACAGCTTGTTTTTGCAGCAGTAACTGCCTTGGTGATTTATCTCGTCTTTGTTTTCATTCAAACGGTTCGGCACCGGGACTTCTTTTTACCTCCGCCTGTTTCCGAAAACAGCACGACTTTGGTTGCTGAGCACAAAGATCCCCCAAGTTCACGTCTGGCATGGATCAGTTTTGCGCTTTTGGTCGTAGCGCTGGTCAGTGTTGTTGGCTTGGCCAAAATCACGAGCCCTCTTCTGGAGACGGCAGTATATGGTGCGGGACTTCCCTCGACACTGATTGCTGTGAGCATTGCCGGGCTTGTGTTGTTGCCTGAATCAATTGCCGCGGTTCGGGCTGCCTATTTTGGTCGGACTCAAACCAGCTTGAACTTGGCGTACGGCTCTGCAATGGCGAGCATTGGGCTAACCATCCCGGTTATTGCGGTGATGTCAATATTCTTTGGCTTCCCCATTGTTCTGGGCTTGAGCGCAACTGAGCTTGTTCTCTTTGTCTTAACTGTTGCCGTGAGTATTCTCACCGTAGTTCCCGGAAGGGCAACGATATTGCAGGGAGCTATCCACCTCAGTATTTTTGCTGGCTTCATCTTCTTCATCATCAACCCTTAGCCCGCTGAGTGGTTTAGCTGTGTGAACTAGGCGATGAGCTGTGCGAACCAAACAAAGACCGGGATACCAATGAGCAGGTTGAAGGGGAAGGTGATTCCCAAGCTGGCGGTGAGGTAGAAGCCGGGGTTTGCTTCCGGCAGGGAAAGTTTCACTGCTGCCGGTGCTGCGATATAGGAGGCACTTGCACAGAGCACACCGAACACTGCAGCCCCACCGGCGCTCAGTCCGATGAGGGTTGCTAGTCCGACTCCCGCAATACCAATCACGAGCGGGAATGCGATGGCAAAGACGAGCAATCCCCAACCTGCCTGGGGGAGTTCTTTAAGGTGAGATCCTGCTTGGATACCCAGCTGGAGTAGGAACAGGGTGAGCACTCCGACGAAGAGGGCGCCGAAGAAGGGCTCAACGCGCTCGTAGCCAACCGGCCCACTGACGGCACCGATTACCAAACCACCAACAAGGAGGAGGATTGATTTTCCGGTGAGGACCTCGTGCATAAGGGGCCCCCAGCTTTGTTGCTTGCTTGCTTTGCGAGCAAGAACAAGACCCACGATGAGACCGGGTACCTCCATGATGGCCAGCAGCGTGGCAAGGTAACCCTCGGGATCAAGACCAAGGGACTCCACGAACATCAGACCAGCTGTGAAAGTCACGAGGGAAGTTGATCCATAGTGTGCAGCAATAGCGCCCCGCTCAGTTTGGTTCAGTGGTGTGAGTACTTTGAGGGCTGCGAATGCGGCGACGGGTATTGCCAGCCCCACGATGATGGCGAGGGCGATGGGTGCGGCAATGTCTGCTGGCTCAGACATGCGCAGGCCCACGCCGCCTTTAATACCTATCGCAAGCAGGAGGTAGATCGAGAGGGCACTAAAAATCTGTGGTGGAATCTCTAGCCTTGAGCGTAGCCCCACAGCAATAAGTCCCAGCACGAAGGCTAGGACTGGGGGTGAGGTCAAGTTGCTCACAGCGAGCTCGAGAGATTCAAACATTTTTCGTCCAATCAGTTGACTAGAAGAATAATACAGGAAATAATATTCAGTAATCAATCTTCTTTAGTAAGGATGTCATGAACGTAGAACTCTGGATGTGGCTCGCAGTATTCGCAGCAATTATTGTGATGCTGCTTATTGACCTCTTTGCTCACCGGAAGGCGCACGAGATCTCTCTTCGCGAAGCTGCGATATGGTCAGCCTTCTGGGTTGCGACCGGTATCGGTTTTGGTGTCCTGGTGTGGAATTACTTTGGGGCCGAATACGGGCAGCAATACTTTGCCGGATTCGTCATAGAGAAATCTCTGGCCGTCGACAACGTATTCATTTGGGCTTTGATCTTCGCTTCCTTCAGCGTTCCTCGTAAGTACCAGCACCGAGTTCTCTTCCTGGGTGTTCTAGGTGCACTTGTATTCCGCGGCATCTTCATTGCACTCGGTGCGGTCATTCTTGAAAACTTTGCCTGGGTTCTCTACCTCTTCGCAGCGTTCCTGATTTACACCGGTATCCACATGCTCATCAAACGGAACGATCACGTTAACCCAGCAGAGGGTCGTTTCTATAAGTGGTTCTCCTCAGTCGTGCCTTCAACCAAGAAGTACTACGGACAGAAACTATTTGTCCGCATTGGCGGTGTCCTCTTAGCCACTCCGTTGTTCATGGTGTTGGTCTTAGTGGAGTTCACCGACATCATCTTTGCGGTTGACTCGATCCCCGCAATCTTCGCGGTAACTTCTGAACCGTTCCTCGTCTTCACCGCAAACGCATTCGCCATCTTGGGTCTGCGTGCGATGTACTTCTTGCTAGCCGACCTGATGTACCGATTCGTCTACCTCAAGATTGGGCTTGCGTTTGTACTGGTCTGGGTCGGTGTCAAGATGGCTCTGCACGATATCGTCAAGGTTCCCACCGGAATCTCACTGACTGTGATTCTGACCATCCTGACTGCTTCCATCGTGGCGAGTTTTATCGTCAGCAGAAACAAAGAAGCCGAGCACATTGAGCCTGCCTCACGTCAGCAGCTCCCTGAAGCGACAGAGGAGGAAATGGCGGCATTGGCTCCAACTTGGCGTAAGTCTGGAAAGATGTAGGCATGGCTAACTGGACATTCCTCACTCACCACGGGCACGTGCTTGTTGCAGTGTCACAATCTGCAGACCTCACCGTCGACCAGATTGCAGCCAAGGTTGGAATCACTGCCAGGGCAACGGCGGGAATACTCAACGATCTGGTTGAAGCTGGGTATGTCGAGAAGACAAAGAACGGTCGCAACAACCACTACACCGTTCATGGTGAGATTCCGTTACGTCATCCACTCAACAACCAAACCCCTATCGCAGAGCTACTGTCCTTGTTCTCCGAAGCAAACTAATAGTCTCAACAGCTTCTTTTTTCAGAAGTGGCTTAGGAGTATTTGCCTGGACAATCTACATACGCTGATTAAACACCTGTGGCCTCCCACGAAGGGAGGCCACAGGTGTTTGTTCGTGCAGTGACTAGTCGCGAGCGATAGCTAGGAACTGGAGGATCTGGAGGTACAGCCAGACCACGGTCACCATGATGCTGAATGCGCCTGTCCACGCGAACTTGGCGGGAGCCTTGTTCACTACACCACGCTGGATCATGTCGAAGTCCAGAACGAGTGAGTAGGCAGCAAGCAGAATGACGAGGGGGCCAATGATCAAACCGAGGGGGATTCCAAAGATCTCAACACTGTTGAGGCCAAAGGTTCCGCTGGTTGCACCGAACAGCTGCATGAAGAAGCTGACCAAGCTGAATACCAAATAGGAAATGATTCCAATGAAGAAGATTTTGGTTGCACGAGCCGAGGCACGAATCTTGCCGCTGGCAAAAAGTGCCAACGTCACACCCACCACGACGATGGTGGCGATGACAGCCTGGGCAACAATGCCACTCCACTGAGCGTCAAAGACCAGCGAGATGCCACCAATAAAGACACCTTCGAGAGCTGCGTAGCCCAGGATCAGCGCAGGAACTGGCTCCTTTTTGAAGATGTTTACCATCGCGAGAATGAGAGCGCCAATGGCCGCAAACATGACCAAAGTCATTCCAAATGCGGGGTTGGTGGAAGTGATCATCCAGCCAGCAACTGCACCAACAAGAAGAACAGCAAAGGAAATAAACGACTTCGCAATTGTTGCTTCATAGGTGAGGGCAGGCTCTGGCGCACGGTTCGCAGAAGGTGCGTCGTAGAGTGCTTGGAGCTCTTCGGCGGTTGCGTTCGGTGAGAACGCCTTGTTGCCAGCAAAAGCAGGGTTGTTAACAGCCATGACGGTTGTTCATCCTTTCGAGGAGTTAGGCACTGTGAAGCGCTACCTCCACGATACCGAGTGTGGGTAGTGAGTTTTCCGAGAATTAGCTGTGTTTTCCCCTGTTTTGGGCAGATCAGATTAAACCGAGAGCACTGAAGCAAAGTTGCCGTTGTATTCCTAGTGAATAATCAGCCTCTTTCCTCTATCGCTCTGCCATTCTTGGAACATGACTCCTCCTCTCGTCATTGCTCATCGCGGTGCAAGTGGTTACCATCCAGAGCACACTCGGAAGGCCTACCTCACCGCAATTGAACAAGGCGCTGACGCAATAGAGCCAGATCTGGTGATCTCCCGAGACGGGGTCCTTGTCATCCGCCATGAGAATGAAATCTCTGGCACCACGGATGTGGCAAGCAGACCAGAATTTGCTCACCTCCTCACAACAAAAGTGGTGGATGGGGAAGAGCTCACGGGATGGTTCACCGAAGATTTCACTTGGGCCGAACTTTCTACACTGCGGTGTAAAGAACGACTTCCTGAACTTCGGCAAGCAAACACGGCTGAAGATGGCCACTACCCCATGTTGCGGTTTATTGATTTATTGGAGATCGTTGACCAAGCTCAGAAGAAACTGACTCTGGTTGTGGAAATCAAACACCCCACCTATTTTGCGCAATTGGGATTCGCCTTTGAAGAACTCATCGCACAAGATTTGTACATAGTGGGCTGGCAGGCAGACGATCCTCGAATCCTGATTGAAAGCTTTGAAAAGAGCGTCGTGATGCGCTGCAAAGACAGGGGTGTAGGTGCAAGACACGTCTACATCATGGATTTTGGTTACACCGCTTTTGATGAAGTTCAGTGGGCACTCTCCGAAGGAGTCCCATCTATGTCAAACCATGATGAACTTTCAGATGCCGGCTTAGATATCTTCGCGGAGAAACTTGACGGCGTAGCCCTCGCCTGGAGTTTGCTCATGGGAAGAGATTCCACCTTGGATGTTGAACAAGGACGCAGGATCGTTGAAAGTGCACACCAACGCGGCTTAACAGTGTGGGTGTGGTCCTTGCGGATAGAGAATGTCTTTCTTCCTGAAGAATTTCGCACCGATGGCGCAGATCATGAACCAGGTAACTGGAAAGAGTTCTTTGAGTTGTTGTGGTCTCTCGGCGTTGATGGGGTGTTCAGCGACTTCCCTGACTTGGCTGTCCGTACGCGCCCATAGACTTAAGGCGCAATGAGTGAGCTTTCATCGCCCAACCCTTTACTGGATGGGCTTAATCCCCAGCAGCGTGAAGCGGTGGAATACCGCGGTCCCGCATTACTTATTGTTGCCGGAGCAGGATCGGGAAAAACCAGCGTTCTCACAAGGCGCATCGCTTCCCTGATTAGTAATCGGGAAGCGTGGCCTAGCAATATCTTGGCGATCACGTTCACCAACAAAGCTGCCGCAGAAATGCGCGAGCGCGCAGAAAACATGCTGGGTGCGGCAACCGAGGGGATGTGGATTTCCACCTTCCACTCGTCTTGTGTTCGGATACTGCGACGTGAGGCAGAGAACTTTGGCTTCACAAAAGCGTTCACCATCTACGATTCACATGACTCACGCACCCTCATCAAGCGCCTGATTAAAGAGTATGAAGCAGACACGTATGGTCTCTCTGTTTCGGGTGTTGCAGGAAAGATTTCTCGACTCAAAAATGAGCTCTCTGATGTTGATAGCTATTCGCGCAATGCAAATCTCAATGATCCAACCGAGGTGAAGTTCCTCGAAATTTTCCGCGGATACACTCGCGCGCTCCAAGCAGCCAACGCCTTTGACTTTGATGACCTTATTGCCCAGACAGTGTTTTTATTTCGGGCATTCCCACATGTTGCAGATCACTATCGCAAACAATTTAGGCACATTCTGGTGGACGAGTATCAGGACACCAACCACGCACAATATGCCCTTATTCACGAGCTCACTCGGGAAACAGCTGACGGTCTTCCGGGTGCTTCACTGACGGTGGTGGGTGATTCCGATCAGTCCATTTACGCTTTCCGGGGCGCTGATATGCGCAACATTGCTGAGTTTGAGCGTGATTTTCCCGGCGCCCACGTGGTCATGCTGGAGCAAAACTACCGTTCAACGCAGACAATTCTTTCGGCAGCTAATGCAGTCATTTCCAACAACTTTGATCGCAAAGATAAAAAGCTGTGGACCGATGTGGGCGATGGTGATCTCATTGTTGGATTCACCGGTTACTCAGCACACGATGAGGCACAGTTTGTTGTCGATGAAATTAGTGCACTCCACGCCCAAGGGATGGGCTACAACGAGATAGCTGTGTTCTATCGAACGAACTCTCAAACACGTGCGCTGGAAGAAATCTTTATCCGTTCGGCTCTTCCCTACCGAATCTTGGGCGGCACTAAGTTCTATGAACGTGCAGAGATCAAAGACATCCTGGCGTACTTAGTTGCTGTAGCGAACCCAGCTGATTCGCTCGCTGTGCGCCGTATTCTCAATGTTCCCAAACGCGGAATTGGTCCAGCCACTGAAACAGGTTTACAGAACTACGCTGATACCAACAACATCACTTTGCGCGAAGCATTACGCTCTGCAGAGTCGCTCGGCCTTGGCCCCAAGGTCTCTGGAGCAATTGCCAAACTTTCGGGCCTCATTGATGAAGCAACATCGTTGGCCGAATCTTCACCCGTTGCTGAAGTCCTCACACGCATTCTGGAAGAAACCGGATACGTGGAGCTGCTCAGAGCAACCCGGGATCCTCAAGACGAAGCACGCGCTGAAAACGTCGAAGAACTCTTGGCAGTGACCAAAGAGTTTGATAAGAACAACCCAGGCGGCACGCTTGTTGATTTCTTGACCGAAGTTTCACTCGTGGCAGCCGCAGATGAGCTTGATGATGACAGTGGCACCGTCTCGCTCATGACCTTGCACACCGCAAAAGGCCTGGAATACAACGCAGTGTTCATCACGGGTGTCGAAGAAGAACTTCTTCCTCACCGGATGTCCGCAGGTGAACCGGGAGGACCTGCCGAAGAGCGCCGTTTGTTTTATGTGGGAATTACTCGCGCACGAAAGAAACTTTTCCTCTCTTTGGCGATGAGTCGAGCACAGTTTGGTCAGACCAATGTGGCGATGCCGTCGCGCTATCTGCAGGAGATTCCTTCAGAGCTCATTGACTGGCGCCAGTCGCCCGGAACAGTGAACGGCCGTGACGGTTATCAATCACGAGCACTCAATGCTCGAGGTTCGCGCTATGACGGTGGATTTGGTTCGAGTGAGCTTGGTGGTTGGGGATCCACGGAAGGTGGCTGGAATTCTCTCGAGGCTGCCCCTCAACCAAAGACCGAATGGGCTAATCGGGTCACCAACAAAATTCGTGATAACGGCGACCTTGTTCTCGTGGCAGGCGACCGTATTTCTCACGCTGACTTTGGTGAAGGAACTGTGAACCAAGTCACTGGTGAGGGTGCCAAGAGTGTTGCTCACGTGAAGTTTGATACAGCAGGAGCCAAGAAGCTTCTGATTAAGATCGCGCCAATCGAGAAGTTATAGGTTCATCGCACAGTTAGATGGCTGCGCCCCCGCCGAGCAGTGAACCAATGAAGTAGGTCACAGCCAGAGCCAGTGCTCCACCAATGGTCACACGCAAGATTGCACGAGGAACAGGCGCGCCACCGATGTAGGCACCGATTCCCCCGGTCAGTGCCAGCGCTAACAGCGATGCAGCCACAGTGGCGATAATTTTGAACGGTTCTGGCGTGAGTAAGACTGCCAAAAGGGGAAGCAGCGCCCCTACGGTGAAAGCTATTGCAGAAGATATAGCTGCGTGCAGTGGGTTGGTCAGCTCGTCCTGGTCAATACCTAGTTCAACATCGAGGTGAGTCTTGAGTGCATCCACCTCGGTCATCTCAACAGCAACCTGACGAGCAGTTTCTGGTTTGAGTCCCTTGGCTTCATAGAGCGCAACGAGTTCTTCGAGTTCTTCCTCGGGAAACATTTCCAGTTCACGGCGTTCTTTATTGACCCACGCCTTTTCAGAATCTCGTTGGCTAGAAACAGAGACATATTCTCCTAGCGCCATCGAGATAGCTCCGGCTGCAAGTGCTGCGATACCGGTAAGGAATATCACTGCGGGATCGCTGGTGGCGGCCGCAACGCCAACAACTAGTGCAGCAATGGAGACAATGCCATCGTTTGCGCCGAGAACTCCGGCACGAAGCCAGTTCAGTTTGCTGTTGGACGCAGCGTCGTGAGGTTCAAATCCATGTTCAAGAGTTGGTTCAGCCATAACACCAGCTTGGCAGTTTGTCCCTGTGCTATCTAGTTAGGTGAGCCAAACCTTGTTCAGGGGTGTATTTGGCTGAAAAAAGGGGTAAAGTCGAACTGGTCAATTTATCTTGATATCAAGTTACTTTTAACTTTCGCCAGTGGCGGTCCTATCGCTACTGATTATTTATCGCTCAATGCGGATTGGGAATCACGTGGATTTATACGAATACCAAGCCAGGGACCTGTTCGAGAGTTATGACGTTCCCGTACTGGCGGGCATCATCGCCGACACCCCTGCTGAAGCACGTGCTGCAGCTGAAAAGCTCAGTGGCGTAGTTGTCGTCAAAGCTCAGGTTAAGGTCGGTGGCCGCGGTAAGGCGGGTGGCGTCAAGGTTGCCAAGACCCCCGAGGAAGCTGAGGAAGCAGCCAAGGCCATTCTTGGACTCGACATCAAGGGACACGTCGTCAAGCGCGTCATGGTTGCAGCTGGTGCTCGCATTGCACAAGAGTTCTACTTCTCCGTGCTGCTCGACCGTGCAAACCGCTCCTACCTCTCCCTCACCTCTTACGAAGGTGGCATGGAGATTGAGCAACTCGCTGTGGAGCGCCCCGAAGCTCTTGCTCGCATCGAAGTAAACCCCATCAAGGGAATCGACCTTGCTGAAGCCAAGCGCATTGCAGTTGCAGCCAAGTTCCCAGCTGAGCTGGTTGACAAGGTTGCTCCTGTTTTCGTCAAGCTTTACGAGGTCTACACCGGCGAAGATGCCACCCTCGTTGAGGTCAACCCTCTGGTTCTTACTGAAGAAGGCGACATCATTGCCCTCGACGGTAAAGTCTCGCTCGATGAGAACGCCGAGTTCCGTCACGAAAACCACGCTGCACTTGAAGACAAGGCAGCTGCAGATCCACTCGAAGCTAAGGCAAAGGCTGCAGATCTCAACTACGTGAAGCTTGACGGTGAAGTCGGAATTATCGGTAACGGCGCAGGTCTCGTGATGAGCACCCTGGACGTCGTTGCTTACGCTGGTGAAAACCACGGTGGCGTCAAGCCCGCGAACTTCCTCGACATCGGTGGTGGAGCATCGGCAGAAGTTATGGCCGCTGGTCTCGACGTCATCCTCGGTGATGCACAGGTCAAGAGCGTATTCGTCAACGTCTTCGGTGGTATCACAGCCTGTGATGCTGTAGCCAACGGTATTGTCCAGGCACTGGCAACCCTCGGTTCCGCTGCTAACAAGCCTCTCGTTGTTCGCCTTGACGGCAACAACGTCGATGAGGGTCGTCGGATTCTCGCCGAGGCTAACCACCCCCTCGTAACCCTCGCAGACAGCATGGATGACGGCGCCGACAAGGCCGCAGAACTCGCTGCCCGCTAAGCCCTCACGAAAACTCAAGGATAAGAAATGTCAATCTTTCTGAACAAAGACTCCAAGGTCATCGTGCAGGGCATCACCGGTGGTGAAGGCTCCAAGCACACCGCCCGTATGCTCGCTGCTGGTACCCAAGTTGTTGGTGGTGTGAACGCACGCAAGGCTGGCACCACCGTCACCCACGGCGACGTTGAGCTTCCCGTCTTCGCAACTGTTGCTGAAGCAATGGCTGCAACTGGTGCTGACGTCTCGATCGCGTTCGTTCCACCTGCATTCTCCAAGGACGCAGTTATCGAAGCAATCGACGCTGAGATTCCTCTGCTCGTTGTCATCACCGAAGGCATCCCCGTTCAGGACTCTGCTGAGTTCTGGGCTTACGCCAAGGAAAAAGGTGGCAAGACCCGCATCATTGGTCCAAACTGTCCCGGCATCATCACCCCAGGTGAAGCACTCGTAGGAATTACTCCAGCGAACATCACTGGCAAGGGCCCTATCGGTCTGGTTTCCAAGTCGGGAACCCTGACCTACCAGATGATGTTCGAACTGCGCGACCTCGGCTTCTCGACCGCGATCGGTATTGGTGGAGACCCCATCATCGGCACCACCCACATCGATGCACTCGCTGCATTTGAGGCAGACCCAGAGACAAAGGCCATCGTCATGATTGGTGAAATCGGTGGTGATGCTGAAGAGCGCGCTGCAGACTTCATCAAAGCGAATGTGACTAAGCCTGTAGTTGGTTATGTTGCTGGCTTCACCGCTCCCGAAGGTAAGACCATGGGTCACGCTGGAGCGATTGTTTCTGGCTCTGCTGGAACCGCTCAGGCAAAGAAGGAAGCCCTCGAGGCTGCTGGCGTCAAGGTAGGAAAAACTCCTTCTGAGGCTGCACGTCTGATGCGTGAAATCATGCAAAACCTCTAACACAAACCAACATTCACATGGCGCTGACCTTCGGGTCGGCGCCATGTGTTTTTCCCTGTCAAACGCAAATGGGTTGGGTTAAACCATTTGTCGGTGGCAGACTTGAAACAACAAAGACTTTCTTCAAAGGGGAAAACTGTGGCTGAAGCTGTAAAGAAGAGTGCTGGACGTGCGTGGCTCTCGAGCATTCTCATTATCGTCGCAATGGTGTTGACACCTGTTGCCATCGTCAGCCACTGGGCAACAAGTGAAGTGACCAACACCGAGCGATTCGTGAGCACTCTTTCCCCGTTGGCTTCCAACCCTGAGGTTCAGCAGGTAGTCATTGACGAAATCACGGGTGTTGTCAAGGAAAACGTTGACATTCCGAAACTGACCGATTCACTCTTCACAGGACTAGCACAAGCGCTCAACCTTCCAGAGCCTGCACAGAAGGCCCTAGAGATGCTGAGCACACCCGTTGCAAGCGGTGTTGATGCACTGATTACCGACGTTGTGACGAAGGCCGTTGAATCAGATGCTTTCCAACAGGCCTGGACCAAGACTCTGACACTCACTCAGGAACAAGCAGTGGCCCTGCTTTCGGGTGACCCCAACTCGATGATTCAGCTCTCCAATGACGGAACCCTAACCCTTCCGCTCAAGCCCATCATTGTCGATATCAAGGCTGCTCTCGTGAAGCAAGGTGTTGGCTTTGCTAACGCCATCCCTGAGGTTGACAAGTCCATCACCATCGGCAAAATCCCTGAGCTAGCTCTGGCTCGTGTGATTTACCAGGTCGGTGTCGGAGTTGGAACCTGGTTGCCATGGATTGTTGCCGCAATGTTTGCACTAGGTATTTTCGCAGCGCGTAACCGTCAACGTGCGATCATGGCCACCAGCATTGTCTTTGCTCTGGTGATGGGCTTCATGGGCTTCCTTTTCGGCACGGGTCGAATCGTGGCCTCCACTGTTATTGATCCGGCTATTTCTGGAGCAGTCGCAGTGATCTACGACGCTGTGACCGCCTACGTGGTCAATGTTGTTGCTGCCCTGGGCGTGGTAGCGGTATTTACTGCAATTGCAGCATGGGCATTTGGCTCTTCAGAGTCAGCTACCAAACTTCGTGCTTTCTCCAACAAGCAGATTGATACTGTGCGCAAGGCCATTGACCCTCAGAACAAGGCGTTCTCTGGTGTGAGCCCTGTGATGAACAAGTACCGTGTTCTCGCCCGTGTACTTATCATCGGTGTCATCGCGTGGATTGTTGCTCTTCAGCAACCCGTAACCGTTCCGATGGTCATCTGGAACACACTGCTCATTCTGGTTCTCCTCTTTGTATATGAGGTCCTTCAACGCACCAACGGCAAGCCTGTTGTTGCGGCAGCAGCGGCTGCTCCCGCAGCACCGGTAGCACCTGCTTCTTCAGCGGCGAAGCCTGCACCAAACAAGGCATCAGCAAAGAAGCCAGCTGCACAGGCGACAACTTCGGCAAAGACAGCAGCAAATAAAACTACCGCTGCAAAGCCTGCTGCGAAGAAAGCTCCTGCAAAGAAGCCTGTCGCAAAGAAGCCTGCTGCTAAAAAGTCATAGCATCAAGAGGTGAACCGCACCCTCATAGCTCTGCTTGCTGCCCTCGAGGCATTCATTGCGCTAGCTATTGGGGTCGGTATCTCCCTCGTTCCGCTGAGTTTGATGTGGGCGGTCCAATTTGATTCCGGTGTGAGCTGGGATGTGTTTTATCGGGCTTCGGCAGATATTTGGTTGGTTGGTCACGGGGTTGATTTGAAAATGACCTTAGACCCTGTCTTGGCCGCTGCAGTCAATCTTCCTGGTGGGGACAAACCCTTCCTTATCTCGATTGCGCCGCTGAGCTTTTCCTTGCTCACCATCCTGCTTGGTGTTCGACTGGGACGAAAGTCCTTTGAATCAGGTGCACGGTTTGTGGGACCGTTGTCTGCAGTGGCAACATTCGGCTTCTTCACGATCCTGATTGCTCTCTCTGCTGTTCACGTCAATGCCACTCCAGTGATGTGGATGGCAGTTTCCTTCCCAACGGCTATCTTTGCTCTGGGAGTTTTCATTGGCGCTCGAGGTGAAGTCGGCCACTCTGGAGGCCGCGCAGAGCGGGTACAGAAAAAAGTTGTGGGTTGGGCAACCGGACTTTCTTCACAGGTAAAAGCCGTGCTCTCTGCTTCATTGCGCGGAGGCCTGATTACTGCCGCACTCGTCATCGGTGCCTCAGCCATTGCATTATCTATATTGATCATCGCGAACTTCGCCAGCATTTTGGGCATTTATGAAGGCCTGCAAGGAGGTGGAGGCGGAAGCCTTATCCTGACGGCTGCACAGCTGATGTTTATGCCCAACTTTGTGATGTGGGTTGTGTCGTGGTTTATCGGGACCGGTTTCGCACTCGGCGCCGGTTCTTCAGTTTCCCCTGTAGGCACAGACTTGGGTCTTGTTCCTGCTCTGCCTATTCTGGGAGCAATGCCCACGAACGATCTAGCGTTTGGATTCCTCGGGCTTTTGGTTCCATTGCTGGCTGCATTTTTGGCAGCGTGGTTTATTCGGCCAGCATTACTTCGAACCCTCGGTCCTGACGTCTCCTTTCGCTGGATTTCACTGACCGTGCTGGGCATCGCTCTTGTTGCCGGTATCCTCATCGGTTTACTGGCATGGGCCAGTGGTGGGGCTGCGGGACCTGGTCGATTGGCTGAAGTGGGACCGAATGCGTTACGCACTGGCGGTATTGCTGCACTCGAATTCCTTATTGCGGCATCACTGGGAATGTATGCCCGTTCGGGCGTGACGACAACGAAGCAAAAGTAACAGCCCCGAATTTCGCCATGTTTCTAGCAGGTAGGCTTAACCTGTGCTGAATCTCGTCGTCCTGATCTCGGGGTCAGGTTCTAATTTGCGTGCACTTCTTGAGGCAGCAAGCGACGACTCATACCCTGCTGAGATTGTGGCCGTGGGTGCAGATAATGCTGCTAGTGGTTTAGCTCATGCTGTTGAATTTGGTGTGCCCACATTTGTTGTTGCTCCTCAGGAATACGGTAATCGTGAAGCGTGGGGACAAGCCTTGGCCGCAGCCATTTCTGAGTATCAACCTGACTTGGTCGTGTGCGCTGGATTTATGCGAATCCTCCCCGCAGATTTCGTGGGGCTGTTCTCGCCTCAGCTGATCAATATGCACCCAGCGCTCCTGCCTTTGTATCCCGGAGCACATGCAGTGCGTGATGCTCTGGCAGATGGCGCGACTGTTACAGGTGCTTCAGTGCACATCGTGGATGAGGGTGTCGACACAGGTCCAGTTATTGAGCAAGTTCATGTGGCCATCAACGCTGATGACACGGAAGAGTCTTTACATGAACGTATCAAAGCGGTGGAACGAGAACTTATTGTTCGCACCGTGAAAAACATTGCCACTGAGAACATCAACCTTCAGGAGTTAGCACGCTGATGAGCGGTCCTTCACACGATCCCAACTTGTACACACACCGCGATGTTGTGCCCGTTCGTCGCGCCCTCATCTCGGTCAGTGACAAAACGGGGCTGCTTGAACTTGCCAGTGCACTCAGTGCAGCGGGTGTCGAACTTGTCTCTACCGGGTCCACAGCACAAACAATTCGTGATGCAGGTCACGCCGTCAAGGACGTGAGCGAAGTAACCGGCTTCCCAGAATCGCTCGATGGCCGCGTTAAAACATTGCACCCTTCAGTCCACGCCGGCATTCTTGCTGATCTTCGCCTCGAGTCTCATGCTGAGCAACTCGACGAACTCGGTATCGCCGCTTTCGATCTCGTAGTGGTCAACCTCTACCCCTTCCGCGAGACTGTTGCATCTGGCGCTGAAGACGCTGATGTAATTGAGCAGATTGATATTGGCGGACCTGCAATGGTTCGCGCATCTGCGAAAAACCACCCCAACGTAGCAATCGTGGTTTCACCTACCCGTTACGCAGAAATTATCGAAGCGTTAGTAACAGGGGGAACCACCCTGGAGCAGCGTCGGTCACTGGCTGCTGAAGCTTTTGCACACACCGCTGCATATGACGCTGCGGTATCTGCCTGGTTTGTTCGCGATGAGAAGTTCCCCGAGACATTCACCGTCTCGGCACACCGCGGATCAATTCTTCGTTATGGCGAGAATTCACATCAAGAAGCAGCTCTCTACCTTGAGCAGGGTGGTCACGGTATTGCACAGTCCACACTGCTTGGCGGCAAAGAAATGTCCTACAACAACTTCGTAGATGCCGACGCTGCGGTTCGAGCTGCTTACGACTTCATCAACCCTGCAGTGGCGATCATCAAGCACGCCAACCCCTGCGGCATTGCGGTCGGTCGTGACAAGGCAGTGGATCAGATTGCTTCAGCTCACCGCTTGGCACACGAGTGTGATCCCGTCTCAGCTTTTGGCGGTGTTATCGCGGCAAACCGTCCGGTCACTCTCAAGATGGCTGAACAGGTCAGTGAAGTATTCACGGAGGTACTTGTCGCTCCCGGTTTTGAACCTGACGCGCTCACTCTTCTCAAGACTAAGAAAAACCTGCGCCTATTGCAGTTGCCAGAAAACTTTGGCCGAGAACCACAAGAGGTCCGCCAAATATCCGGAGGCTACCTCGTGCAGGATGCCGACCTTTTCGACGCTGATGCCAAGCTTGGTGCACTCTTGACTGATTGGGAACTTGTTTCTGGCGAACCCGCAGACCCCGACACCTTGGTCGATCTGGAGTTTGCGTGGAAAGCCTGTCGTTCGGTTAAGTCCAATGCCATCCTGCTTGCACACAACGGTGCATCTGTCGGCGTGGGTATGGGGCAGGTCAATCGGGTTGATTCATGCCACCTCGCGGTCAATCGCGCAGGTGACCGTGCAGCAGGCTCAGTCGCTGCCTCCGACGCATTCTTCCCCTTTGCTGATGGCCTTCAGGTTCTGTTGGCTGCCGGCATCAAAGCAGTAGTTCAGCCAGGTGGGTCAGTCCGTGATGAAGAAGTCATCGCTGCTGCCCAGAAGGCAGGGGTTACGATGTACTTCACCGGCGAACGCCACTTCTTTCACTAAAGGACACAACACCTATGTTCACTCCACGTCGCCTTCTTGCCGCCGGTTTATCCGCGCTCGCAGTAGCAGTCATTGCTCAAGACGTCACCGTCTTGGCATTTTTCATCGGGAAGGGCCTTGATGAAAACATCATGTGGCAGGCAGGTGCTTTCTTCTTCACTGCTAGCACCATCCTCTTCTTCCTCATCGCGCTGGCTGGTGTGCTGGGTTTTCTAGCTAAACGCCGCTATTCCTGGATTGCCGGTTTGATTGCGTCAGCCATTGCTGCAATTACTGGCATGTTCATTCAGGTTGGTGTGCAGGGTGTGGGCATGAGCCCTGAAGTGGTTGCTGTTGTCTTCGGTTCATTGTTCAACGACAACCTCATTTTTCTCATTGCAGGCACAGTCGCCTCAGTAACAGCAGGTACCGCTATTTGGCGTGCGGTTCTTGCTCGCACTAAGAGCGACCAGCCTACGAAAGTTGCATTGGTTCGCGCTCCAGCCGCAAATCTTGCCGAGGGGCTCATTACTCACATCAAGCGTAAAAAGGTTGATGTTGATCTGGCGAATGACCAGTGGGATGGCTATGTTGCAGCGCTTAACGCTGCAGGCTGGCTCACCATTGAAGTTGAACCTCGCGATGATCTGGCCGACAGCGTCTTCATCGAAGACACAGTGGTGATGCTGGGCAAGATTGCCGTTCTTACCAACCCCGGTGCTGATAGCCGCAAGCCAGAAATTATTGGTACAGAAGCAACTCTGAATGAGCTGGGTGTCAAAATTGAACGCATCGTAAGCCCAGGCGCTCTTGATGGGGGCGATGTTCTCAAGGTTGGCAAGACTATTTATGTGGGTCGTGGTGGTCGTACTAACGGAGAAGGTATTCGCCAACTTCGTGCCATTGCTGCGCAGCAGGGTTACACCGTTGTCGCTGTTCCTGTCACCAAGGCGCTGCACCTCAAGACTGCTGTGACTGCGTTGCCTGATGGCACCGTCATCGGTTACCCTCCACTCGTAGATGACCCTCGTGTCTTTGACCGCTTCCTGCCCGTGCCCGAAGCACATGGCACTGCAGTTGTGGTCTTGGCACCCGACACCGTGTTGATGTCATCCTCGGCACCTAAGTCAGCCGAGCTCTTCCGTGAACTTGGTTACCGTGTGATTACGGTCGATATTTCAGAATTTGAAAAGCTCGAAGGCTGTGTCACCTGCTTGTCTGTGCGCATGCGCTAAAACACAGAATCAAAGAACCCCCGGCAAAGCCGGGGGTTCTTTCGTGTGGGCTTAGAACTTAATTTCACCAATGGTCTCACCGTATTGAGTGGTGCCCACGTCAGTGAACCCAACACGGTGGAAGAATTCTTCAGGACTGTCGACACCGCGCTCCCACAAAACCGTCAGACTTTTTTCTCCGCGAGCTTTGGCTTCTTCAACCAGCGCCGCGACAGCAAACTTTCCTACGCCCTTGCCCTGGTAGTCGGCAGCAACGTGGATGCGCCACAAACAACTGCGTAGTTCTGGTTGGGCATTCTCTGGATCAAAGTTTCCGCGCACAAAACCAACAACGGTGTCACCGTCTTTAATGACGCGTGGCCAGGCTGTGGTGGGATTCACATACGACTCAGAGATGGAATACGACGGGGGAGCTAGAAACTGTTCCTGACCTCGCTTGAGGGTCAAGGTGTTGGCAGCAACGATGTTGCTGGCGTTGAGTTCTTCTAATGTGTATGTCCCCATAGCTTTAGGGTAAACCTGTTTTGCCAATTCTTCCTAGACGGAAAGTAAAACATGTGTAACAAATTCATTGAAGATTCAGAAGATGTTTTCTTCACCGAGGAGTATTCTTGGGCTGGCAAAAAAGCTCATATACAGATACCCTAGGGGGTATACAAAGTGTGACCGTTAGGTCACTGTTAATCCGGAGGTAAACATGTGTAGTCCAGCCAAATGCGGTTCATGCGGCAAGACCACCTGGACCGGTTGCGGCGAGCACATTGAGGAAGCGCTTCAAGGCGTACCACAGGCTGACCGCTGCACCTGTAACTAGGTTTCGCATCGCTGAACATTATGGGCTCGCTGAGCCCATAATGTGTTTAACCGAGAAATCTTTCGCTTCCCCTCGGCTGCTGTCGCGGGCTAATTCGACACAATGCTATCGCCCGCATCTGCTATTTCTGTATAATATATTTTAGACGAATTGCTGGCATAACTAAGGACTGAAACAATGAGCGACCCACATTCTCGCGTGGTGGAAGGCTGGACTGGACGCCTTTACGAAGATTTCAGCGTGGGGGATATTTACTACCACCCATTCGGAAAAACCGTCACCGAAGCAGATAACCAGATGTTCACCTTGATGACGCAAAACGTCTCCAAGACACATGTGGACCGGAACTATGCTTCTGGAACCAGCTACAAACTCCCTTTGGTGAACTCCACATTTACTCTTGCTTTGGTTACCGGCCAATCCACCATGGATCTTTCCATGAATGTTTTTGCAAATCTTGGTTGGGACGAAGTGCGAATGCCTGCACCAGTATTTGAAGGCGACACAATTTATTCCCGTTCCAAAGTTCTTGAACTCCGTGAATCAGCATCACGACCATCTATGGGTGTTGTTACTGTCGCAACTGAAGGGTTCAACCAAGACGGAACTATTGTTGTGAGCTTCAAACGCTCTTTCATGATTTATAAAAAGGGCCATCTACCCAGTGTCGCCGGAGCTCGCCCAGATGAGTCGTCGCTGCCCCAGGTCAGCGGTAACTAATGTCGACAAGTGCACAACATGATGTTGTGGCGTCGGCCACAACGTTTTTATTTGTCCCAGGGGACAGGCCTGATCGGTTCACGAAAGCCCATCAATCTGGGGCCGATGTCATCATCATTGATCTTGAAGACGCGGTTGCTGTAGAGAATAAACCAACAGCTTTGGAGGCTGTCGTTACAGCATTGACAGCAAATCACGAAGATATTCCAGGTGGTAGATTGACCGCCTTGGTGCGAATCGATGGAAATCTGAGTTCAGTTCATTTAGCGGCATTGCGTGATGTTGCGGCCATACACAACAATGGCCTTCTGGGTGTCATGGTTCCAAAGGCAGAATCAGCCAGCCAAATTTCTGAAACGATTAACGCGCTGCCTCGGGGGTTGGCAATTGTTCCTTTGATTGAATCAGCCAAAGGATTAGTAAACATTGAACATATTGCTCAAGCTCCTGGTGTGACACGTCTCGGATTTGGGGCAGTTGATTTTGGATTAGACGTGGACGCAACTCATGAGCGGGTGACAGATTATGCGCGTGCTCAGATTGTTGTCACTTCTCGTTCGGCAGGACTTGTTGCACCTGTAGATTCACCGAGTTTGAGTATCACAGACCTTGCGCTTGTCGAGGCTGAAGCAACGCGCGCTCGGCAATTCGGTTTTGCAGGGAAATTATGCATTCACCCCGCTCAGGTTCCTGCTGTGAGGTCAAGTTTTAAGCCAAGCTCAGAAGAAATTACCTGGGCTGAAGAAATAATCGGCCTAGAAGGTGGCGCATCACAACACAACGGTCTCATGGTAGATAAGCCAGTAGTAGATCGAGCTCAACGAATACTTGCACGAAGAGGAGAATAAGCAGCATGGTTCTCCCCCTTGACGGAATCACTGTCATTTCTCTCGAGCAAGCGGTTGCCGCACCGTTTGCCTCACGTCAGCTCTCCGATTTGGGTGCTCGAGTGATCAAAATCGAAAGAGATGCTGGAGATTTTGCTCGTGCTTATGACACGAAGGTTCATGGTGAGGCAAGCTACTTTGTTTGGATTAATCGCAATAAAGAAAGTGTTGTCCTCGATCTCAAAAGCGACAAAGGGAACGCTGCCCTCAAAGTCTTAATTAGCAAGGCAGATGTCTTCATTCAAAACCTTGCCCCAGGTGCAATTGAGCGTCTCGGTCTAGGTCCAGATGTTGCGTGTGAGATTAATCCTCAGCTGATTTATGTTTCCATTTCCGGATACGGCCGGGGCGGAGAATACGAGAACAAAAAAGCATACGATCTTCTCGTTCAGTGCGAAACGGGTTTGCTCTCTGTCACTGGAACCGAATCCGAACCTGCCAAGGTGGGTATTTCAGTAGCCGATATTGCTGCGGGAATGTATGCCTACTCGGGAGTGCTGAGTGCCTTGCTCCTCCGAGGAAAGACAGGCAAGGGTGACGTTTTAGAAATTTCTATGCTGGAAGCACTCGGCGAATGGATGAGCCAACCATATCTTTATGCGGAATATGGTGGTCAGCAACAACCTCGATCGGGAGCGCAACACGCAACCATCGCTCCGTATGGCCCGTTCCATACCGCCAATGGAACGGTATTTTTTGGAATACAGAATGAGCGTGAATGGGCCACGTTCTGCGAAGTTGTTCTGCACGATGAATCGCTGTCTACAGATCCTCGATTCAATGCGGGGTCACTTCGTGTGCAACACCGTGATGCTCTTCATGAGATTATCAATGCGGTCTTTTCTCACTTGACAAGTGAACAAGCGGTTGCTCGGCTTGATCAAGCAGGGATTGCGAACGCAAAGCTGCGAGACATGCGTGAGTTTTCTGCTCACCCACAACTTGCCGCGCGAAATCGCTGGCGGAACGTGATGCTTCCCAGCGGTGAAACCGCTCGAAGCCTCATTCCGCCTGTGACCGCGCAATCATATGACCCTGTGATGGGTGCGATTCCTGGACTCGGTGCAGACACAGAGTCTGTGCTTCGCGAGTTTGGTTTGAACTAAGCCCTTTACTGACGTGTCACTTTGCCAGTAAGCGTTGCGACAGGTTGTAAGAAAGCTGGCTTCGCCACAATCCACGCCGCAACAGTCAACACAAGTGAACTGGCGAAAAGCCCAAATCCCAGCCAGCTATCGCCATTGTTGGCAGCATACATGTGGTTAAGGTTTCGAAGTGCACCCGTTGTGAGTACCAATGTCACGTGAGCAATCACAAACAAGACGAAAAAAATCATGACGGGGTAGTGGATTGCGCGTGCAACGGGCAGTGGATATATCTTGCTGATTCGAGCAGACGGTCCAGGCCAGGCATTAGACATGCGAATACCGGTCACTATCGCGAGCGGAGCAGCAATAAAGACGATGAGGAAGTAGGCCAATTGCTGAAGGCTGTTGTAATTGACCCAGCCATTTTCTGTCGGCCAGTTGAGGGAGGCATACTGCACGGCAGCGGATAGGGCGTTGGGAAAAACTTCCCACGTCGTTGGAACAATCCGCATCCACTGACCTGTTAAGAAAAGCAGGATGATAAAGATCACTCCATTGAGTGCCCACAAGAAATCAAGGCTCAAGTGAAGCCACAAATCAAGGCTGATTTTTTGGGGTTCACCTTTTGTTCGAAGAAGGCCTTTGTTGTTTCTGGTCCAATAGGCAGCTGGACGCTGCGTTGTTCTCACGAGCCAGCCAGTGCGAATAATGAGAACAATAAAGAAAGCATTCAGGAAGTGTTGAAAGTTCAACCAGGCAGGGAATCCTTCGGGTGCACCCTGAGGAAGTACAGTTTCACCAGGGTACTGAGCTAGAAAAGATTCTCCCGCTTCACTGGCTCGAAACCACTGAGCAAGAAGCACAACTCCGGCCAATGCCACTACCGCGAGAGGAACTCCCCAAGTAAGCTTTTTTCTCACTTCTGGAGTCTTGAGTGCAGCGGCAAGATTACTCATCGACGAGCCTCAATGGCGGAAATAAGTTGTGGCACGACGGTGAAGACATCACCTACGACACCAAAGTCAGCAACGTCGAAGATAGGTGCATCAGCATCTTTGTTGATAGCAATGATGGTGTCTGCGGTTTGCATTCCGGCACGATGCTGAATCGCACCGGAAATACCGAGGGCAACATACAGTTGTGGCGAAACAGTGACGCCGGTTTGGCCAACCTGGTGGGATTGAGTAATAAATCCGGCATCAACTGCCGCGCGCGAGGCACCTACGGCAGCCCCTAAAGAATCTGCAAGTTGTTCAACCAGAACAAACTTTTCGGCAGAGCCAAGACCTCGACCACCAGAGACAACCTTTTCTGCTCCACGAAGTTCAGGCCGTGAGGAACTAGTTGTCTCCGAGTGAGTGCTGTCAATAACTCCGGTTTTCGACGCGTCAATCGAGATCGAGATAGTCGACACTATGGGGGTGGCAACTGGTGTGCGTCCGTCTGAAGAACCTTGACGAACTGTTGCGATGACGAGACCTCCGGTGTTCTGAGATTCTACGGTGTAACCGCCACCGAAAACGGAGTGGGTAGCAACAACATGTCCACCTGACAGGGTGAAATCAACCGCATCCACCAATACAGAGGAGTCTGTGCGCACGGCCAGACGGCCTGCAATTTCACGTCCATTAACGGTGTTAGGGATCAAGACAGCGGCGGGAGAGCAAGAACTAATTGATTCCTGTAACGCAGCAACGGCCGGGGTGACCAGTGAGTTTGCAGCATCGCTACTTTCAGCCAGAATAACCTGGGCTGCCCCTAGCGCTCCCAGCTCTGTTGCCAGTTCGGGCCCAGAACCAGGACTTGTCACTACAACGGCAACAGGAGTGCCCAATTTTGTTGCGCTGGCAAGGAGCGATGGTGTTGTAGAACTGAGCTTGCCTGAGCTGTTGAGTTCAACGAGGGTGAGAATGTTCGACATGACTTGTTCTTCCCTTAGATCAAACGGTTTGAGGCGAGGAATTCAGCAAGCTGTTCACCAGCTGTGCCATCATCGGTGATTTTGGTTCCCGCAGTGCGGGCAGGGCGCGCAGCAGTGCTCAGAATTGTTGTTGAACCTGCAGGTTTGGTGAGAGAAAGTTCAGCCAATGACTTTGAGGTGACTGGCTTTTTCTTTGCGCCCATGATTCCTTTGAAGCTGGGGAAGCGAGCGTCAGGGTTACTTTCGTTAACCGAAATGATGGCAGGAAGTGCTGCGTGAACTTCCTGGGTGCAATCCTCCAGTAAGCGAACACCGGCAACAGTTGTTTCGTTAATAGTGATGTTTCCCAACATTCCCAGATGTGCAATTTCGAGATGTTCGGCAATCATTGAAGGAACTATTCCCCCGCGTCCGTCGGTGGACTCGTTTCCTGCGATCACGAGATCTGGCCCCAAGTCCTTCAGTGCTGCGGAGAGCGCAGCTGCGGTGTAGGCCGCATCGGCTCCAGCGAGAGCAACATCGGTGATGTGTACGGCTGAATCACAGCCCATTGCCAGGGCTTTCTTAAGAGACTCACTGACATCCCCAGGCGCCATTGTCATGACGATGACTTCAGCTGATTTATCAGAGTCTTTGTAAGACAGTGCGACCTCGAGAGCGCGTTCGTTGATTTCATCAATAACGTTGTCGCCGCCACGGTCAACCCACCCGGTCGCTAGATCGAGTGTGCGCTCACCCCATGTATCAGGCACTTGCTTCATTAGGACAACGATTTTCACAGCTGTTTTCCTCTCATCGAGTCACAGAAAATATTATATACCAAAGCACTCAGGGCAAAGCAATGACAGGATATCCAGTGTCTTGAAAGCTAGTTCTGGGCAGCGATACGTGCGTCGATGTGGCTAGCTAGCTGCTCACCGGCATGACGAACGTGCTCAACCATTTCGTGGCGGGCGCGCTCGGCATTTCCCTCACGGATGGCCTCAAGCAATCCAGTGTGATCATGCACGGTTGTTTCTGGCCATCCCTTGATAGAAGCGTAAAAACGACGGGGTGCATAGCGGGAAACCAGCTTGATAACCCACGCCAGGCGAGGGGCATCAGCGGTGAGATTTATTTCACGGTGGAACGCATGATTGAGTTCTTCAAGTGCTCCCAAATCCTCGCGGTTAGCGGCAGCAACGAGTTCGTTGTGGATGTGCTCCAGACTGGCAATTGTCTCAGGAGTGGCATTGACTGCAGCACGAGCTGCGAGTTCGCCTGCAACCATGGATTGCACCAAGAACATGTCCCGAACATCGTTACCATCAACCTTGGCAACCGTAAATCCACGACGGGGTGCTAGGTCAAGGAATCCTTCAGCACGAAGTGCTTGGAGTGCTTCACGTGCAGGAGTAGTAGAAATTCCCAGTTCGTCCGCGACAGTTTCAGGGCGAACTGGTGCGCCAGCTGGCAGGGTTCCCGAAGTGATTTGGTCACGCAGGAAAGAGGCTGCCTCATCGCCGAGTTGTGGGCGAACCTGGTGCTGGCGGGGAGGGATCATCAGCAGTGCTCCTAGAGATTGATGCATCTGGAATTCCCGAAAAATCGGGCAAAAGTGCTCCTTACATAATATTCCGTATACCTCTGTTGGATACGGTCAATATGATATATTTTGTTTTTATGACCTCACATCTCAACGACGAAGAACAGATGCTCGTCGACACCGTTCGAGCATTTATTGACCGCGATGTAAAGCCCACAGTCAACGAAGTTGAACACGCGAATGAATACCCCGAAGCGTGGATTGAACAGATGAAAGAAATGGGTATCTATGGGCTTGCAGTTCCCGAGGAATATGACGGTCTCCCCATTTCTATGCCTGCCTATGTCCAGGTCACCGAGGAACTTGCGCGTGGATGGATGAGCCTCTCGGGAGCAATGGGTGGTCACACCGTTGTTGCCAAGTTGCTGACCCTCTATGGAACCGAAGAACAAAAGAGCAAGTACTTGCCATTGATGGCAACCGGAGAGCTTCGCGCCACAATGGCATTGACAGAACCCAGTGGTGGTTCAGACCTCCAAGCAATCGCCACAGTTGCAAAAACAGATGGTGATGATCTTGTTATCAACGGATCAAAAACTTGGATTTCAAATGCGCGCCGTTCGGGATTGATTGCACTGTTAGCAAAGACCGATCCAGCTGCAGAGCCCCGTCATACTGGGATGTCCATCATTCTTGTTGAGCCGGGACCTGGCTTCAACGTCTCCCGGGATCTCCCCAAATTGGGATACAAGGGTGTTGAGTCGTGTGAGATTTCCTTCGATGACTATCGCACACCAGTAACCCAAATTCTTGGTGGTGAACCAGGTAAGGGGTTCACTCAATTCATGAAAGGTCTGGAGGTTGGCCGTATTCAGGTTGCTGCTCGATCTCTCGGTGTAGCAGCAGCGGCGTTGGAAGATTCCATCAAATATGCGCAGGAGAGAGAAACCTTTGGCAAGCCCATTTGGAAGCACCAATCTATAGGTAACTACCTGGCAGAGATGGCAACGAAGCTCACCGCAGCGCGACAGCTCACACTCTTTGCTGCAGAGAAATATGAAAGCGGTGAGCGTTGTGACATGGAAGCTGGCATGGCCAAGCTGTATGCCTCTGAAGTTGCAATGGAGATAGCTCTGAACGCAATTCGCATTCATGGAGGTTATGGCTACTCAACCGAATACGATGTTGAGCGCTACTTCCGTGATGCTCCGTTGATGATTGTTGGTGAGGGCACCAATGAAATTCAGAAAAACGTCATCGCCCAGCAACTAATTGCCCGCGGTGGGCTCTAAAGAAAGAGAAGGACAATGTCGTACTTCGAACCAGATGCCGATCTTTTAGCGGCATCGGACAAAGCGCTTGCAAGCATCAGCACAGCACGGCTACTTCCAGCAGCGAAGACATTTGATGTCATTGATCCAGCAACTGAAAAGGTCATTGGCACTCTTCCTGACCACACCCCAGCTGATGCACTCACGGCTCTTGCGAAGGCTGACGCAGCTGGAAAGAAGTGGGCTCGCACCAGCCCCCGCCTGCGCTCGGACACACTCCATGCCGTTTACGCCAAGCTGATTGAAAACAAAGACACCCTCGCCTACATCATCTCTCGTGAGATGGGTAAGCCTCTTGCAGAAGGGTATGCAGAGGTTCAATACTCCGCAGATTATGTACGGTGGTTTGCTGAGGAAGCGTTGCGTGCACAGGGGCTCTACCGAGACTCGCCTGCGGGGGATGCCACCATATTGGTTCGTCGCGCTCCTGTCGGTAATGCAGTGTTGATTGCCCCCTGGAATTTCCCCATGGCAATGGCCACGCGAAAGATTGCACCAGCGCTCGCGGCGGGCTGTGCCTGTGTGGTTAAGCCTGCCAACCTCACACCACTGACCACTGTTGTTGTGCAGGATTTGATGGTTCAGGCAGGTGTCCCTGAAGACCTCGTTCAGGTCATCACCACAACTGATGCCCCTGGTTTCAGCTCAACCCTGTTGGCTGACCAGCGAGTTCGCAAGATTTCATTTACTGGCTCAACTCCCGTTGGTTCCACACTGATGGAGCTGGCGGCAAAGAACATTGTCAAGAGCTCCATGGAGCTCGGCGGTAATGCGCCACTCATTGTTTTTGATGATGCTGACCTAGAGCGCGCCATTGACGGAGCCATTTTGGCCAAGATGCGTAACGGTGGACAAACATGTGTGGCTGCCAACCGTATGTTTATTCAAGAAGGCATCGCTGATGCGTTTGTCGAAGGCTTCACTGCCAAGATGGCAGCATTTAAGCTCGGTAACGCGATGAATAAAGAAGTCGATCTGGGTCCGGTTATCGATGATCGTGCAGTCCAACGCTTGACTCACCTAGTCAATGATGCAATTGCGAAGGGGGCAACTCTTCGCACGGGTGGAAAAGCGCCTGAGCGTGAAGGCCACTATTTTGAGCCCACTGTTCTCGATAACGTCCCAGCGAACGCTGATATTGCGTCGACAGAAATCTTCGGACCGGTTGCAGCTATATCTCGCTTTAAGACTCAAGAAGAAGTTATTGCAAAGGCAAATGACACAGAGTTTGGTCTTGCAGCTTTTGTTTTCACCGAAAATCTTGATCGCGCCGTCAACGTTGCCGAAGCACTCGAAACAGGCATGGTGGGAATCAACAATGGCCTGCTCTCCAATATTGCCGCACCGTTCGGCGGAGTTAAAGCCTCGGGAACTGGGCGTGAAGGTGGCGCAGAAGGCCTCGAGGAATACCAGGAGATTCGTTACTTCACGATGAAGCGTCGCGAGACGTTCTAAACCTCCAACGCCACAAGGCACAAAGAATCCCCTTTCATCTGAAAGGGGATTCTTAATTTCAGAAGTTATGCGCTGACAGGTTCAACGGTAAGGAACCAATCAATGAGTTCCCTGCCATGAGCTTGGGCATATTTACCCTTCGCATTCCATTCTTGCCTGAATTCATCCGCGGTGTAGGTCCCGGTCAATTCATCTCCGCCAACACGAAGCCACTCGTTCATGAGCTCTGTTGTCACCTCTGGATGGAACTGGACTCCCAAAGAGTTTCCGGCTTTGAAAACCTGGGGAGCAATTTCGGAGCGTGCAAGAATCTCAACGTCCTCAGGGAGTTCGACGATGTCGTTATGCCATGAGAACCAGGGTCCTGGCGCGGTAGGGCATCCGGCAGAAGTATCGAATTCGATCATGCCCACCTCCATCCGATCTGCCTTGATGGTTCGACCGCCAAGAACTTCTGCAAGGAGCTGGGCTCCGAAACAGATGCCGAGATAGGGAATGCCACGTTCGCGTATGGTCCGTATAAATTCGATTTCTTCTTCGACCCATGCACGAGTTGCAGGATTGTAGGCGTGAGTGAATGAGCCAAAAATAATGACAGAGTCAACACCGACCAGGGAGGGGAAGTTGGTGTTGGCGGGGAGGAACCCGTCATAGTTTTTGGTCGCATTGAGCACTTCGTGATGAATAACTGTGTGGCCAAGCTCGGTCAGATAGTCCGCCACATAACCATAGTCCGATGCAACGGTTTCCTCGTGCGTGATAAGAAGAATTGTTTTTGACACAGAGTTCCTTGAGTTAGATGACGTCTCGGTATCGTTGGGTTTCCCAGTCAGTCACCCACGCAGCAAATGCTGCCATTTCGTTCTGTTGCATGATGGTGAAATTTTCAACAAAGTCTTGACCGAAGCACTCAACGTTCCAGGTGCTCTTGGAGAAGTTTTCTAGAGAGTCACGCATCGAAGTGGCAAACCTCACGAGCGACTCATCGAGGTGGGCGTCGCCGATAGTTTGTGGAATGAGTTCGTAGTTATTCCGAATTCCATCAAGTCCTGCTTGGAGATAACCCTGCGCTACGAGGTAGGGGTTAGAGTCTGCAGCAGCCCATCGAACTTCCATGCGGGTTCCCGGCCCCGCATCAGTGATGCACCGAACTCCAACCAAGCGGTTGTCGAGTCCCCAGCAAACTTGTGTGGGGGAGAACGAGTAATCCACGATGCGCTTGTAATCATTTTGTGTTGGTTGCGCAATGATCTGAAGTTCCAGGTTGTGTGTGAGTACGCCGGTCAGGAACTTTCTCATCAGGTCAGAGTGCACTACGTGGTCTGAGTCTTTGGCTGCAAACAAGTTCTTACCTGCCTTATCGGTCAGGCTGAGGTGAACGTGCATTCCGGAACCAGCGCCTCCGTTGATGGGCTTTGCCATGAAGGTCGCATGCAGATTGTTTTTGCGGGCAACGCGGCGAACGATGTGGCGGAACAGTATCGTTTTGTCGACCATGGTCAAGGCGTCATCGTATTTGAGATTGATTTCAATCTGGGATGGCCCATATTCGACATTGGATGCTTCGACTTCGATGCCTGAGCGTTCCAGAGCGTGACGAATCCCGCCAATGACATTCTCCAGCTCATCAGCACGGTCCATGGAGTAGCAATAGGCCTGGTCAGAAATGGGAGTCCAGTCATCGTTGAAGAGGTGGAACTCGAGCTCCGTTGCCAGGTTGATGCCGTAGCCAAGCTTGTCGAATTCTGCGATGGTCTTTTTGAGCATGCCGCGACCATCCATTGTGATGGCTTCTCCGGTGTGGCCATCCACCATGTCGCACATGACAGTCGCCATTCCTTCTTCCCATCCTGCGATGCGGAAAGACTGCAGATCTGGGATGGCTTTCATATCTGGTGCGCCCATGTCGCGCTCAAACCACGGTGTTGCTTCTACATCCGAGCGGAAGTTCCACGAGAAGGCCACTGCAGCGATAGCGAATCCTGCTCCGGAGAGAAACTGTTCAACCGGTAACCGCTTACCTCGGGGCATTCCCCATGTATCTGTGAAGATACATTCGACCGTGTGAATCTGGTTTTGCTCGATGATTTTCGCGCAATCAGCCATCGTTGTGGGTGCTGTAGCGGTGTGTGATGCCATGGTTCCTCATCTTTGAGTTACATATCCCTCAATCGGATATACAATATATACAGTAACCGAGGGTTACTTCTCCGGCAACTATTGCCGGGCATTTCTCACTGTGGAGGTCTCGTGAAATCTGTCGTCTTGGTGGAAGCAAATAAGCCACTAGTTTTCGAAGAACGAGAGATTCCCACTGCTGAGCCAGGTGAAGAAATCATCAAGGTCATCGCTTGCGGGGTATGCCACTCAGACATCCATGTTGCTGATGGCCACTTTGGTGGACCCCTTCCACTGGTGCTCGGTCACGAAATTGTAGGAGAACACCCTGAGCTTGGTCGTGTGCTTGTTTATGCACCGTGGGGATGTCGAAAGGATGACTGCCGCCAGTGCAACGCAGGCCTAGAAATGATTTGCGCCAACAGCCACGAAGCTGGGGTTGTTGATGACGGTGGTTACAGCGAATACATGCGTGTGCCCAGCCGTGACTACCTCGTTCCCATTGGGGATTTGGACCCTGTAACAACGGCGCCACTTGCGTGCGGTGGCCTCACCGCTTTCCGCGCAGTCAAGCGCACACTTCCACACCTCAATGTTCCAGGGGCGAAAGCACTCATCATTGGCGCTGGGGGCTTGGGCCAGTTTGCGGTTCAATTCATTAAGAAGCTAGCCAACGTTGAACTCACCGTTCTCGATATGGCAGATGACAAACTGGCTGCAGCCAAAGAACTCGGTGCCGATCACGCAGTGAAGGAACTTCCTGCTGGGGTAAAGTATGACGCCATCATCGACTTTGTGGGAGCAAACCCCACAATGCAGGCAGCTGCTGGCGCGGTCAATCGCCAGGGCATTCTTGTTGTGGTCGGGCTTGCAGGTGGTCGTCTCGAGTTCGGAGTGGGCGTCATTCCTAGCGAGGCAGTTATCACCACAAGCATTTGGGGAAGCCTGGCAGAAATGAAAGAACTCCTCGAGTTCGTTAGGACGCAGGGGGTTGCCCACCTGGTTGAAACCATGCCACTCGGCGACGCACAAGAAGCACTCGACCGTTTGCGCCGAGGAGAAATCCGTGGCCGAGTTGTCCTCACCGTTGCCGAATAAGAAGCCGTAAGGAACAGATATGAACTTCCCCACCAAGAGTGTTCAGGAATGGACTGACTACGCAAATACTTTGACCTGGCCACAGGCAATGGTTATCGATGGCAAAGCACAAGCGGCCAAAGACGACTCGTATGTTCCACTGGTTACCCCACGAGACGGATCTACAGTTACTCAAGTTCCATACGCAACCAGTGATGAACTCGAGCAAGCAGTTGTAGCTGCCCGCAGGGCCTTCGACGAAGGCCCCTGGCCACGCATGGCACCAAAGCAGCGTAAAGAGCTCATGTTGGCATGGGTCGCATTGATGGAGCAGCACCGCACGGAGCTTGCTACCATGCTCAGCGTGGAGATGGGAAAGCCCATCGCAGACGCATGGGGTATTGAACTTCGAGCATTGATCAACACCTATCGTTGGTATGCCGAGATGGCAGATAAAGATCTGGATGAAATTTCTCCCGTAGGTGAAGACGACCTCGCACTCATCACACGTGAGCCTGTGGGTGTCGTTGCCGTGGTAACACCCTGGAACTTCCCGCTAACTCTCTCTGCATGGAAGATTGCCCCTGCGCTGGCTGTCGGCTGCACCGTAGTTCACAAGCCTGCTGATCTCACACCGCTGACTGCTGTCCGCATTGCAGAACTGGCACTCGAGGCCGGTATCCCTGCCGGAGTGCTGAACGTATTGCCTGGACGCGGTTCAGTCATTGGTAAGGGACTCGGTCTTCACCGCGCCATTGACTCACTAGCCTTCACTGGTTCCACCGAAGTCGGCCGCGCATATATGGAATATGCAGCGCAGTCGAACCTCAAGCGTGTGTGGCTTGAACTTGGAGGCAAGTCACCGAACATCATCCTTCCGGATGCTCCAGACTTGCAGACTGCTATCGACACAGCTGCCTGGGGTATCTTCTTCAACACAGGCCAGATGTGTACGGCACCTTCTCGGTTGATTGTGCACCAGGACGTCGCTGACGAAGTTATTGCTGGTGTTATCAAAGCCGCCGAAAACTACAAGCCTGGAGATCCATTCAATCCTGCGACCAAGATGGGACCGCTTGCCTCTTCATCACGCCGTGCTGAAGTGCAGGCACACGTTGACCGCGGTCTTGCAGATGGTTCAACTCTGGCACTCGGAGGTCACTCAGTAGAGCTCAGCGCCCCACTTGCTGGCGGCGCCTATTACGAACCCACCGTCTTTATCAATGTGAACCCTGACTCTGCTCTAGCGCAAGAAGAGATTTTTGGACCAGTACTTTCTGTGACCACGGTTAAGGACGACGAGGAAGCAATTCGTGTGGCCAACAACTCTGACTACGGGCTTGCTGCTGGTCTCTGGACAGCTAACGTCTCTAAGGTGCACCGTTTGGCTCGTCAGATTCGGGCTGGAACTGTCTGGGTGAATTGCTACGAAGAAGGAGATCTCACAGTTCCATTCGGCGGTTTCAAACTCAGTGGCAATGGGCGCGACAAATCACGTCATGCTTTAGATAAGTACACCGAGTTGAAGACCACCTATATCAAGCTTTAATCCACCTTCACCGAAGCCCCCTGAATTCTCAGGGGGCTTCGGTTGTTAACTCTCAACTAACCCAGTCGGAGCTGCAAAAAAAGGGGCGCCCACCTTGTGCAGGTGAGCGCCCCAGTTTTGAGTGTGACTTAGGACATCATGTCCTGAGTCAAGGTTGCGTTTTCCTTCTTGTTAACGATTCCAACAATGAGGCCGATCACAAAGAAGATTGCAGGGAGGGTCACCAGGAACCAACCCAACGGGCTCAGCCCAAATGCGCTTTCGGGCAGTGATGGGTCAACGCCGTCTGCTGCGGTACCTGCAAGCAGGTTGAAGCGAGCAACGATGAGATACATCGCCAAAGACATACCGATTGCTGCCAGTGCTGGAGCAATCTTGCCCTGCCAGACATTGGCGCCTTCGTTCTTCGAGAAGTAAGCAATCACAGCAATGCTGACCAAAATCTCAACCAGAGTGATGGCAAGCACTGCAACAGCGCTGAGCCAGTAGAACAGGTTGAGGATGGGGTCAAGTGCAAAGACTGCGAAAAGTCCAACAACAATGAAGCCGGCGATAGACATGGTCCAGACGCCACCGGAAGGAGCCCCACGACGGTTGGTAGTAGCTAACTTTGCAGGAAGAGTTCCACCACGACTCATCGCGAAGAAGTAGCGAGCACCCGCGTTCTGGAATGCGAGCAGTCCTGCGAACAAGCTTGTGATGATCAGCACCTGCATGAGGGTTGCCATCCAAGGACCGACGTATTCACCAGCGAGGGAGAACAGAACGGCAGCAGGGTCTGCAAGTCCGTCAGAACGCTCGAGAATCTGATCGATAACAGAGGAAGATCCCATGCCGGTCATCATCGCGAAGCTCACAATGGCGAACAGACCTGCGATGATTCCCACAGCCCAATAGGTTGCGCGACGGACGGTCTTCTTGGGGTCTTTTGCTTCTTCACCGTAGATGGCGGTTGATTCGAATCCGATGAAAGAAGCGAATGCGAATGCGAGTGCGATACCCGCGGTTCCAGCAAAGCCACCAGCAAATACGTTTGTTGGAGCGAAGCTTGCTTCGAAGTTCCAGCCTTCTGGACCACCGTTTGCCAGGATGGCAATACCGGTAATCAGCATGGAGAGCACTTCAAGACTGGTGAGAACACCGAGGAACTTAGCACCCACGTCAACGCTGAACAGCGAGAGCAGAGTTACGAAAACCCAACCCACAACGAACCAGACGAACCAGGGCAAATCAACGCCCATACCAGCAAAGGTGAAGCTCATCATTGCGGCAAAGAATCCGTAGATGCAGAACTGGACTGCCATGTAAGCAAGGACGGAAACGAACGATGCAGCCACGCCCATGTTGAGGCCAAGACCTTTACCAACATAAGCGAAGAACGCACCTGCGTTAGTTACCTTGTGGCTCATCGCGGTGAAACCAACGCTGAAGAGCAGCAGGATGATTCCTACGAATACGTAGGCTCCTGGAACAGCAGCGCCATTACCGAGAACTGCGGCAACTGGTACAACACCAGTCATACCCGCCATCGGCGCAGAAGCAGCTACGACGAAGAAGACGATTCCGGCTACACCGAGGCGGCCTTTACTCAGCCCCGCGCCCTTCGCTTCGAGAGTGGATGACATTATTTGATCTCCTCATTGAGTTCATAAAAATCGTTTGGATAGAAACGATGTTCCAACTTTGCCAACAAGTGTTAGCAAGGTCAAGTTCAGAATATAACTTTTGTGAAAAGAATATGGAATATTTTCTGTAAACAAATCATGACAAAAATATGTTTGTTTGGATACGAATGACCTATAAACTCTAATGTCATGAGCACACTTAAAGGTTTTCTAGCCCCCAAAACTCCGTCGGGCAAAAGCGCCATCATTCCAGAGATGCCCTGGCATTACTCCGGAACGCTCCTGACTGTTGAGTACCTCACCGACCCTGCCAACGTCCGAGCCATCCTTCCTGCTGAGTTGGAGCTGGCGGATGAGCAACCTGGCGCTGTTGCGTTAATTTGGGCTGACTGGCAGTCGTGTTCTGATGACTTTGAAGAGTTGCTAGATCCAGACCGCTCGCAGTACATGGAGACCTTCGTGGTCGTGCGTTGCAAGTACGAGGGTGTCACCTATAGCCGCTGCGTCGCTATCTGGGTAACCAAAGACTTCGCAATGGCTCGTGGTTGGTTCCAGGGCTACCCCAAGAAGCTTGGATCGATGCACGCCACCCGTGTTTACAACCGCGGCAAGGCAACTCCACGTCTTGAAGCAGGAGCAAAGTTCGGCGCTAGCCTTGCTGCCTATGATCACCGACTGGCGTCGGCAAAGGTGACCCTCACCGGTCCCGTTGAGAGCAACGGTTTTGTCAACGGCCACAAGATGCTACACAGCCGCTGGGTTCCTTCGATTACTCCCGGCGCAGGGAACTCACTCGACCAGCTCATCACCATGGGTGGTGTCGACCTTGATCTGGGACAGGCCTGGGGTGGCACAGCTGAACTCACCCTCAGTGATTCGCAGTGGGATGAACTTGGTTCACTCCTCCCCGTAGATAAGATTCTTGGCGGTTACTACCGAGAAGTTGGCACCACCTTTAATGGGGGAACCTTGGTTGCTGATTTAGGATCCAACCCGAGTATCTAAATTTGTGCATCTCCCAATCGATGCACATAAAGGACCCCGGTGGGTATCCACCGGGGTCCTTTATTGCTTGCAGTGCTGGGCGGGTTAGTACGCCTCTGCGTATTCTGTGATTTCCCAGTCTGTTACCTCACGGGTTGTGGGGTCCTCAACAGCTGCTTCGTAACGAGCAATCTCATCACGCTTGAGCACCATGAATACATTGACCAATTCTTGTGAAAGCTGGTTGCGCAGTGCGTCGTCGACCTCGAGTGCGTCAAGTGACTGAGTGAAGGATTCAGGAAGAATATCTGCATCTTCGTTGTCGTAGGCCATGCCGACAGCATCTGGTGGGCATTCCATCTCATTGACGATTCCGTCAAGACCAGCTGCAAGGATTGCTGCAATGACAAGGTAAGGGTTCGCCGCACCATCGCCCACGCGAATCTCCAAACGAGTTCCTTGACCACGCTCAGGTGGAACGCGAACCATGCACGAACGGTTGTCATATCCCCAGTTGGAGCGATAGGGGGCAAGAGTGTCGGGGCCCAGTCGCTTGAACGAGTTGATGGTGGGGTTGGTGAAAGCGGTCAGGGCGTTGGCGTGTTTCACAATACCTGCGATAAGCATCTTTGCAGCTGGGGAAAGGTTGCCACGTCCATCATGCATTTTGTTGATGCCGTCTGCGTCGGTCACCGAGAAGTGCAGGTGGAAACCTGATCCACCCTCATCGCTCCAGGGCTTACCCAAGAAGGTTGCGTGCTTGCCACGCTTAGCAATGATGTCCTTGACCGCGGACTTAAAAAAGAACGTGCGGTCGGCTGCATCGAGTGCTTCGCTGTGCCAGAGGTTTACTTCGTATTGGCTAGGGCTGAATTCATGGTTTCCAGCAAAAGCACCAATATTGAGGCTGTCCAACATGCGCATGAGATGCAGGAAGTCACCGTCAGGATCAACCAGTGTTCCCGTCATGTAAACGCGCCCTGTTTGACTCAATGAGCGTTGGAAGTTTCCGATTTCGTCTTTAGTGGAGATGTAGAACTCAAGTTCTGGTCCCACGACGGGGTGAAGGCCAAGTGATTGGTATTTTTCAATAACTTTTTGAAGCACAGAACGGGGGGACATCATGTTGGGTTTGCCGTCAGGATTGAAAGCGTCACCAATGACGTATGCCACACCTGGTTCCCACGCAAGGGGTGAAATAGTGCTGGGAACAATTTGGGTAAAGAAGTCTTGGAGGCCGTCGTTGGCGATGCCGTTTGCCTCGTGGAACTCACCACCAGTTGTGGTGGTCCACACGCCTTGGCTAAAGGCGGGACCGTTGTGGCAAGCTTTGTCGAGCTGACTGACAAGGATGTCCTTCGAGCGAGGGATACCCAAGACGTCTGAGTACATCACGCGCAGAACATCAATCCCGCGTTCGCCAAGGTCATCTCGAAGTTTTGTCAGATCGTTAACCATTGCAACTCCTTTGTGGCAAATATGGTGTCAAAACGCTATCGTTAGGATACTAACGAATAATACCTATGTGCTAGCGCACAGCCAAAATTTCATCGTTATTCTGTGAATACTCATTCTCTATCCCAGGAGTGCTTTGTGAAAGCTTTAGTAATTCAGCACGATCACGTGAGCCCCACGGGTCCACTAGGCCGCCGGCTAGAACACCATGGATTCGACATCACAGAATTCCTTGTAGTACCCAAAGAATCCTTTAAGGAGCCCAACGTCACTGTGGAATTTCCCGACACAGACGACTTTGATTTAGTAGTTTTTCTCGGTGCCCCCTGGGGAGCTTGGGACGACAAGTGCATTGGAAACTGGCTGACTCCAGAAATTGAACTGTGCCGTAATCTCGTCACATCGAACAAGCCTGTCCTTGGCATTTGTTTTGGTGGACAACTCATGGCACGTGCACTGGGTGGGACCGTGGCACCCGGACAGCATCCTGAAATTGGCTGGACCTACATCTGGAGCGATGATCAAACACTCGTGAGCAACGGGCCGTGGTTCCAATTCCACTACGACCGCTTTACTGTTCCTCCTGGAGCTAATGAGATTGCTCGGAATCCCGTGGCTCCTCAGGCTTTCACAATCAATCGATCCCTCGGAGTGCAATTCCATCCCGAGCTAGATTCTGCAGCTCTCAAAGGCTGGCTCGATGAGGGTGGTTGGCCGAGTGTGGCAGAAGACCATCAAGACGGAGAAATTATGCTTGCACAAACCAAGGCAGAAGATGCCGCTGGTGAGGCACGCACCTATGCGCTTGTTGATGCATTTCTCACAAGGGTTGCGCAACTGGTCTGAATCTCTCTGCAGTAAATGAAATAGCCCCCGAGATCATCGGGGGCTATTTCTATGGAGGCCTTTACTGCGGTGAGACGCCCGCAAGAGGCAACATCGTTAGCGAAGGGTGACCTTGACAGGCATGGACTTGATGCCGTGGATGAAGTTCGAGTGAACGAAGTCCATGGGACCTGTGCGCTCCATCTTGTCGATTCGGCGAATGACATCTTCAAACATGATGATCAGCTCAATACGTGCAAGAGCGTTACCCAAGCACATGTGGGGGCCACCACGACCGAAAGTCATGTGCTCGTTTGGCATACGAGTGGGGACCATCTTTTCTGGGTCTGCGAATACCTCTGGGTCACGGTTACCAGAGGCAAACCAAGTGACGACTTTTTGGCCGGCTTTAATTTCCTTGCCACCAAATTCCACGTCCTTGGTCGCGGTGCGACGGAAGTGGTAGATGGGGCTGGCGTAGCGCAGGAATTCTTCGACTGCCCAAGGGATGTCCTGAGGGTTTTCCTGCAGGTAAGAAATGACCTCAGGGTTATTCATGAGATTGTTCATCGTGTGTGCGATGGTCTGACGAGTGGTCTCGTGACCCGCCACAATCAGAAGCAGGAAGTTGGTGTGGTATTCCTGATCAGTCAGTGGCTTGCCGTCCATGGGAACACTATTGATCATGGTGGAGATGATGTCTGTTCCATTGCGGCCAACACGCTGGCGCTTGAGTTCATCACCGTAAGCAAAAACTTCCAGAGCTGCAGGGGAGCGGAAAGGTACCAAGCGATACTTTTCACTTTCGGGGTCAGTGGGGAGAAGATCAGTCAAACTAGGGTCGCTGGAACCAATCATGGCGTTACCCCAGCGAATGATGTTCTCAATATCGGTGTCAGGGATTTCCAGAAGTCGTGCCAGAACACGGATGGGGTAATCAGCTGCAACATCGTGCAAGAAGTCGAACTCACCCTTTGCAAATGCATTGTCCAGCGTTGTCGCGGTAAGACCACGAAGGAAGGTTTCGTACTTCGCTACGTTGTTGGGAGTGAAGTCGTTTTGAAGCAGGCGGCGAAGCGCGCGGTGACGAGTACCGTCAGAATCGAGCAAAGAACGACGTGCCTCTTCTTGATCAGGCTCGAGCTCTTCCAGGTTGGTGAAGTGGCTACTGGTGAATGTTTCAGGGTCACGAAGCACTTTCACAATGTCGTGGTAGCGCATAACAGACCAGAACCCAGAACCACCGTCTGTTTCATCGCTCCAGTTCACGGGGTCGTTTGCACGTAGTTCGGCAAACAGATCCCACGGGGCACCATTATCAAAAACGTCGAGGTCGGCGAGGGAGCGAGTGGCCATGAAGATCTCCTCATTGAGATTGTTTGGATACGAACAATATAAACAATAATAACCAGAAGTGCTGACGAAGAGTCAAGTCTTACCGCCACAATGGTGTGAGAAAGTTTTTTGGGAATGGTGAAATGACTGGAAGCCACACACTCGGCGAAACCGAAGCACGCGTTGCTAACCGCTTGAGTCACATGCAGCTCGACTTTGAGGCAATGGCTGTCACTTCCAACTTGTTTCGCGCAGCGAGTGCTGTGCGCAATCACTTTGAACGAAATGTGCTCGCCGAGAGCGGATTGAGCTGGACTGCTTTTGTTGTTCTCTGGGTGACCTGGATTTGGGAACCAGCAGAAACTCGCGACATCGCAGCAGAAGCCGGTATCTCTAAAGCAACCTTGACTGGAGTGTTAAGCACGCTAGAAAAGATGGACCTTGTGTTGCGTTCTCGCAGCACAGAAGACGGTCGACTTGTCTTGGTCACGTTGACCACCAAGGGACAGACCTTGATGGAGACTTTGTTTCCAGCCTTCAACCGTCAAGAAGTTGAAGTTGTTTCACCTGTTGCTGATAACAAGCGTGGTGACCTAGCAGACATGCTGCGTGCGATCACAGCAAAAATCGAAGGCTAATTGCGGGCAGCGTAAGCAGAAGCCTCAGCGATAAATCGCGCCAGGATTTCTAGCTGTGCACTATCTGTGTCGTAGTTATCTTCGGGGTGCCACTGCACACCGAAGGCCCATCCAGGAGCATCAATTTTGACTGCTTCGACGTAGCCTTCTGTTGAGCGTCCAATGACTTCCAAGCCAGGGGCAACCTGATCAATCATTTGATGGTGATAACAGGAAGCTTGCAACGAAGTAGTGCTTAAGCCCAATTCGTCAAGGTATTTATCGATGGTGACGGGAGCAACATGGTGCTGGTGCGGCTGCTCCATGTGTTGCACAAGAGTTCCGCCCAGAGCCACATTCGTGATTTGAAGTCCTCGACAAATAGCAAAGAATGGCATTGAGGTTTGCAGGGCATATTTCACTAGAGAGATGTCTGCTTCATCAGCCAGATCGTCCACGTCGTAAACGTGTTCCGAAGAAATCTCTTGGCCGTATGTTCGAGGGTTGATGTCAGCCCCACCAGGCATCAGCACGCCATCTATTCCGCGCAGGCGATCTGCCCAGTCGCTTTCTGACACTGGCAACATTGACAGAGGTTCGCCGCCTGCAGCCCAAACCATTTCTGCCAACCGACGAGCGGTCACAATGGCGGCGTATCTCGTTGCTGATGTGCTTTCAGCAAACCTGGCAAGAATGGCAATCCGAGGGCGAGCCATCAGCACACCTTTCAAATAAATGTCTGATTTATCTTGTGTGACTTTTATATCCTAGTAATAATCATTAGTATACGAATGATTACTTCAACACGACGATGTGAGGACCTGACCCATGAGCACAATCAGCGTCGCCGGTGCCGAGATCGACACCCGCCACTACATTGGCGGTCAGCGCGTCTCCTCAGCTCAGACCTACACCAACACATCGCCGATTGACGGAACTTTCCTCGGAGAAATTTCTCGTGGTGGGCAAGAAGAGGTGGATGCTGCTGTTGCAGCAGCACGTGCTGCTTTTCCCGCCTGGGCCAAGCTCGGCCCCCAAGGTCGCGGCGTACTGCTTCACAAACTTGCTGACCTGGTAGAGGAAAACAACGAGACTCTGTCACAACTCGAAACTATGGACAATGGTTCATTACTGCGCTCCCACCGCAGGGGAGTCATGCCTCGCGTGGCAATGAACATTCGTTTCTTCGCAGACTGGGCACTCAACGACCTACACCATGAGCCCTTCGAAACTCGTGGTCACACCAACAACATCAGCTGGGACCCTTCCGGTGTGGCAGCACTGATCACTCCGTGGAACGCACCCTTGATGTTGGCAACGTGGAAGATTGGTCCCGCGCTCGCCGCTGGAGACACTGTCGTGCTCAAGCCGGCGGAGTGGACTCCTTTGAGCGCCTCCTTCTTTGCGGACTTAACCAAGCAGGCGGGTATTCCCGATGGTGTCTTCAACGTTGTGCAAGGTTACGGAAAAGAAGCTGGAGCAGCGCTGGTTGCTCACCCTGATATCAACCGCATCTCCTTCACTGGCTCAGTTCCCACCGCCAAGGCCATCGCACGTGCAGCAGCTGACAACCTGACACCCTGCTCCTTCGAGCTCGGCGGCAAGAGCCCCATGATTGTTCTCGAGGATGCAGATCTTGACCTCGCTGCAGAAATTGCGGTTGAACAATACGACAACGCTGGGCAGGTATGTCTGTCAGGAACGCGTATTTTCGTTCATGAAAACGTGGCTGATGAGTTTGCGAAAAAGTTTGGAGAAAAGGCGGCCGCAATCAAGCAGGGTGACCCACGTGATGAGGGCACCGACATTGGCCCACAAATACACCAAGTCCACTTTGATCGGGTCAAGGGATTTGTTGATCGCGCCAAGGCTGAAGGTCAAGAGATTGTTTGGGGCGGTGAACCCAATGAAGAGTTGGGCGGACTGTTCTTCAAACCAACCTTGGTGAAGAACCCAACCCCCGGTTCTGAGATCGTCTCTAGCGAAATCTTTGGTCCTGTACTGTGCATGATGACCTTCAGTACCGATGAGGAAGTCATTGAGAAAGCAAACGGCACAGAGTTTGGTCTGGCTGCTGTAGTCGTCTCCGGAAACAAGGACCACGCCAAGAAGATCACTGACGAGATTGTGGCCGGAACTATCTGGGTCAACTGCTTCTTTGTTCGTGACCTGCGTGCACCATTCGGGGGATCCAAGAAGTCGGGTATTGGTCGCGATGGCGGCACATGGTCCTTCGACTTCTATGCAGATGTAAAGAACACCGTAGTTTCACCAAATGGATGGAAGGAATAATCATGGGCGAAGTAGTAGGCGCAGCAATTCTTGCGCACGTACCCACAGTCATGCTCCCTAAAGAGACTCGCCTTGAGCTCAATGAGGGCAAAGAAATCTCTCTTGTCCCTGGTTTCGAAAAGTTCCGCAAGGACGTGATGGAGAAGCTGGATTACGACACCGTGATTGTGCTCGACTCTCACTGGGCCACCACCGTCGAGTTCGTGATTACGTCGCACGATCACCGAGAGGGGAAGTACACCGCGGAAGAACTTCCTCGTGGAATGTCCCAGATTCCCTACTCCTTTAGGGGTGACCGTGAGCTAGCCGAGTCTGTCGTCAAGTATGACGAAAAGAACGGAACATGGATTACTCCCATTTCCGACCCCTACCTTCCCATTATGTATGCCACCGTCAACCTGTGGGACTACCTCGGTAAGGGCCTCGACAAGCGGTGGGTTTCCGTCTCGGTGTGCCAGACCGCAACCACCGAAGACTTCCTGCGTGCAGGTCGTGCACTCGGTGAAGCCATCCGTGACTCAGACCGCAAGGTACTTCTCTTGGCTTCTGGTGCACTCTCACACACTTTCTACAAGCTGCGTGATTTGCGGAAGCACGAAGCAAGTGACCCTAGCCACATCTTCTCTCCAGAAGCACGGGCTGCAGATGAAGAGCGCATTGAATGGTTCAAAGCTGGAGATCACAAGCGAGTTCTTGAGACCATGCCTGAGTTCCTCAAGTTCAAGCCTGAGGCTAACTTCAGCCACTACCTCACCATGGCTGGAGCCATTGGTGAAGAGGCCAACACCTCCAAAGGTGTGATGTACTCAGACTACGAGAACTCGGTCGGCACCGGTCAGGTTCACATCTACTTCCCGAAGCCCGAAGGCGGCTTCCCACTTCCAAAGGATATGGTTCTCTCACGTGACTGAATATCGTCGAATCCTGCTTGACGGCGCTGCGGTGCAAACCGTGCGCGACGGAGAGTTCCTCGTTGCCGCCGACGGTCGTCGCGTGGCTATCGAAGATGCGCAACACCTGCCGCCTTCGGAGCCCACCAAGATCATCGCCGTTCACTTGAACTATGACAGCCGCACCAAGGAGTTCATGACCAAGCTCCCTGATGCACCCACCTATTTTCACAAGCCCATCACGGCGATCAACAGCCACAAAGGTGCTGTTGTGCGCCCCGAAGGCTGCAAGTGGTTGAACTATGAGGGTGAAATCGTAATTGTGATCGGCAAGACTTGCCGCAACATCAGCCCTGAAGAAGCCGGCGACTACATCGCCGGATACACCGTGGGTAACGACTACGGTCTGCACGACTTCCGCGACACCGACGCAGGCTCCATGTTGCGCGTGAAGGGATCAGACACCCTGGCACCTGTTGGCCCAGGTTTGGTCACCGACTGGGACTTCCGCAACAAGATGATTCGCACCTATGTCAACGGCGAGGTCAAGCAAGAAGACAACACAGACAACATGGAATGGGACATGCACTATCTGGTTGCAGATATTGCGCGCACCATCACCTTGGTTCCTGGTGACATGCTCTTCTCAGGAACCCCTGCGTTCTCACGTCCGGTTCAACCTGGTGACGTTGTCGAGGTTGAAGTTGAAGGCCTCGGTAGGTTGACTAACCACATCGTCGTCGGCCCCACTCCGATCCGCACAGACGTGGGAGCGCAACCCACTGAGAGTGAAGAAGTAATTTCAACCGCTTTAGGAGGGGATTGGGAGTTCCGCGGAATTCGCACACCCTCTAAAGACCTATATCCATCAACCGTGGAGGAAAAAGAATAATGCTCAAGATTCATGTCGACATGGAAAAGTGCCAGCACTACGGACAGTGCGTATTTGATGCACCGAACGTATTCCGTCTTAACGATGACGACAAGCTGGAATACGAAGCAACGGCGGATGACAGCGAACAGGACAATGTCCAGCTCGCAGTAGACATCTGCCCTATGCAGGCAATTTCTTTCACAAAAGCAGACTAAGTTCAGCTGATGACCCGTCCCGTAATTGTTGTCGGGGCCTCAATGGGTGGACTTCGCGCCGCGGAAACACTTCGGAAGAGTGGTTATGAGGGTCGTTTGGTCGTCATTGGCGACGAACCACACGCTCCCTATAACCGACCACCGCTGTCCAAAGAGGTTCTCGCTGAACAGGTAGACCACGCCGCCGTGGCTTTTCCTCTTTCAGAGGTACTTGACGATGTCGAGTGGGTGTTAGGCAACGCAGTCGTCAGTGCGGATCTTGACACACAATCAGTCACTCTTGCAGACGGTCAGGTTCTGGATTACAGCTGCCTCATTATTGCAACCGGCCTTCGTCCACGCAGACTAGATTTGCCTGGCAAGCCAAATTCTGGTGCTCACGCAATCCGCACTCTTGATGACGCAATGGCGCTGAGAGCAGAACTAAAACAAGGGGCGAAGGTTGTCGTCTACGGTGCAGGTTTCATCGGATGTGAAGCAGCTGCCACGGCAACAAAGCTCGGTGCCTCTGTCACTGTAGTAGGCAGGGGACCGGTTCCTATGTTGCGTCCGCTTGGGCAGCAGCTTGCTGAAGATATTCAGCGTCGTCACGAAGCACACGGTGTTCGCTTTGTGATGAATACTTTTTTGACTGAGATCCTGGGGGAGGAGAAGGTCACCGGTGTTGTGTTGGATAACGGGGAAACTCTGGAATGTGATGTTCTGATTGAGTCCATCGGCTCTCTTCCGAACACCGAGTTTTTAGAGGGAAATGACATTGACATCGAATCGGGAGTTCATGTCAATTCCACACTGCACGCACTTCGCAAAGATGGAACTCCATGGAGCAACGTCTATGCAATTGGTGATGTTGCCCGTTTCCCCATCCCACAGTTTGACCCCACAACTCGTCGAGTTGAGCACTGGAATATTCCGACAGAAATGGCACGAAAGGTTGGTAAGCAGGTTGCTCTGCAATTGGGAGAAGATCTCGAGGCACACGCAACAGAGCTTGCGAAGAACTTTGCACCCATCCCTTCGTTCTGGAGTGATCAATTTGAGGTGAGCCTGCTTGCTTACGGATTGTTAGATCAAGGTGAAGACGTTCGACTGCTTGAAGGGGAAGTCGGCGGAGAGTGCATCTACGGATATTTCAAGGGTGATGACATGGTGGGAGTATGCGGAATAGGCATGCGTTCGAAAGTCATGGGTTACCGCAATAAAGTGGGCATTGCAGCTTCATAATTACAAATTCAGATTTACTTCTCAACGATGTGAAAGGCATATCATGACCACTCAGGTTCGCGCTGTAGGAGCAAAGTCAGAAAAAGCACCTCTGGAAACATTTGAAATCACACGTCGTGATGTCCTGCCAGAGGACGTGCGCATTGCAATTGAATACTCAGGAATTTGTCACTCGGACATTCACACCGTTCGGGGTGATTGGGGAGATATGCCCTACCCCGCCGTTCCAGGTCACGAAATCATTGGTCGCGTCGTTGAAGTCGGCGACAAGGTAACCAAATATTCCCTTGGTGACCTTGTGGGTGTTGGCGTTATCGTCAAAAGCTGTGGAGAATGTGACAACTGCATTGCAGGAGATGAGCACTTTTGCCAAGGCCCGGCTGGTCCTTTGCTCACTTATGCCGAAGCCGATCCCTACATGCCTGGTTCTTTCACCTATGGTGGATACTCACGCGAAATCGTGACCACGGAAAAGTTCGTCTACCGCATTCCTGAAAATCTCGACAAAGCTGCTGCCGCGCCGTTACTGTGTGCTGGAATCACTGTCTATTCCCCCTTGAAGCACTGGGGTGCAGGCCCAGGAAAGACCGTCGGAGTAGCAGGTGTTGGTGGTCTTGGACACATGGCTGTGAAGTTTGCACATGCACTTGGTGCCCACACCGTCGCATTGACCACAAGCCCTGAAAAGGTTGAGTTGTGTAAGTCTCTTGGTGCAGATGAAGTTCTGATCACAAGTGATAAAGATGCAATGAAGGCCGCCGCTGAAAAGTTTGATCTCATCATCTCGACACTCCCTGGGGACCACGACATGAACCCATACCTTGACCTCCTTGGTCAAGACGGCAGCTATGTCGTCGTGGGTGCAGTAGGGAACATGACCCACTCATTCTCGCTGCCTAAGTTGATGAAACGTCACCGCTCTATTGCTGGATCTCAGATTGGGTCAACTCGTGAGACCCAAGAAATGTTGGACTTCTGCGGTGAACACAACATCGTCGCTGATATTGAACTCATCAATGCCGACTACATCAACGAGGCTTATGATCGCGTTGTCGCAGGTGATGTCCAATTCCGTTTCGTCATCGATGCGCAGACAATTTAGGAGCTGACGATGTCTGAACACAATAGTGAACGTCCCGCCGCTTCGTACCCCACCACAGGCCGTCCTGATTCATCCTCTGAGGAGTATCAGAAGATGGATAAGCTCGCGAAAATGATGGAACATCAAGTAGATGTCCTTCGGGGAACAGCTGAAGAGCAGAAGTAAGGCTATGCCTTTGGTTGCTGCTGCGTAATGCAGTGAATACCGCCACCACGTGCAAATAGCGGGCGTGCATCCACGAGTACGATTTCACGACCGGGGTATGCCTTGGCGAGCACCTTCTTCGCCTTCTCATCATTTGCGTCATCGAAGGCGCACAAAATCACGGCACCATTGCACACGTAGTGATTGATATAGCTGTAGTCCACCCACCCTTCGTCATCCTGTAACACTTCAGGGGCAGGGACTGAAATCACGTTGAGTTTGTTTCCCTCTGAATCGCGAGCTGCTTTGAGAACTCTGCGCACTTCTTGGCTAATCCAATAGTCAGGGTGTTCTTGGTTTTTCTGATCGTGAAAGAGGACAGTGTCCTCATTAGCGAAACAGGCCACAATGTCGATGTGCCCACGTGTTCCAAACTCGTCGTAGTCGCGAGTTAGTCCTCGGGGCATCCAAATCACGTGATCCACACCGAGCGTGCGATGAAGTTCTGCTTCTACTTGTTCTTTGGTCCAGTCAGGATTACGACCTGGATCAAGCTGAACTGTTTCGGTAATCATGACGGTGCGTGAACCATTGACGTGGATACCGCCACCCTCATTGGTCAGCGGGGAGTCAATCCGGGGAACACCGAGAGAGTCCAAAATCGCGGTGGCTGCTTGGGAATCGTGTTCCCAGCTTGCCCAGCTTTGACCACCCCAGCCGTTGAAAATCCAGTTCACGCCTGCAAGTTTTCCTGAGCTGTCGCGAACGAACGTGGGACCGATATCACGCATCCATGCGTCATCAAGCTCAGCGATGAGAATGTCAACCTGGGGGTCTAACCACTTCTTAGCTTCGTCAACGGCACTGGGATCAACCAGGATGGTGACCGGCTCAAATCTCACGATGGTGTTGGCCACATCAGACCAACACTTACGTGCTTCATCAGCGAGCTCTTCAGTTTCTCCGAGGGTGTAACCAGAAGAGGGCCAGGCCATCCACGTGCGCTCATGCTCAGCCCACTCAGCTGGCATGTGGAATTTTGGAGTTGTCACGATTAGACCGTATTCCTAGTTAGACCATCGTGTCGAGTATTTGAACCAAAGATTCATAAGTTGTTCGGGGGTTCACAATGGCAAAGCGCGTGTTGGGTTCACCCTTGTGGGAACTTGGAACAACGAAACCGATTCCATCGGCGAGGAGTTTGTTTGACCAACGGGTGTAATCCTCGAGAGCCCAGCCTTTCTTGACGAACACCACAACTGAGAGTTGAGGGTCACGAACTAGTTCCAGATCAGGGCGGCGACGAATCTCGTCTGCGATCTTGTAGGCCAATTGAATGTTCTGTTCAATAGCTTCGCGGTAAGCAGAGACACCATAGGTTGCTAATGAGAACCAGAGAGGAAGACCACGGGGGCGACGGGTGAGGTTGTAGGCGTAGTCGCTGGGGTTCCACTCTTCAGGGTTCTCGAGTGCGTCAAGGTACTCAGCGTGCTGGGTGTGAGTGATACGTCCAAGCTCGGGATCACGGTACACCAAAGCACAGGCGTCAAAGGGTGCAAACAACCACTTGTGTGGGTCAACAATGAACGAATCTGCGAGTGCAACGCCTGCGAAGAGGTGCTTCGTGCTCGGCGCCAGCATCGCGGCGATGCCGTAGGCGCCGTCCACGTGGAACCATACATCGTGTGCCTTGGTGACCTTACCTACTTCTTCGAGTTCATCTACGATGCCAAAGTTGGTAGTTCCGCCGGTAGCCACCACGGCAAAGATGCCGTCCCAGTTGCCTTCGAGCGTCTCGGCAAGTGCCTGGCCGGTGAGGCGGCCTTCTGTGTTGACGGGAACAGGAACAATATCCACATCCATCACACGGGCTGCTGCTTTGAGAGAGGAGTGAGCTTCAGAGCTGCAGGCAAAGCGCCAGCGCGCTGGAACTGGCTTCCCAGCGGCCTTGAGAGCCTCTGTGGCAGTGTGACGTGCAGCAACAAGAGCAGAGAGGTTTCCCAGGGTTCCACCCTGCACAAAAACGCCTCCAGCGCCTTCTGGCAAGCCAGCTTCGCGGGCTAACCATTCGAGAACCTGGTTCTCGGCATACACCGCACCGGCACCCTCCATCCAGGAGCCACCATAAATAGTTGAAGCCGAGACAATGAGGTCGAACAGTGTTGCTGCCTCGGTGGGAGCGCAGGGAATAAATGAAAGGTAGTTGGGGTGGTCGTTGGAAATCGTTGCCTCAGCAAGCACATTCTCAAAAAGATTCAGTGCTTCCAATCCGCCTAAGCCTTCTTCAGTGACCGTCTCAGGGACTTCCTGACGAAGCTGGCTGATGGTTTTGGGCCCATCCAGCGGTGGTGGGTCGTAATTCATGCGCCGGCGAGCGTATTCAAAAACTTGCTCGCGAAGCTTCATTGTTTCGAGGTCGACAGTGTGCATGTGATTGCCGTTGGGAGTTGTCATGTCGTGAGACATCCACTTCAGTGTTTCATCCACCGAATGCCCGCCACGACGAGTGTCGTGCGACTGGGGCCCTTCGGTGGGCTCAGACCACATTACCGGGGAAGTTCGACACGCCGAAACCCAGCAGCCAAAAAAGTTTTTTTGGGCGAGAAAACGCGTAAATATGCGGTTCTCTAGGCAAACTCACAGCAGCTCATAAAAAAACTCTCAAACACTACATGTAGTGGAATGACAATGGTGTGATTCGCGTTATATAGTGATAACTCACCGCAGGGGTGCGGCAGAAACATGTAAATGTTTCGACAAGTTTTATGGAGGCACAAATGGAATTCGAATCAAACGACACAGTAGGTGGCTACGCAGTACCAGTAGATCCAATGGATCTGCTGCAGTGCGACAGCTGCCAGTAAACACCTTGCAGCGGTAGCTGCCCCAAGAACCCCAGGTCAATGACGGTCTGGGGTTCTTTCGTTAAACCCCATCACTTCTCCCAGGCCACGCCTAGAATTGTGGCGTGGCTGTAAATCCTGAACTTCAAGGTCGTGTCTTCCCTCCGACCGCTCCGTATCTCGTTGGACGTGAAAAGATTCGCGAGTTTTCTCGCGCGGTACTTTCGACCAATCCCATCAACTTTGATGTGGACGCAGCCCGGGCTGCTGGCCACGAAGACCTTGTTGCGCCCACGACTTTTCCTGTCGTCGTGCAAGAGGCCACCCTCGCACAGCTCTTAGCTGAGCCGGATGCAGGCATTGACTTCTCTCGCGTCGTGCACGGGGAGCAGCGCTTCACCTACACTCGCGCAATTGTTGCTGGAGATGAACTCACCGCAACGTTGACCGTCTCCAGTGTGAAAAGCCTGGGTGGACACAACATGGTCACCGCTGACTCTGAGATTGTGGACGCGGACGGAAAGCATGTTGTCACCGCCATTTCCACTCTGGTCGTTCGAGGAGATGAGGACTAATCATGGTTGACTTCTCAACGCTCTCCAAAGGCGATGTCATCGCCGAAGAATCATTCCACCTCACCAGAGACAACTTGGTGCGTTACGCCGGGGCCTCCGGTGATTTCAATCCCATTCACTACCGTGATGATGTTGCCGTCTCAGTTGGGCTTCCAGGAGTACTTGCGCACGGCATGCTCACGATGGGTCTTGCTGTTCAGCCAGTATCTAATTGGGTAGGTGATCCTGCTCGCATCGTGGACTATCAGGTTCGTTTCACACGCCCTGTTCTTGTCGATGGCCAAATTGGCGCTGATGTCACCGTCTCCGCGGCAGTGGGTGCTCTGGAAGAAGACTCACAGATTGCTCGTATCGATCTGACCGTCAAGTTCAATGACGAGACAGTCCTGGGTAAAGCTCAGATTCGCGTCAACCTCGCCTAACCAATGAGCACCGTTCCGCTGTCCACACTGACCACCATGCAGGTGGGGGGTCCGGCGCGCGAACTCATTACCGCCACAACTCGTGAGCAACTCATAGAGGCTGCTCTGAATACGTGGGATTCGAATGAGCCCTGGCTCATTCTTGGCGGTGGATCCAACACCATCGTTGCTGACAATGGGTTCGACGGCACTGTTATCCACGTGTGCACACAGGGTATTGAACGGCAGCAAGACATATCGCGCTCGCCCAACCACAGTATCGTTCGAGTCGCTGCGGGAATGAACTGGGATGAACTTGTTGCATGGAGTATCTCCGAAGGCTTAGTCGGTATTGAAGCACTCTCAGGGATCCCCGGTTCAACTGGTGCTGCACCTATCCAAAACATTGGTGCCTATGGTCAAGAGCTTTCAACAGTTCTTCGCGCAGTAGAGTTCCTCGATCGATATACCCAGGAGATTACGTGGATTCCTGCCTCTGAACTGGCGCTGGGCTACCGTGACTCTGTTTTCAAACAAGGTAAAGAAGGTGTCATTCTCACCGTGGAGTTGGGCCTGTCTTCCTATGGAAACAACCAGTCTGCACCTATAGCTTTCCCTCAGCTCGCCTCTGCGCTGGGTGTTGAGCTGGGTGCCCAGGTATCCCTCGAACAGGTTCGACGATCAGTTCTCGCACTGCGCTCGAGCAAAGGGATGGTTCTCAACCCTGCAGACCCCGACACAGCTAGTGCAGGTTCCTTTTTTATGAACCCCATCGTCACCGAAAACTTTGCGCGTAACCTGCCCGAGGACGCACCACGTTTTCCTGTCACTCCAGATCCACAAGACAGAGTCCTTCCTCTGGGAGCAGAAGTTCCCGACCTCCCTTCAAAGTTTTCTCAACCACGGTTAGTGAAGCTTTCTGCAGCCTGGCTGATTGAGAACGCGGGAGTTCACAAGGGATATCGCATCCCCGGATCAAATGCCGCCATTTCTACTAAACACACTCTGGCCATCACCAATCAAGGTGGTGCCACCGCGGCGGAGGTAGTTGGCCTTGCTACCTATGTCCAGGCCATGGTGCAATCACACTTCGGAATTATCTTGCGCCCAGAACCCAATCTCATTGGAGTGGAGATTTAGCCATGGCTAAGTTTGAGAATCTTGATGAGTACTTCGCGAGCTTGGATGACAACAAAGCTGCAACACTGCGGCGCATCTTGGATGCAATCGCGACAAATTTTCCAGACTCCACGGTCAAACTGGCCTGGAATACCCCGCAGATACAGATTGCTGGGCAATATGTATTCGGCATGTCTGCAGCAAAGAATCACCTGTCACTTGCTCCGTGGAGCGAAGCAGCAATGACGAGCTTTGCAGAACGGTTGGCTCCCTACGAAACCACGAAAGGCTTGTTTAAGGTACCCGTGGACTGGGATGTCGATGCTGAGCTCATCACTGATCTCATTCAGGCTAGAAAGGCCGAGCTCGGCCTCTAGCTTCTACTTTGTTCCAAAGAGTTTCTGCAGACGCTGAACACCTTCAAGCAGTTGTGCATCTCCAAGGGCATAGCTAAAGCGCAGGTATCCGCTGGGACCAAAGGCCTCACCAGGTACCGCGGCTACTTCTGCTTGATCAAGAATCAGGTCAGCGAGCTCAAGAGAGTTGGTTGGGGTAACCCCACCCCACTCTTTGTTCAACAGGCCAGTGACGTCGCAGTAAACATAGAACGCTCCCTCGGGCATGGGAACTTCAAAGCCAGGAATCTTGCGGAGCTCTTCAACGATGAGCTTGCGACGGCGATCGAACGCTTCGCGCATCTCCTCTACAGGTTCTTGAGGGCCTGTGAGTGCAGCGATTGCTGCACGTTGGGAGATGTTGGAAACGTTAGAGCTCAGGTGTGATTGAAGATTGGCAGCGGCCTTGATGGCATCGGCGGGGCCGACCATCCAGCCCAGACGCCACCCGGTCATGGCATAAGTCTTGGCAACACCGTTGACCAAGATGGTGCGGTCCTGAAGTGCTGGAACTGCGTCAACAATGGAGACAGCCTTGAGGCCGTCATAGGTCAGGTTTTGGTAAATCTCATCTGCGATAACCCACAGGCCGTGCTTGTCTGCCCACTCGCCAATTGCTTTGGTCTGCTCAGGGGAGTAAACCGCACCAGTGGGGTTCGAGGGGGAGACGAAAAGCAATACTTTGGTTTTGTCTGTGCGTGCTGCTTCGAGCTGGTCCACGGTGACAAGGTAGTTCTGGTCAGCGCCAGCAAAAACGTCAACCTGCTTACCACCAGCAAGCTTGATGGCCTCGGGATAGGTAGTCCAGTAGGGAGTTGGAACAAGAACCTCGTCACCTGGATCTAGCAAGGTGGCAAAAGCTTGGTAGACAGCCTGCTTCCCACCGTTAGTGACGATGACCTGGCTGGGATCTACAGCCCATCCGCTGTCGCGCTGAGTTTTCTCCGCAATGGCCTGCTTGAGTTCGGGTAAACCAGCAGCAGGGGTGTAACGGTAGTTCTTGGGATCTTTCACCGCAGCCAGCGCCGCATCCACGATGTGAGCAGGTGTGGAGAAGTCTGGTTCACCAGCTGCATAGCTGATAACGGGGCGACCAGCAGCCTGCAAGGCTTTTGCCTTGGCATCTACCTTGAGGGTCGCAGACTCTGCGATGGCGGAAATACGAGAAGAAATACGCTTCAATTCAGGCACGACTACAACTATAGGGCTCTGGGCTCAGCTTTACACAGAGGCACTTTCTGACCTAAGCTGTTGCGAAGTGGTTGAAAAATGCCATGCTTTCGCGCGCCTTCTTTTGGGAAGAAACTACTGAACTTTTCAGTGGCAGCACGAAGCAGAGGGCGGTGGCTCAATTGGTAGAGCAGCGGTCTCCAAAACCGCAGGTTGCAGGTTCGAGTCCTGTCCGCCCTGCAAATCGAAAGGAAAACAAATGGCGCAAGACGTAGCCGACGAGCCCGGTGAGGACATCGTCGCACGCGCAAAAAAGGATCGTGCTGCCAAGCGCAATCCTTTCTCGCGCATTGCGCTTTTCCTTCGTCAGGTAATGGGTGAACTCAAGAAAGTCGTCACCCCTACCCGTAAAGAACTCATCAACTACGTGTTGGTAGTTCTCGCCTTCGTCACCATCATGTTGTTGATTGTGTCGGCGATGGATGCAGTATTTGGCTGGACCGTAATTGCCGTATTCGGTGACCTCGGCGCAACAACACCTGCTGGCTAGCCAGCACCACGATTTAGACAAATAAGACAGGAACAACGTGACTGATTCGACGCGCGAAGACGAGCAGCTGCTCGAGGCTGCTCTGGATGCACTAACCGAAACCGATGCTGCCGCAGTGGTTGACGTGGAGGCTGACGAAGTAATTGCCGATGCTCTCGACATCGACACCATCGAAGAAGCAGAAGCAGCCATTGTTGCCTCTGAAGATGAAGAAGAAGTTGCCGAAGACCCCTACGCGGCCTTCGAAGCAGAGCTTCGTACCCTGCCAGGTAAGTGGTACGTGATTCACTCCTACGCAGGTTTTGAGCGCAAAGTTAAGCACAACATTGAAAACCGTCGCGCCTCAATGCAGCTCACTGATTTCATCTTCCAGATCGAAGTGCCCATGGAAGACGTTGTTGAAATCAAGAACGGTCAGCGCAAGATGGTCACTCGTGTTCGTATCCCCGGATACGTGCTCGTGCGCATGGACCTCAACGAAGACAGCTGGTCGTGTGTCCGTCACACCCCAGGTGTGACCGGCTTCGTGGGCAACGCACACAACCCCACCCCTCTGCGTTTCCAGGAAGCATTCAACATGCTCAAGCCCCTGGTTGAGGTCAAGGATGTTCCTACTGCCAAGGCTGTTCAGGCCAAGGGTGGTCAGGCTGTTGCTCGTACTCCTATCGCAGAGATCGACTTCGAAATCGGCGAGACCGTGGTTATCAAGGAAGGTTCCTTCGCAGGTCTTCCTGGTTCGATCAGCGAAATCAAACCTGAGAGCGGCAAGCTCACTGTTCTGGTTTCTTTGTTCGAACGTGAGACTCCAGTTGAACTGAGCTTCGACCAGGTCACTAAGCAGTAATACAGATTTCCCTGAGCTCAGTCTCAGGGATTACCGCGAATCAGGTTCACCTGATTTCACGGGAGAGTTCATCGGAACCCCGATGAGTTCGAATTCAAAAAAAGGAAAAAGAAATGGCACCGAAAAAGAAGGTCACAGGTCTGATTAAGCTTCAGATCCAGGCCGGCGCCGCGAATCCAGCTCCTCCTGTTGGTCCCGCTCTGGGTCAGCACGGTGTGAACATCATGGATTTCTGCAAGGCATACAACGCAGCAACCGAATCACAGCGCGGAAACATCATTCCCGTTGAGATCACCGTTTACGAAGACCGTTCATTCGACTTCATCCTCAAGACTCCACCTGCAGCTGAAATGATCAAGAAGGCTGCTGGCGTTGCTAAGGGTTCTGGTACTCCTCACACAGTGAAGGTTGCCAAGCTCACCCAAGCACAGGTTCAGACCATTGCAGAAGCAAAGATGGCTGACCTCAACGCAAACGACATTGAAGCTGCAAAGCTCATCATCGCCGGAACCGCTCGTTCCATGGGCATCACGGTAGAGGGCTAAGGGGATAGATCATGGCTAAAAAGTCAAAGGCATATCTTGCTGCTGCCGCAAAGGTAGAAGAAGGCAAGCTGTACACCGCAACCGAAGCAGTCGCACTTGCTAAGGAAACCGGTTCAGCAAAGTTCAACAGCACCGTTGAGGTAGCCCTCAAGCTCGGTGTTGACCCTCGTAAGGCAGACCAGATGGTTCGTGGAACCGTCATGCTTCCTCACGGTACCGGTAAGACCGCACGCGTTATTGTGTTTGCAACCGGTCCTGCTGCTGAAGCTGCTGTTGCAGCTGGTGCAGACGAGGTTGGTGGCGACGAGCTCATCGAGAAGGTAGCCGCTGGCTACACCGATTTCGATGCAGCTGTTTCCACCCCTGAACTCATGGGTAAGGTTGGTCGTCTCGGTAAGGTACTCGGCCCTCGTAACCTGATGCCAAACCCCAAGACGGGAACTGTAACCCCAGATGTTGCAAAGGCAGTGAGTGACATCAAGGGCGGAAAGATCGAATTCAAGGTAGACAAGCACTCCAACGTTCACTTCATCGTTGGTAAGGCATCGTTCACCGCAGAGCAGCTCAGCGATAACATCAACGCAGCTCTCGAAGAAGTTGTTCGCCTCAAGCCTTCATCGGCTAAGGGTCGCTACATCCAGAAGGGCGCTGTCTCGACCACCTTTGGTCCGGGCATCCCACTCGATGTTGCAAGCATCTAAGTTCAACTGAACTCAAAGAAGCCCCGTCGCGTAAGCGACGGGGCTTCTTGTTTTTCTGGCAAGTTATGCCCGGTATCGTTGAAGAGTGATTAAGCAGCCTGCGCACATTGAGAAAATCCCTGCCTACAAACCAGGAAAGTCAACTGTGGATGGCTGGGATGGCCCGGTGTACAAGCTCTCGTCGAATGAGAACCCCTATCCACCGCTTCCCTCTGTGATTCAGGCCATCACAGATGCCGCATCAACTATGCACCGCTACCCAAACATGGCTGCGCCCGAACTCACCACCGCATTAGCTGCACGCTTAGGAGTCAAGGAATCAGAAATCGCTTTTGGCACTGGATCGGTTGAGGTTGCTGGACAGCTCATTCGTGCTTTTGCTGGTCACGGAGATGAGGTGATCTATGCATGGCGCTCTTTCGAGGCTTATCCCATCTTGGTTCGTGGTGCTGGGGCAACACCTGTCGAGGTTCCCCTCACGGCCGATCATCGTCATGACCTTTCTGCCATGCTTGCGGCGATTACTCCCGCAACCAAAGTCATCTTCATTTGCACGCCTAACAACCCCACTGGTACAGCTGTTAGCCATGACGAGCTGAGGGATTTTCTGTCCCAGGTTCCTGCTCATATCCTTGTGGTTATTGACGAAGCTTATGTTCACTTTCAGAATGACCCACAAGCGGCACGTGGCCTGGAGCTTTACCGAGAGTTTGAGAATGTAGCTGTCCTGCACACTTTCTCAAAGGCATACGGCCTCGCAGCATTACGTTTGGGATATACCGTTGCACGCCCTGAGGTGATGGAAGGCCTGGCCAAGGTCGCACTGCCTTTCGGAGTGACCGATATTGCTCAAGCCGCAGGGGTCGCTTCGCTAGCTGCAGAACCCGAACTTCAAGAACGCATCGATGTCTTGTTGGATGAACGAGACAAGCTCGAAGCCTACCTCGCAACGACCGAGTGGGATGTTCCCTCCTCGCAAGCGAACTTTGTCTGGCTCGCAGCGGGTGAAGAAACTGATTCTCTTCAATCCCATCTGATGAGCCGAGGAATTATTTGCCGGGCATTCAGCGGCACAGGTATTCGTATTTCTATCGGATCTCCTGAGGCCAACCTTGCTCTCATTGATGCGCTGGATAGCTATAGCCGGAGCTAGTCTCTAGGACTCTTCTGCCTGCTCAAAGTCATCAAGACGAGCAATAAGACCATCATGCACGGCAGGCCACTCGTCCTTGGTGATGGAGTAAACCGCAGTGTTGCGCAATGTGCCATTCGCCATCACCATGTCATTGCGCAGTATGCCGTCGAGTTTGGCACCAAGCTTCTCAATTGCGGCACGGGACTGAGCATTTTTTTCATGCGTGCGCAGTTCGACCGCGTTGCAGCTCAAAACATCAAAGGCATAGCTGAGCATCAAGAGCTTTGCTTCAGGGTTGATGGCGGTGCCTTGGTAGCTGCTGGCCATCCAAGTGGATCCAATCTCTACCTTGAAGTTCTCCAGCTTCATATTCATGAAGGTGGTCATGCCAATGGCTTTATTCGTTGCAACGTCAATCGTGGCAAAAGGCATCATCGAACCTGCCGTGTAGAGACCTATACGACGATCAATTTCCGCCTTCATGCTTTCAGGGCTGGGGATTGCGGTGTACCAGAGCTCGTGGAGTTTGCCATCTTCGCACGCAGCAGAGAGTTCTTCAGCACGCTCGTTACTGAGAGGTTCTAGCCGAACGTAGTCGCCCTCCAGGATTGGAATCTCGGGAAGTGACATTTATGTTCCTTAGGAAGTGGATTTAGTTTGTGAGACGGTGGAGTTCACCAATAAGTCCGTTGGCAAGATACACAAGTTCACGGATTGCACGCTCGTCGCGCTCGATCCAGATGTGTTTGGGAGTATCTGAAATGGGAACAAAGTTCTCATGCTGTTCCCAGACGAACAACGTTCTTTCTGCGCCAAGAACATATTGCTGCCAATAGACCTGACGAAGATATCCGGCAGGGACACCCTCGAAGGGCTTTTGACTAGTTTTTATCTCGGCAAGCACGAGAGTCTCATCAATGACTCCAATGCCATCTGGGGTGGCAAGATGCCGAGGTTCGGGCTCTGCGTGGAATAACGCAGAGCTGGGGTTGATGGAAAAGTTTTCTTTCACCCAGGCAGCGATGACCGGTTCGCGTGCTTTGCCATGGTCAGTGAAAACATTGCCGGTAAAGGTGGATCCGCGAAGTTTCTCTAAAGCTGCAGTCGGGATGGCGTTAACGCTATTGAGCTTGGCCACATCGGTGGCAGTAATTCCACGAGCACGGGCACGAAGCCACGCAGCTTCGTCTGTTCCGTCCGTGACAAGACGATCGAGATAGGCAATATGTGGGAATTCTGCCTGTGGCTTTGTCTCGGGCATACCTGCCACGTTCACTGGTGAATTCACGTTTTCTATTCTGGCGGTGGTCACTGACATTCGGGCAGGCGCTCGCCGGGGTGCCGACGATCTCTCGAGATATTCATTGGCTTCTTAGGTGATTCATAGGATTCTCATAGAAAACTTAGTCATACTCGAAATGTGAACGATTCCACAGCTGCAGCCCCTATGCGCCTCACCCGCGCTGATGGTTCCCCCATTCGCGTTCTCGTCGTCGACGATGAAGCTTCCCTCACTGATCTACTACAGATGGCCCTTCGATATGAGGGTTGGGAAATCAAGACTGCCGCCGATGGCTCCTCTGCCATCGCCACGGCGCGTGATTTCCGACCCGATGCCGTCGTTCTTGACATCATGCTTCCTGATATTGATGGTCTTCAGGTTCTCCAGCGTATGCGGGCAGACGGTAACGATGTACCTGTGCTGTTCCTCACCGCGAAAGATTCCCTTGATGACCGTATTGCAGGCTTGACCGCTGGTGGTGATGACTATGTCACGAAGCCCTTCAGCTTAGAAGAAGTTGTGGCCAGGCTTCGAGGATTGATTCGTCGATCAACCTTGACTATTGATGCCAATGAAAGCCCTGTCTTGGTCGTAGGTGATTTGGAACTGGATGAAGATAGCCACGAGGTTCGTCGTGCAGGGCGACCTATCGAACTCACGGCCACTGAGTTTGAATTATTGCGCTATCTCATGCGCAACCCCCGCCGCGTCGTGAGCAAGACACAAATTCTTGACCGTGTGTGGGACTACGACTTCGGGGGAAAGAGTTCCGTCGTAGAGATTTACATCTCTTATCTGCGCAAAAAGATTGATGCAGAAGGTTCACCCATGTTGCACACTGTGCGCGGTGCTGGCTACATGATTAAGCCAGCCGACTAATGTCTTCTGCAGGTCGCGCTCCCTGGACTTTGCGTCGTCGCCTCACGGTGACGATGGCTGGCTTATTGGTTGTTGCTGCGGCACTGATCGGTGTTGTCAGTGTTGTCTCACTGCGCGCTTTTCTTGTCGACCGGCTGGACCAGCAAATTACTAACGCCGTTGTGCGCTCAACCGCGGCGGTTTCAAACGGCATGGAAGATAGCCGACCTGGGCATCGGGGCGACGGCGATGATGATCATGACGATCGTCCTAACGATGCACTTCTCGCCCCTGGCCAAGCGGCCGGAACACTGGTTGCCATCGTTGATCCTTCTGGGCAGGTCACCGCCGGAGTTCTCAACAATCGCGGTGCCGTGGTTGCTGTGAACCTCCAAGATACAAATGCTTTAGCATCAGTGGAATCCAACAGCGAACCTGAAACAATTCACGTTAAGGGCGCAGGAGAATATCGTGCAGTTTCCGTTGCTGCCCAAGATGGCTCTTCACTCGTCATCGCGCTTCCCATGGTGGAAGTAAACGCTGCCATCACTCAATTGCTCATCGTGATTTTGATTGTCACGGGGCTGGGTGTGGCTGCTGCCATCGTGGTAGGTCGTGCACTCATACGGTATGAACTTCGTCCACTGGATCGTGTGACAGACACGGCAACTCGAGTGTCCGAATTGCCCCTTGATAAAGGTGATGTCGACCTGGGCGAGCGCCTCAGCGAAGAAGATACGGATCCACGAACAGAGGTAGGTCGCGTGGGTTCAGCCTTTAACAACATGCTGGTGCACATTGGGCGTGCTCTGACAGCACGTCAGGCTAGTGAAGAAAAAGTGCGTCGCTTTGTTGCTGATGCAAGTCACGAACTGAGAACACCACTGGCTTCTATTCGTGGTTATGCCGAACTCACCAGACGCAGTAGTGCCACATTGCCAGAGGACGTCAGTCACTCCCTCAATCGCATTGAGTCAGAAGCAACACGGATGACCGGTTTGGTCGAAGACCTTCTCTTGTTGGCACGACTTGATGAAGGTCGAGAACTCGAACACCACCAGGTTGATCTTTCTCGCATTGTGGTTGATGCGGTTAGTGATGCACACGCTGCCGGTCCAGACCACACGTGGGATATCGATATTCCCGAAGTTCCCGTTGAGGTGTTGGGTGATCAGGCGCGACTTCACCAAGTTGTTGTGAATCTCCTGGCTAATGCACGGGTGCACACTCCAGCAGGTTCAACGGTCCGAGTCGCTCTTGAAGAAACCGAGGACAGCGTCCACATCCGTGTCATTGATAACGGTCCGGGGATTCCTGCAGACCAGATGCCAGATCTCTTTGAGCGCTTTACTCGAGGAGATGCGTCACGTACCCGTGCCACAGGAAGCACTGGCCTCGGTCTTGCTATTGTCCACGCGGTGGTTCATGCCCACAACGGAACAGTGACTGTCAGAAGTGAACCAGGCAATACCGAGTTCATAGTGACCCTACCGAAGTCTTAGTAGCGAACGGTAGCTTTCTCGAGCAGGGTGTAGTTTGGGTCAACTTCACGTAATTGAGCTTTCGGTGCATCACCGAAAGAACTAATCAATGTGGTCGGAAGTGACACAGCAAGAGCTCCCCAGGAGCAGCCAGTTGTCAGTGCTGCCTCCGGACTGAGCTTGGGTAGTGTGCCATTTTCGCGACCTGCTGCAGAAGCTTCGGGACTCACTACCTGGCTCAGGAACCCGGCCAAGAATGCGTCGCCAGCACCAGTGGTGTTTATTACCTCTGGTGCAATAGCGCTTGCCCAAACTGCCTCATCGGCTGTAATGGCAATAGCCCCGTCGGGACCAAGGCTCACGAGTGCAATTTCGAGTCCAGTCTCAATAAGTTCGCGACCGGCATCAATGACTTCACCCAGGGTGTGAAGTTCGTGCCCGACGAGTGAAGCAAGTTCATCTGCGTTGGGTTTGATGAGGTTGACTTCGCCACTGCGTCCCCAGTGCTTGAGCTCAGGACCAGAGGTGTCCAAGCCAACACGAGCACCCAGATCACGTGCACGGGCAAAAAGCTCACTCAGGTCAATTGGCAGACCTGTATCAATCATCTTCGGGTGCATACCGGAGACCACAAGCCAGTCCGCGTTCATGTCTGAAACCTGTTCGAGAGTGGTCTCGACGACGTTGCGCCAGTCCTCGGTGGTGAAAGGGATGGCTTGTTGGTTGATGTTGGTTGTTCGGCCACCCCGCTCAACCACTGTCGTATTCACACGCACTCGCCCCTGGACAGGCATGATGCGCAGAATCTGGGGGAAGGGTGTTGAGAACAAAAGGTATTGGTCCTGCATACCAATGGGCAGCACAGCAGAGACGGGGTGCTTTGCCAAGTGCAGGGTGCGGGCAACGTTCAGGCCTTTACCGCTCATGTACTCGTGGACTTCATAGGCACGGTTCACTTTGCCGACAGTGAGATCTTCAGCAAGGTACGTGCGGTCCAGCACGGGAGCGGGGGTCAGGGTTACAACTGCGTTCACGAGGCCTCTAATCTTCGTGACATGCTTCAGCTCACATCTTGTTACCGTCTCTCACGAGGTAACTGTGTCAGCGTCAGCGCTAATAAGGGAGGGAAGTCTCTAGTCTACCGATTTGCGGGAGAGGGCAACTCTCACATAACCTAGAGATAACCAAAGACCGCTGGTTATTGGTGTGTTCATGAAAATGAACATCCATCTAAAGTTCGTTTCGACGAAAACCCGCGCAGGCTAACTGTTAGTGATATGCACGTTCACGTGTTTTCTTTCGCTCCAGCCCTGCGCTGGAGCTTTTTTATTTTCAGCGGCCTGCGGAAAATCACCCCACACAAGTGGGGTGTGTGAAACCACAAGGAGCGCCATGGCGAACAAGGAAGCAATGCTCGCCGAACTCGAGAAGAATTTCTCTGGTTCGAATGCAGTTCTGCTCACCGAGTACCGCGGCCTCACTGTTGCACAGCTCAAGGAGCTGCGCAGATCAATCAGTGAGCACGCGACTTACGCCGTGGTAAAGAACACGCTGACCAAGCTTGCTGCCGCTAAGGCTGGCATCACTGGTCTCGATGACCAGCTTGCTGGCCCATCGGCTATTGCATTCGTACACGGTGACGCTGTCGCTGTTGCGAAGGCTCTGCGTGCCTTTGCCAAGGCAAACCCTCAGCTCATTTTGAAGGGCGGCTACTTCGACGGTAAGCCTCTCGACGCAGTTGAGGTTGGAAAGCTCGCCGATCTCGAGTCCCGCGAAGTACTTCTGGCAAAGTTTGCCGGTGCTGCGAAGGCCTCTCTCTTCGGTGCCGCATACCTGTTCACCGCACCACTGTCCAAGGCTGTTCGTACAGTCGACGCACTGCGTGCAAAGCAAGAGTCCGGCAACTAGTCCTTACTAGTTCTCGGTTTAAACGAAAAATAACAAGGAGAAAATCATGGCAAAGCTCTCAACTGAGCAGCTCATCGAGGCTTTCAAGGAGCTCTCACTCATCGAGCTCAGCGAGTTCGTTAAGGCATTCGAGGAGACCTTTGAGGTCACCGCTGCAGCTCCCGTAGCTGTTGCTGCTGCTGGCGCACCTGCTGCTGCTGGCGCTGCTGGTGGCGACGCTGCTGAAGAGAAGGACTCTTTCGACGTCGTTCTCGAAGCTGCTGGTGCTAACAAGATTGCTGTTATCAAGGAGGTTCGTACCCTTACTAACCTCGGTCTTGGTGAAGCAAAGGCTCTCGTTGATGGTGCACCTGCAACCATCCTCGAAGGTGCAAACAAGGAGACCGCTGACAAGGCTAACGCTGCCCTCACCGAGGCTGGCGCAACCGTTGTTCTCAAGTAGTCTTTCGAACTACACGCTTCAGGGGCGTCGATCCTCAGGGTTCGGCGCCCTTGTGCTTTAACCTCTAACTCGCGAAGGTGATCCAGAGAAGAACGAGATTCAAAGCAATCACAAATCCTGCTGCTGTAATTGCTAGCACCGTGGTTGCTGTGCGGTTGGAGTCCTCTCCCACAATCTTTTTATCTTTCGTGAAAATCAAGAGCGGTATCAGCGCAAAGGGAATACCGAAGGAGAGAACAACTTGGCTCATTATCAATGCCCAAGTGGGGTCTATTCCTAGCCCCAAGATAATAAAGGCAGGGATAAGCGTAATAAGCCTGCGCCACAGCAGGGACACGTTCAGTTTGGTAAGACCACTCATGATGTCTGCGCCGGCATAGGCGCCCACAGAAGTTGAGGCCAATCCTGAGGCCAATAAGCCAATAGCAAACAAGACGGCGATGGCAGGTCCAAGCTCAGTGCCCAAAGCATTGTAGACACCCTCGAGGCTGTCCGTTCCTGCCACACCCTGCAGGCTTACTGCTGCAGTAAGCAGGATAGCTAGATTGACACTTCCAGCGATGACAAGAGCTATGGTCACATCCACCCGCGTTGCTTTGAGAATTGTTCCTCGCTGAACACCAGCTTGCACTAAACCAAAACGGTCACGAGTCAATGCGGAGTGAGCATAAATGGCGTGAGGCATGATGGTAGCGCCCAAGATAGATGCTGCCAACAGCACAGAGTCGGGGCCGTCAAAGCGGGGGAACAGACCTCCCAGAACTGAAGAAGGATCAGGCGGAGCCACAACTAATCCCATGCCAAACCCAACGGCAATAAGCAAGAGCAGGCCAATAATCATGCGCTCGAAGACCTGGGAGCCAGATCTGTCCCTCATGGAAAGCATGAACAAGGACAGCAACCCCATGATGAGGGCTCCTGCCAGCAAGGGCATTCCAAAAAGAAGATTCAGAGCAATTGCCCCACCAATAACTTCGGCCAGATCGGTGGCCATAGCCACTATTTCTGCTTGAACCCAAAACCCTCGACGCAGCCATTTATTGCGTATGCGTTCACCCAAAATCTGGGTGAGAGATTTACCTGTTGCTATCCCCAGCTTGGCGGAAAGATATTGCACCAGCCAGGCAATGAGATTGCCAACTACGACAACCCAGACCAACAGATAACCAAACTGGGCCCCGGCGGTCATATTGCTGGCCACGTTGCCAGGGTCTAGATAGGCCACACCTGCTACTAGTGCCGGACCAAGGAGCGGAACAACCCTCAGTGCACGCGCTCGACGAGTCGTCGGAGGTGTGGCGGGTGGGGTCGACATCGCTACTCAATTTCGCTGGGATGGACGTATTTCGTCTTCCCATTCAGACTACAAGCACTATCTCCGCCTCGTGTTTGGTCACCTAGACCAGAAATGTTCTTCGATCGAGTTATGTTGCGCTGAACTTGTGTCGTGTGATGTGCCGGTAGGTTTCGTCAGGCAGCAGAACAATGGAGGGGAACTGGGGCAGCAATGGGTTGTCAATGATGCGTTGTGGCTCTAAACACAGCCCACCAAATGGCGTGAGGATGTGCTCAGCATCGAGTTCTTCTTGTGGAAGGTAGGCCCCTGAATAGACCTGCATGGCGGGCTCTGAGGTGTAGAGGGTTAAAGTCCTGCCAGTTCCGCTGTGGTGAAGCCGCGCTGCAGCAGTTGTGAGGTGGTTGGCGTTGGTCAAGATGAAAGTGTCATCCCAGCTGTGTTCAGATAATGAAAGTTGCTGAGGTGAGGAAAGAAAGTGTCCCGTGGGCAGTTGCGCACTATCTGTTTCCAACTGCCCAGCATGATCCACGAACAATTCATGATCTTCAACAGTGTGTCCAGGAATTCCGGACAGGTTCCAATAGGCATGCGTGGTGAGGTTAACAGGGGTTGGCGCGGTGGTGTGTGCTGTGAGGGTCGAGGTTAGTTCTCCATCAGAACTCAGGTCATACCGTGAGGTCACAGTGAGCTCACCGGGATAGCCCTCTTCTCCTGCCGGACTGCAGTAGCGAAACTCAGCAGAGACAACATCATCGGTGTCGAAAGTAACGAGCTCCCATTCCACGCGATCAAAGCTTTGTGCTGGTCCGCCATGAAGGTGATTACCGCGTTCATTAGGCTCAACGTCGAAAGATAGCCCGCCCCCAACAAAATGGCTTTGCGGAATGCGCCCGGCAACACGACCGACCGTGCAGCCCAGATACAGCCCAGCTCGATGGGCATAATCCCGGGTAGTGGGTAAACCCAGGACAACGTTGGCCAGGCGACCATTTCTATCTGGAACCCACAGCTCAACCAGTCGTGCACCAAAGGTGGAAACCACCATTGACACTCCTGAGGAGGTACTCAGTCGTGTGAATCCAGAGTGATCGAGAGTGATGCTCATGAGTTTCTTCTTTGAAGACAGTAGTGCCCCCACATGTTTGCACATCGTGGGGGCACAACTACTCCACTGAGTGTTAGACGCGAACCCCGCCGCCGGAGCGCTTGCGAGAGAGGGCGTCAATAGTTGCAGCAGCAATCAGCACTGCACCGGTAACCAGGAAGTTCACACCTGCAGGCAGACCGATGAGGCCCAGGCCGTTATCGATGATGGCGATGACCAGAGCACCGATAGCAGCGTGAATCAAGCGGCCACGTCCACCGAAGAGGCTGACTCCACCGACGACAGCAGCTGCTACACCGCTGAGCACGATCGAACGACCAGCTGTTGATTCAATTGCACCAATACGGCTGGCAGCCAAGATGCCGGAGACAACAGCAAGTGTTGAACAGATGATGAATGCGGTGATGCGAATCTTGGCAACCTTGATACCTGCACGGCGTGCGGCTTCAGGGTTTCCACCAACGGCATAAAGGTGACGGCCAAAAGTGGTGCGGTCCAACACGAAAGTTCCCACAAAGAGAATTCCGATCACGATGGGAATAACGATGGGTACACCCTCGATAGGGACAACCGAAACACTACGGTTGACGCTCATGGCACCTACTGCGATACCACCGAGGACAGCGATGGTTCCAACACGAAGCAACATTAATGAGATGGGGCGGTTAGCCACACCAGCCTTAGCGCGACGGGCGCGGTCATAGAATCCCAGTCCCAATGAGACTGCAACCATGATGGCCAGCATGAGCCATCCTGCCCACACAGGCATGTTTCCGTTCATGATGGCTTTGAGCTCGGGGACGTCAAGGCGGTAAAGGCCACCGTCACCCAGCATTACAAGCATGAGGCCTTGGAAACCAAGGAAGAGACCCAGGGTGACCACGAAGGAGGGAACACCAATCTTTGCGACAAAGATACCGATGGTCCACCCAACAACAGTTCCAACTAGGAGTGCCGCGATAACGGCAATGATCCAGTTGATTCCCATCATGAGGTTCAACACCGCAAATACGGCCATACCAACACCAGCGGTCACACCGGCCGAAAGGTCAATTTCTGCCAGTAGCAGAACAAAAACCAATGCTGCTGCAAGAACAGTGAGCTGTGCTGCCTGAACAAACAGGTTGGCAAAGTTCAAGGTTGTCAGGAAGTAGGGGCTCAGTGAAGCAAAGAGCACGACGAGAGCAAACAGTGCGATGACAGCAGGAAGCGCTCCCATTTCACCGTTCTTCAGCCGCTGAACGTAGGCGGTGATTTGATCGCGGACGCTACCTTCGTGGCCACTTCCAATTGCTGTGGGTTCAAGCGAAGCCATTACGCAACCTCTTCCATGCTCTTAGTGCCGGTGATGTATCCCACAACATCGGCTTGGGTTGTTTCTGAAGTCTTGAGGGATGCAACCATACGGCCCAGGTAGAGGACGTTGATTGAGTCGCAGACCTGGAAGACGTCAGCCAGGTTGTGGCTGATGATGATGACGCCTATGCCGTTGTCGGCAAGACGGCGAACAAGGTTGAGAACCTGTTCGGTCTGGGCTACACCCAATGCGGCTGTTGGCTCATCAAGGATGACGAGTTTGGCGTTACGAAGGACAGATCGAGCGATAGCAACGGTCTGACGTTGTCCACCAGAGAGCGAGGAAACTTTTTGGCGAACTGATTTCACGGTTCGAACTGAGAGGCTTTGCAGGGCCTTGGTTGCTTGGAATTCCATTGAGCCCTCATCGAGGGTCCCTTGGCTAATTTCTTCACGACCGAGGAACATGTTTTGCACGATGTCCAAGTTGTCGCAGAGAGCGAGGTCTTGATACACAACCTCGATACCGAGAGCACCGCTCTGGCGGGGTGAAGTGAGGTGAACGTCTTCACCGGCAAATTTGACGATTCCTTCGTCATAGGGCTGGACTCCTGAAAGTCCCTTAATCAGTGTCGACTTACCTGCACCGTTGTCTCCAACTAGTGCGGTGACCTGACCGGCGTATGCCTTGAAGTCGATTCCTTTAAGTACATCGACAGGTCCGAAGCTTTTCTTAACTCCTGAGAGTTCGATCAGTGGCACATCCATGCCCATCTCCTTTGATGTGTCATCCAGCGTCAGTGCCGGGGCGGGTGTGTCATAAGAATGACAGGAAGTGTGGGGGTCTAACAAGATAAAGACTTTGCGCCGGCCGGATAGACCGGCGCAAAGTCTTATCTATTGGGGTATTACTTTACGCCGTACTTCTCACATGCAGCCTTGAGCTCTGCGGTGCAGATGTCTTTGGCAGATGCGTCACCAGCGGATACAACGTCGATGACCTGTTCAGGACCGACCTTGATGGGGGTAACTGCGACGAAAGGAGTTCCGTCAGCGAGCTTCTTCTCAACAGAAGGAGCCTTGCCACCGAGGATCTGGATTGCCAGGTCGGAGGCAGCAGCAGCTTCTACAGAGAATGGCTTGTAGACCGTGCAGGTCTGCTTGCCGAGAAGAACGTTCTGAAGACCAGCAACAGATGCGTCCTGACCAGAAACAGGAACGGTCTTGCCGTTCTTGTCAAGGATGGTGATAACTGCAGCTGCGTTGGTGTCGTTTGCTACCCAAACAGCGTCAACGTTACCGCCGAGAGAGGTGTAAGCCTGCTCGAATGCGGTTCCAGCCTTGGTTCCATCCCAGGTACCTGGGGTCTCAGCGGCAGGCTTGATACCAGCAGCTGACATGACAGCTACAGCACCGTCGTAGAACATCTTTGCGTTACCGTCAGCAGGGTCTCCACCAACGTAAACAACAGATGCGGTTGCAGGGTCCTTGCCAGCGGCGGTCAGACCGTCAACGATGCACTGACCTTCAATACCACCAACTGCTTCGTTGTCGAATGAAACGTAGTAGTCAGCACCTTCAACGGGGCGGTCGTAAGCAATAACTGGAACTCCAAGTTCCTTTGCCTTCTCAGCTACCTGGATAGCTGCACCCTGGTGGTCGGTGAGGATCATAACGCCACAGCCCTTGCTGAGCATCTGGTCTGCGATGGTTGCGTACTTTGCAGTGTCACCCTGAGCGTTCTGGATGTCTACTTCGTAACCAGCGTCGGTCAAAGCAGCCTCGAGAGCTGGCTTGTCGCCAGATTCCCAACGAGGTGAAGACTCGGTGTCGGGGAGGATTACACAAGCACGAGTGCTTGCAGCTGCATCGTTAGATGCACCAGCACAACCCGAGAGGGCAAGTGCGGACACAGCTGCTAGAGCTGCGATTGAGATCAATGAAGACTTCTTCATTTCTCTCCCTTCAATTTTCTCTTGGTTTCTCGAAGTTAACTTCGAGTCGGGCTCGACGGTGAGCCCTGCCTATATGTTGCCCTATCCAACAAATAAATAACAACCTGATTTGGTTACAAACTGGTAACAAAACAGGGAAACTGCTTATTTTGTTGTTTAAAACACTAAATAGGAGGTTTAACGTTTCGCAGCAAAATCAGCTGCTTTTCGGTAGTTATCGATGACGTCAACCCTACGTCCACGTGAGAGGGTGGCTATGGTGCTTGTCTCCCATGTCGGCTCGGTTCCCATGAGCAATTCGGCAGCCTGTCGTGCGGCACCCGTAGCGACATATTCTCCTGGCTGAGGGACAACAATTGGAACACCAAAAATCTCTGCAGCTATCTCTTGCACAGCAGGATTGGCGGCCGCGCCACCCACGAGAAAAATACGTTTGCACTCGACACCTGCTTCAACAAGAGCATCAAGACCTGCGTTCAAACCACACAACATTCCCTCAATGGCAGCGCGAGCTATGTTGTGGCGAGAATGATTTGCCAAGGTCAGGCCAACAAGTTCAGCTGTGGCCTTGGGCAAGTTAGGAGTGCGTTCACCTTCAAAATAAGGAACCAGAACAATTCCCCCTGCACCTGGCTCAGCATCACGTGCAAGTGATCCCAGCTCATCATGAGAGACAGAGAGAAGGTCAGCGAAAGAATCAATCACGCGGGCAGCATTGAGGCTGCAGACCAAAGGTAAGAAAGAATTGGAAGCACTCGCGAAGCCCGCAATTGTTGCGCCCTTGTCCTGAGTTGATGATCGCGAAACAGAGAAGACAGTTCCACTAGTACCAAGCGAAACAACTACATCCCCCTCCGTTGCTCCGATTCCAAACGCAGCTGCAGCATTATCTCCAGCGCCACACGCAATCTGTGTTCCTTTTGGTGTTTCTCCCGCAGGTTCACCCGGCAACACAATTCGGGGGAGAATCGGAACATGCCCGAGGGCAAAGGTAACTACATCCTCGAGATATTCATTGGTGGTGGGATTGAAATACCCAGTTCCACTGGCGTCAGAGCGGTCGGTGGTTAAAGCGTCAAGAACAGGACCCTTTTCACTTTCCCCGGTAGGCCCAAAACCTGCAAGTCTCCAGGTCAACCAGTCGTGCGGGAGAGCAACAGCAGCAACTCGGGCTGCATTGTCTGGTTCGTTCTGTCGAAGCCACAACAATTTGGTTGAGGTGAATGAAGCAACAGGAACAGAACCTGTTTGTGCTGCTAGGTTCTCGGCTCCGAAGTGGGCGATGAGCTCGTCTGCTTGCGCAGCACTCCGCGTATCATTCCACAACAGTGCATCACGGATAACTCGACCTTCGGAATCGAGAACAACCATTCCGTGTTGCTGGCCACCGATAGATATTGCGTCAACATCGTCAAGCCCGCCGGCTTCCCGGATTGCATTTTGCAATGCTTCCCACCACAGGGCGGGGTCGACCTCGGTACCATTCGGGTGGCTCGCTCGACCCTGTCGGACTAGCTCACCGGTGAGGGCATCGACAATGACAACTTTGCAACTCTGAGTTGATGAATCAACCCCAGCTACTAAAGCCATGAGTTATCGAGCGCCCATGAGGTGTTCAATAGCTAACTGGTTGAGCTTGACGAATCCAAAACCACGTCCGTTGAAGTAGGAGTCCGCATCGAAGTTTTCATAGGAAGCGGTATCTGCCAGAAGATCCTGGTAGGTCTCACCTGGAGCAAGTGTGGTGGTGTGAATCTCCGCTACGCGTGAAGCTTCAAGAGCAGCTTTGACTTCGGGGTCTGCGCGGAATGCTGCGGCACGTTCTTTCAGCAGAAGGTACATGCGCATGTTTGCAGCCGCTGAGTCCCACACCCCAGTGAAGTCTTCGGTGCGGCTGGGCTTGTAGTCAAAGTGACGGGGACCGTCATATGCGCGGCCGCCGTTGGGGCCACCAAATTCAAGAAGATCCACCAAGGAGAAGGCATTGAGAATATCTCCATGTCCAAAGACGAGGTCCTGGTCAAACTTCACACCCTTCTGACCATTGAGGTCGATGTGATAGAGCTTTCCGTGTTCAATGGCCTGAGCTATGCCCGCAGTAAAGTTCAGTCCTGCCATTTGCTCGTGGCCGACCTCGGGGTTGAGACCCACGAGCTCTGGATGTTCCAGAGTGTTAATGAACGCCATAGCGTGACCAACCGTGGGCAGAAGAATGTCTCCACGTGGCTCGTTGGGCTTGGGCTCAATGGCAAAGCGAATGTCGTAGCCCTTGTCCTTGACGTAGGAGGTCATCAGGTTGACACCTTCGCGGTAGCGCTGAAGAGCACCCTGAATGTCCTTGGCACTGTCGTACTCTCCACCTTCGCGGCCACCCCACATAACGAAGGTCTTTGCACCCATCTCGGCAGCAAGGTCGAGGTTGCGAAGTGCCTTACGCAAAGCAAAGCGACGAACACCTCGATCATTACTTGTGAAACCACCATCTTTGAAAACGGGGTGGCTAAAGAGGTTGGTGGTGATCATCGGAATGATCAAACCAGTGTCGGCAAGAGCTTGCTTGAGGCGGTCTATCTGCTTTTGGCGTTCGGCATCGTTACTTCCAAATGGGAAGAGATCGTCATCATGGAAGGTCAAACCGTACGCGCCCAGTTCGGCGAGCTTCTCAACAGCTTCAACAACATCCAGATGCTCACGAGTTGGCCCACCAAACTGATCTTGGGCTGCCCAGCCAATCGTCCAGAGGCCGAAAGAGAATTTGTCTTCGCGGGTAGGGGTTAGTGACGACATTGTCGATTTGTCCTTAGTGGTCTTGTGTATTTGTTGCCTTAGGGAACAATATAGACCCGTACGTGTAATACTTGTCAACTCAAAAACACATAACTGTATTAATTTGTTGTTTAGAGGTAAGAATATGTTTGACAGCATTCACACAGAGAGAAAATTTCTATGACACCTTCCGGGGCAAAAGCCAGTAGTGGTGCGTCAACCGTCGGCAGTAACCGTGAACAAGTTCGCCAACATAATTTGTCGGCAATTCTGAGATTGCTTCGTCAATTTGGAACAATGTCTCGTTCTGCCCTTACCCAACGGACCGGGCTGAATCGCTCGACTATTTCTGACCTGGTTACTGAATTACAAGAACTCGGACTCATTATTGAGTCTGAAGCAAATGTCACTCAAGGGGTTGGACGACCCTCTTTGATGGTGTCATTCTCAGATGAAGTAGTTGTATTTGCTGTTAATCCTGATACTGACGCCACCACTGTGGGTGTGGTGACGTTATCCGGAAAAGTAATCGACAAGGTACGCCACACCCATCCTTCAGTTCCCAGCCCGAATGAATCAGTAGAGATTGCCACCAAGCTCATCTCGGAACTTCGAGCCAAGATGCCCGCTACATTCCGTATCGCTGGAATAGGGGTTGCGATCCCCGGGCAGATTCGAGTTGAGGATGGAGTGGTTCGGCTCGCTCCCCACCTCAACTGGGTAGAAGTTCCTTTTGCACGCATGTTGCATCAACAAACAGGCCTCCCAGTGTTTATTGACAATGACGCGAGTTTGGGATCTATTGCTGAACGCGATCTTGGAGCAGGCCGCGGCTTCAGTGAAATTGTGTATCTCTTTGGTGGTTCCGGTGGCATCGGCGGTGGAGTTATTCACGGAGGAATACTTCTTCGTGGGGCTGCAGGTTATGCCGGTGAGCTCGGGCACGTCCGTATTTCAGATTCCCCACGCGAAGATTATTCAGGTTTGCAAGGAACGCTAGAGTCATTGGTTCGCCGTGAAGATTTGTTAGCAGCGCTCAAAATAGAAAGCGCTGATGATGCAGAACTTGAAGTAGTGCTTTCAAAACCGGTCAGTTCAAAAGTTCAAAAACTTCTTGAATCACAAATTGACGCTCTGGCTGTAGCAGTTGGTAACTATGTCAACATCTTCAACCCTGAGATAGTACTCATCGCTGGTTATCTTGCAGTTTTGCATTCATACGATCGTGACCGGTTGCTCAGTCGTTTCCGTTGGAGCACACTTACCGCGCCTCAAGACAGGCTGCTAGTGAAAACAGCAGAACTTGGACCCAACCTGCTGATGATTGGAGCAGCTGGATTACCTATTGCACCACTATTGGCTGAGCCTGCTGTAACGCAACTCTTCCCTGCTCGAGGCAAGTAACCGGAGGTTACTTCTCTCCTGTCAGGAATGCGCCAATCTGATGGCGGGCCTGGAGAATCAGACCGATATCGCTGACTGCTTCATGTAGCGGACGCAGGGGAGAGTCATTCAACCCTTGATCAACGAAGGACGCCAGCGCGGTTGCCTGATAACTCAACCCTTCATGTGCAGGAACTCCAGTCTCATCTCGCCAGGAGGCAACTGGGTTTGGGTTGAACTCTGAAGCAAAAAGGGTCAAGCCGCTTGGAGTGAAGAAAGGCTCGTGGATATTGAGCCGTCCTTTTGTTCCTGAAATGGATGCTGCGGTAGGTGTGAATGCGGCCATGGTCACCGTTGCCACGGCCTGAGCACCAGAGGCATAGGTCAACAAAGTTGTTGTCGTTTGGTCCACGCCAGTTGAAGTGAGAGAACCAACTGTTGCAACCTCAGATGCCTCTCCCAATACAAAAGAAGAGAACGCGAAGTTGTAGATACCCAAATCCAACAATCCACCACCAGAAAGAGGATCCATCAAACGTGGAACATGGCGGAGATCTTGACCAAAGTCGGAGAGCACGAATTGAATTTCTCCGAGGACTCCGTCGCTGAGAAGTTGACGCATCACGTCGGATTGAGGAATGTATCTGGTCCACATCGCTTCCATAGCGAGGACCCCGGCACTGAAGGCAGCATCCTGGATCTCTTGTGCATCGGTGGGGTTGGTGGCCAGTGGCTTTTCAACTAAGACATGCTTACCTGCCGCAATAGCAAGGAGTGCATGCTCCTTATGGAATTCGTGTGTGGTGGCAACGTAAACCACATCCACCTCTGGGTGAGAGACAAGTTCCTGATACGAGGTCAGTGCGTAGGGAATGCCTCGTGGTGTGGCGAAGGCTTCTGCTTTGCCGGGAGTTTGAGATGCCACCGCGACAACGCGTTGTGCAGTGTGTTTGTGAACCGAGTCAGCAAAGGTTGCCGCAATTCCACCAGGCCCAATGATTCCCCACCGGAGGGAAGGTACCGAGTTGGGCTCAATCAAACGAGGGGCAGGTAACGAAGTGGGGAGCATCAGTGATCCTTGAAAGAGAGGGGGTGTAGCTCATGTTAGGGGAGAACCTTGGGAGAGTTCACCCCCAGCTAGAATTGAGGCATGTCTAAGGTTCTTTCTTCTTTGCCTGTTGGTGAGCGCGTTGGTATTGCTTTCTCTGGAGGTCTAGACACCTCTGTCGCTGTAGCGTGGATGCGCGAAAAGGGAGCTATCCCATGCACCTATACCGCCAACCTTGGCCAGTATGACGAACCCGACATCGACAGTGTTCCCGGCCGCGCACTCGAATACGGCGCGGAGATTGCTCGCCTGATTGACTGCCGTGGGCCTCTTGTAGAGGAAGGTCTCGTCGCATTGCAGTGTGGTGCATTCCACATTCGTACTGCTGGAAAGACGTACTTTAACACCACCCCTTTGGGTCGTGCAGTTACCGGAACCATGCTGGTGCGTGCAATGCACGAAGATGGCGTGGACATCTGGGGTGACGGGTCTACTTACAAGGGCAATGACATTGAGCGTTTCTACCGCTATGGGCTGATGGCTAACCCGTCACTTCGTATCTACAAGCCCTGGCTTGATGCAGACTTCGTCAATGAGCTCGGTGGTCGCCACGAGATGAGCGAGTGGCTTCTAGCTCGCGATCTTCCTTACCGCGCATCCAAAGAAAAGGCGTACTCCACCGATGCCAACATTTGGGGTGCTTCACACGAAGCGAAGCTGTTGGAACACCTTGACCAAGGTCTCGACCTTGTCGAGCCCATCATGGGAGTTGCTGCCTGGCGTGATGACGTAGAGGTCAAGACTGAAGAAGTTACGGTTGCCTTCGAAGCAGGCCGCCCCGTCTCAATCAACGGCAAGCGTTTTGACGACCCTGTCGCTCTCGTGCTCGAAGCAAACGCTATTGGTGGTCGCCACGGTCTGGGTATTTCTGACCAGGTTGAGAACCGCATCATCGAAGCAAAGAGCCGAGGTATTTATGAAGCTCCAGGAATGGCGCTACTACACATCGTTTACGAACGACTGCTCAATGCCATCCACAACGAAGACACTCTGGCTAACTATGCTGCTGAAGGTCGCCGCCTTGGTCGCCTGATGTATGAAGGTCGCTGGTTTGACCCACAAGCACTCATGCTGCGTGAGTCCATTGTTCGCTGGGTTGGCTCTGCAGTCACCGGTGAAGTGACGCTGCGCCTGCGCCGCGGAGATGACTACACCATCCTTAACACCACCGGCCCTGCCCTCAGTTACCACCCCGACAAGCTCTCGATGGAACGTGTTGAAGATGCTGCATTTGGTCCGGAGGATCGCATTGGCCAACTCACCATGCGTAACCTCGACATTGCAGACTCACGCGAACGCCTTGAGCAGTATGCAGCTCAAGGCATCGTGGAGGGTGGAGCTGCAGTTCTTATGGGGGATCTCACAGCTGCCGCTCTCGAAAAGGGTAAGAAGTAAACCGAAGGAAATCGTCGTTCGTTAGGCTCAAAACGACTGATTCCGTAGATCTTTATTTCTATTGTGTAACTTATCCGCTAAGAAGAACCCGATGAGTGGCGAAATTCGCTGTTTCGAGTAACGTGGTCTCTACCTCATACGGCCTGTATGTGGACTCGTATTTGGAGGACACATTGGGAATTTTTTCTCGTAAGGTAGCCATCAGCAGCGCAGCAGCGCTGGGTGTAGTTGCCCTTTTGGCTGGATGTGCAAGCGCACCAGCAGACGACGCTGCCGACGGCGGCAGCCTCGCAGTACCTTGCATGGTTTCTGACTCAGGTGGTTTTGACGACAAGTCGTTCAACCAGTCTGGTTACGAAGGCCTCACTGCTGCGTCAGATGAATTGGGTGTAACCCCCATCACCGTTGAATCCGCTGCAGAAACCGATTTCGCACCTAACATTCAGAGCTTGGTTGACCAGGGTTGTACCCTGATCACCACTGTTGGATTCTTGCTTGCTGACGCAACCAAGGAAGCAGCAGCAGCAAATCCTGATGTGAACTTCGCCATTGTTGACGACAGCAGCATTGTTGCTGACAACGTAAAGCCCATCGTTTTCGACACTGCACAGGCAGCATTCCTCGCTGGATACACCGCAGCTAGCTACAGCACCACTGGTGTCGTAGGTACCTTCGGTGGAATGCAGATCCCACCAGTAACTATCTTCATGGATGGTTTTGCTGATGGTGTTGCTTACTACAACCAGGAAAACGGCGCTAACGTCAAGGTTGTTGGTTGGGACGTTGCATCTCAGACCGGTTCCTTTACCGGTGGATTTGCAGCTGGCGTTGAGGCAAAGACCGCAGCACAGGGTCTGATTGACCAGAACGCTGACGTCATCTTCCCCGTTGGTGGTCCTATCTTCCTCAGCGCAGCTGAAGCAATCAAGGACTCCGGCAAGGACATCCCACTGATCGGTGTTGACTCCGACGCTTACCTCACTGCCCCAGAAATCAAGAGCATGTTCTTGACCTCTGTTCTCAAGCAGGTTGGTGTTGGTGTTGCTGACGTTACTCTCGCAGCAGCAGACGGCAAGTTCGACAACACCCCATTCGTGGGAACACTTGCTAACGGCGGTGTTGGTCTTGCACCATTCCACGACTACGCATCGAAGGTAAATCCTGACCTGCAGAGCCAGCTGGATGCCATCACCAAGGGCATTAACGATGGTTCGATCAAGGTAGTTTCTCCTTCTTCGCCAAAGTAATACAGCACTAGTTTGGGGAGGCCCCGCTTCGGCGGTTGCCTCCCCAAACTTTTCCTTGCTAGGTCATTACCTAGCAGTGATTAGACTCAAATTGTTCACTTTCCGCCCACGAAGTTGTGAGATCAATGAAGCTCGAACTGCGCAATATCACTAAGCGTTTTGGCCAGCTGACTGCCAACGACCACATCAACCTTGTGGCATTGCCTGGCAAAATTCATGCATTAGTTGGAGAAAATGGCGCTGGTAAATCCACCCTGATGAACGTTCTGTTTGGGCTCTATCAAGCAGACGAGGGAGAGATCTTGCTGGACGATGTCGTACAGCACTTTTCTGGTCCCGGTGATGCAATGGCAGCGGGTATTGGAATGGTCCACCAGCATTTCATGCTTATCCCGGTCTTCACTGTTGCCGAGAATGTGATGCTCGGTCACGAGGAAACCAAGCGTGGTGGACGACTGGATATTGAGGCTGCGCGGAAGCTAGTGCTTGATGTAAGTGCCCGATTCGGTTTCGATATTGACCCCGACGCCCTGGTAGGAGATTTACCTGTTGGCGTTCAACAGCGTGTAGAAATCATCAAGGCCCTATCGCGTGATGCACAGGTCTTGATTTTTGATGAGCCCACCGCGGTACTTACCCCGCAGGAAACAGACGAGTTGATGGCCATCATGAAACAACTTCGTGATGCGGGAACAGCAATCATCTTCATTACCCACAAGTTACGTGAAGTTCGAGAAGTTGCCGACGAAATCACCGTGATTCGCTTAGGTAAGGTCGTTGGTGAAGCTTCACCAACGGCCACAAATACTGAACTGGCAGAAATGATGGTTGGCCGTGCTGTTCAACTCACAGTGGAGAAGAAAAAAGCCCAACTTGGTTCAGACGCCCTTGTCGTTGAATCATTGACCGTATTAGACCCCAGTGGCATTGCCGTCGTTGACAATGTGAGTTTCACGATCAGGGCAGGTGAAATTGTCTGTATCGCAGGAGTCCAAGGAAACGGTCAGACAGAATTGACCGAAGCAATCCTCGGTCTTGCTCACCACACCACAGGTTCCATCACCCTCAATGGGGAGCAACTTCTGGGTAAGTCAGTGCGCCACATACTCGATGCCGGTGTTGGATTTGTTCCCGAAGACAGAACAGAAGATGGTCTTGTCGGAAGTTTTACGATTGCTGAGAATCTCATGCTGGACCGAGCTCACGGCGCACCATTTGTTCGAGCAGGTGCTTTGCAACTCAAAACACTCGCCGAATTTGCCACCAGGACCTCTGCTGAATTTGATGTTCGCTCTCAAGGCATCACCTCGAAGGCATCTCAATTGTCTGGAGGAAACCAACAGAAGATAGTTCTTGCTCGAGAGCTCAGTCGTGATTTGAACCTTTTCGTTGCAGCGCAACCAACACGCGGAATTGATGTGGGCTCCATCGAATTTGTTCACAAACGCATTGTTGAGACTCGCGATAACGGCATTCCTGTGCTGGTCGTGTCCAGTGAATTGGATGAAGTTGTTGCGCTCGCAGACAGGATTGCGGTGATGTACAAAGGGCGTGTTGTCGGAATCGTTCCATCCGATACTCCGCGTGCAGTCCTTGGTTTGATGATGGCCGGCGAAGTACCTTCAGGAGTTGCTGCATGAGCAAGAAAACGACCGAAGCCGGTCTCACACCGCAGGGTGAGATTGCACCCCCATCCCGCTGGAATATCGCGTTGAAAGAAATGCTCGGTGGCAGTGTAGTGATATCAATCCTCTCTGTCATTAGTGCGTTGCTTGTGGGAGCAATACTTATTGCTGTTACTGACCCCCAGGTTCACAAAGCGACCACCTATTTCTTTGCTCGACCACTCTCCACATTCCAAGCAATTTGGGACTCTGTTTTTGGCGCTTACTCCTCCCTATTCCAAGGTTCGGTGTATAACTTCCGACGGCCAGCTTTTGCCACTGGTATCAAACCGCTCACCGAGACGCTCACCTTCGCAACACCTCTCATCGTTGCTGGACTAGGTGTTGCCCTCGCGTTTCGGGTTGGTTTGTTCAACATTGGTGGACGAGGTCAGATGTTGATTGCCGCTGCCTGTGCAGGCTACGTGGGATTTACGTGGCAGTTACCTCCGGTTATCCACCTCATCGTTGCGATTGTTGCCGGAATTGTTGGTGGTGCATTGTGGGCTGGAATTGTTGGTGTACTCAAAGCTCGTACGGGCGCACATGAAGTCATTGTGACCATCATGCTCAACTACATTGCCTTTTATTTAGTTTCATGGATGTTGAGAACTCAAGGTTTTTTGCAAGCTCCCGGTTCAAACAACCCCAAAACAGCACCCATTCTTGAAACAGCGGTGCTCCCAAAGTTGCTTGGACCAAGCTATAACCTCAACTCAGGATTTATCCTCGTTGTCTTGCTCACAGTTTTTGTCTGGTGGCTTCTGTCGCGATCAAGTCTGGGATTTCAATTCCGCGCAGTTGGTGAGAACCCTAATGCAGCTCGAGTTGCAGGTATTCGCGTCGATCGGATGTACATCTACGCAATGCTCTTCTCCGGCGGACTTATTGCCGTTGCGGGAGTAATACAAGTATTGGGTGTTGTTCCCTCTGGCTTCAGTTCTGGTATCGATGCCGGTATCGGTTTTGACGCCATCACTGTAGCTCTGTTGGGCAGAGCTAAGCCATGGGGCGTGTTCTTTGCAGGAATCCTTTTCGGGGCATTCAAAGCTGGTGGATTTGCCATGCAAGCCGCTGAAGGTATTCCAATCGATATCGTTCTGGTTGTTCAGTCTCTGATTGTCCTATTTATTGCTGCACCGCCTCTCATTCGTGCGTTGTTTAGGTTGCCTGTTCCTCCGGGCGAACCTCAGCCCGTATCGTTGCGTCGGCCACGAGTGAAGGTGGTGGCGCAATGAGCCAGGCCCTTACCCTCAAGAATGAATCTGCAAACACCGTAGTGTTGCGAAGCTGGAAAGCACCCATAGCTTTTGCAGCGTTCACTGCAGTTTCTTTCCTCATTTTCATTGTTCTCAATACAGGTGCAAGCACCAATTTCAGACTGTCTACAGAGTCAGATTTCATTCAACTTCCTGCCATAGATTTGCCTGCCTTAGGGACAGGAATTGTCGTTACTGCTGTGCTATTTGCTTTCACAGTGGTGAGTTTCCTACTTTCTCGAACGGGGAAATCATCCCCTGTGTGGATGATCAGCGCATTCGGCTTTTTCTTTATGGTTGGGTTCCTCACCTGGGCGGGTGCAGATGGCTCAATTCTCATTCCTGGTTTGCTCTTAGGAACGCTTGGTCTGAGTATTCCTCTGATCTTTGGTGCTCTCGGCGGAATTATTTCTGAACGTGTTGGCGTCATCAACATCGCAATTGAGGGGCAGCTACTTGCCGGAGCATTTGTCTCTGCGATGGTCGCTACCCTGACAGGATCCCCTTACCTCGGTCTAGCTTCGGCCATGGTTGCTGGAATGCTCGTCTCCTTTGTGTTGGCGACATTCTCTGTGAAGTATTTGGTAGATCAGGTCATCGTAGGAGTTGTCTTAAACGTCTTGGTCTTGGGCTTAACAAGCTTTCTCTATTCGCAAGTGTTGAGCGCGAATACTCCTGCATTGAACTCTCCTCCGCGATTTGACCGCATAGATATTCCTGTACTGAGCCAAATTCCCATAATTGGACCGGTGCTGTTTAGGCAAACCGTCATTGTCTATTTGATGTATGTGATTGTTGCTGTGGTTGCCTATGCCCTGTTTAAAACCAAGTGGGGTCTGCGCCTGCGTTCGGTGGGCGAGCACCCCATGGCTGCTGACACCGTAGGAATTAATGTGGCAGCCACACGGTTCTGGAATGTTGCCCTTGCTGGCGCCATTGCTGGTATCGGTGGAGCATACTTCACACTCGGTTCAGTGGGAGCATTCCAAAAAGAAATGACAGCCGGAGCGGGATTCATTGCTTTAGCAGCAGTCATTTTTGGCCGATGGGACCCCATTCGCGCAACGTTGGCTGCCCTGTTGTTTGGTTTTGCCAGCAACCTCCAAAACGTACTGTCGATTATTGGCTCACCGGTGCCAAGTGAGTTCATGCTCATGTTGCCTTATGTCGTTACCATCTTCGCTGTTGCCGGCTTTGTCGGCCGCGTCCGAGGACCTGCAGCAGCGGGAAAACCCTACGTAAAGAGCTAGGAACAATATGGGTTCGTCACATGAAGACATCAATTGGGATGTCTTACGTCATGCTGCACAAGCAGCCATGAAGAATGCCTATGTTCCCTACTCCAGGTTCCCAGTGGGGGCAGCAGCTCTAGTAGACGATGGTCGAGTTATTTCTGGATGCAATGTAGAAAATGCGTCATACGGCCTCACTCTGTGCGCAGAATGTGGTCTGGTCTCTCAGTTACACGCATCCGGTGGAGGGAAGCTTGTTGCGTTCACCTGTGTCGATGGCAATGGGGAAATTCTTATGCCGTGTGGCCGATGCCGACAACTTCTGTTTGAACACTCCCAAGAAGGAATGGTTCTGGAGACAGTATCTGGGTTGAAAACCATCGAAGAAGTATTGCCCGACGCTTTTGGTCCGCGGCAACTTGATGCATTTACGTCTCAAACCAAGGATTAATGATGAGCACGCCCACTATCGAACCCTTTGATGCTGTTCAATTAATCTCCATCAAACGAGACAAGGGTGAGCTCAGTACTGAACAGATTCAGTGGATGATCGATGCCTACACCAGAGGTTTCATCGCTCAAGAGCAAATGTCTGCCATGACCATGGCCATTTTCCTCAATGGGATGAACCGTCGAGAAATCAAAGACATGACGATGGCCATGATTGCCTCGGGCGAACGGATGGACTTTTCTGCGCTGAAGCGTCCCACGGCGGATAAGCACTCCACTGGTGGTGTCGGAGACAAGATCACCCTGCCACTGATGCCTCTTGTTGCCTCTTTTGGAGTGGCAGTGCCTCAGCTTTCCGGCCGCGGGCTGGGTCACACCGGTGGCACCCTAGACAAATTGGAATCCATTCCTGGTTGGAGAGCACATCTCTCTAACCAGGAGATGTTTAACCAACTAGCTGAGCTTAACGGGGTGATCTGTGCTGCGGGTTCTGGTCTGGCTCCTGCTGACGGCAAGCTCTATGCCTTGCGTGATATCACCGCAACGGTGGAAGCTATTCCTCTCATTGCCTCCAGCATCATGAGCAAGAAAATTGCTGAAGGAACTGACAGCCTCGTGCTGGATGTGAAGTTTGGTTCAGGCGCATTCCTCAAAGACATTGAGCGTTCACGTGAGCTGGCCCGCACCATGGTTGCCCTCGGCGCGGATGCTGGAGTGAACACCACAGCGTTGCTCACCGATATGAACATCCCGCTGGGTCTGACTATCGGTAACGCCAACGAAGTGCGTGAATCGGTTGAGGTGCTGGCAGGTGGCGGCCCCGCCGATGTCATTGAGCTGACTGTTGCACTCGCCACCGAAATGCTCAACATGGCAGGTTTACACGATGTAGACGTCGCGGAGAATCTCCGCAATGGCAAAGCAATGGATTCGTGGCGTGCCACGATAGCTGCTCAGGGCGGGGATCCAGACGCAGAACTGCCTTCCGCATCTGAATCACATGTGGTACATGCTGAAAGTGATGGCATGTTGGTTCGCCAAGAAGCTCTTCCCTTCGGCATTGCTGCCTGGCGCCTTGGCGCTGGCCGAGCTCGTGCTGAGGACGCGGTTATCCATGCTGCAGGCATTGATCTTCACGCCAAGCCCGGTGATATGGTTCGCAAGGGTGAACCGCTATTCACTTTGTATGCCAACGATGCCGCTCGTTTTGAACGTGCTTTAGAAGCAGTTGAAGGCGCATATTCCATCGGCGATGCAAACACTTTTGTGCCGCGCACCTCACTCATCGCTGAGCGCATCACTGCCGAATAGAACTTTAAAGCCCGAGAAGTTCTTTCATCCCTTCAGCAAGGGTAGAGAGCCTCTTCGCTGCGTCGCTTGTTCGGTGAGCTAAGTCGCCCTCCCGAGATACCACGTCGATATAGATCTTGAGCTTAGGTTCTGTTCCACTGGGACGAACCATAATTCGAGAACCATCTTCTAACCAGAACCTGAGCACATCACTGGGTGGGAAGTCAGAGTTCCCTTCGAGAAGATCATCGAAGGTCAACACTGCACTCCCGCCAACAAAGTCGGGCTGTGAGGAGCGCAGATTCGTCATCAAGCGAGGAATCTCTGAGAGGTCAGATACGCGCAATGAAATCTGTTCGCTCGCAAAATGGCCAAAGGTCATACTGAACTCTTCGAGGTGGTCTCTCAAGGTTGACCCGTTGGATTTCAGTTCGTTCACGAGGCTGAGCAGCGCAACAGCAGCAGAGATTCCATCCTTGTCTCGAATAGTGCCTGGGTTAACGAGATAGCCCAGGGCTTCTTCATATCCGTAAGCCAAGTTCTCAACTCGCGAGACCCACTTGAAACCGGTGAGGGTCCATCGGAAGTCCAGGTCATAGTGTTTAGCGACAGCGGAGAGTGCGGGACTGGACACGATAGAGCACGCCAAGGTTCCAGACTTGTTCGTGCGGGTGAGCTCTCGTGCTGTTCGCCAACCCAGCACAGCACCCAGCTCATTGCCGGTGAGGCGACGATAGCCTGCAGCCGCAGTCTCATCTGGGATGGCCACTGCTAAACGGTCCGCATCTGGATCGTTGGCCACAATTAATTCCGCCTTCGTCCTTCTCGCAAGGCCATAGGCCAAGTCGAGTGCGCCAGGTTCCTCAGGATTGGGGAACTCCACGGTGGGGAACGTGGCATCTGGAATGTTTTGTTCAGCAACGACTTCTGGTACTACAAAACCAGCTCGTGACATCACAGCTGCGAAGGTTTCATACCCCACTCCGTGCATGGCAGTGTAAATAAAGTGGGGTTGAATTGAAGGCGCAAGTGCTGTGTTACCCGCGACCAAAGCGGTCTGGCTGATGTAGTTCTCAATAACCGATTCAGCAATGATGCTGTATGTTCCACGTGCAAGCTCGCCCACGTTCATTTGTGTGGCAACGAAGTCAATCTGTTCAGCAATGAGAGCGTCAGCGGGGGAGACAATCTGTGAGCCCTGATCATTTCCGCCGAGATAAACCTTGTAGCCATTGTCTGCTGCAGGGTTGTGGCTCGCAGTAACCATGACGCCAGCACTGGCATTGAGCTCACGGACACTAAAAGCGAGAATTGGAGTCGGTAGCATTCTGGGCATCAACAATGCCTCAACACCTAAGCCCGACATTATTTCAGCAGTGTCGCGAGCAAACACTTCAGAGTTCTTTCGGCCGTCAAACCCAATGACTACGCTAGGAGTCTTTCCTGCCTGGGCATGAGCAAGCAGATAGCGTGCCAATCCGGCAGCTGCTTGAATCACAACTACCCGGTTCATCCGATTGGGACCTGCAGCGATGGCACCACGGAGACCTGCGGTGCCAAAGCTTAATCGAGTGGAGAAGCGGTCAGTAATCTCTGCCTGTGCATGTTCGTCACCGGCTTGAGACGCTTCGAGAAGCGCGCGAAGTTCTGCCACAGTTTCGAGATCCGGATCTTGATCGATCCAAGCCAGAACCTCGGAGTGATACTCATGCAATGTTGTCATGGTTGGATTTTCTAGAGCTTGTCTACGATGCGAGCAAGAAGTTCGCTAATGCGAGCTTCTGCAGCGGCGCCAGCTTCCAGGACCTCTTTGTGTGAAAGAGGGTTCTCAGAAATGCCAGCAGCCAAGTTTGTAATCAAGGAAAGTCCCAGAACTTCCATTCCTGCTTGACGTGCGGCAATCGCCTCTAACGCGGTGGACATACCCACGATGTGGCCCCCGAGAATTTTAGCCATCTGCACTTCGGCAGGAGTTTCGTAGTGTGGTCCACGGAATTGGACATAGACACCGTCATCGAGACTGCTGTCTATAGTGCGAGCAAGCTCGCGCAGTCTAGATGAATACAGATCAGTAAGGTCAACAAAGGTCGCACCCTCGAGAGGTGAGTCTGCGGTCAAATTTATGTGGTCGCTAATGAGTACCGGGGTTCCTGGATTCCAGGTTGGTTTGATTCCGCCTGCGCCATTTGTCAGCACCATGGTGGTGGCGCCACACGCAGCCGCGGTTCGCACGCTGTGGGCCACGCGGCGCACGCCGTGGCCCTCGTAGTAGTGGGTGCGGGCACCGATAACCAATGCACGCTTTCCGCTAGGAAGCAAGATGCTGCGTAAGGTTCCAGAGTGACCCACGACGGCAGAAGCGCTGAAACCAGTGATTTCGGCGGCATCAATTGTGGCAGTGGTCTCGCCCATCAGCTCTGCCGCTTTGCCCCAGCCAGAACCCAAGGTCAGGCCAATGTCGTGCTGAGATACGCCTGTTTTCTCCGCAATTTGAGCAGCCGCTTCGCGGGCCACCTCAAACGGGTCCACGTCAGGGTTGGAGAGAGGGTTGAGAAGTTCTTCTGGGTTTTTCAGCGTTGAATCCATTGACTCATCCTAGCCACCAGATATGAGTAAACATCAGGCTCGAACTGGGGTTTCTCCCAGTAGTGTGGAGAGATGCGTTCTATCCCAGCAGTATCAGATCTCACCGCAGAATCACTCGCGGACTTTCTTCGAGCTCTGCCCGGTGTTGACGCTGTTGGCCTCGAAGCCAGAGCAGCCGATTTGGGCACTCGCAGTATCAAGACGTCATCTAAAGCGTGGGCAATCGACACCATTATCAAGTTGATTGACCTCACTACTCTGGAGGGTGCTGACACTCCAGGCAAAGTTCGCACTCTCGTTGCCAAGGCACTCGTGCCTGATGCTGGGGACCTCACCACGCCGAGAGTTGCCGCAGTGTGCGTATACGGAGATATGGTTGGCACTGCTGTTGCGGCATTGGGGGATATGCATGGTGACCCCGACCAGGGCAAAGTTTCCGTTGCGGCTGTAGCTACCGCCTTCCCTAGTGGCAGATCCTCACTTGCTATCAAGATCGCCGATACCCAGGAGGCAGTTGCCGCTGGCGCTGACGAGATTGACATGGTTATTGACCGTGGAGCTTTCTTGGCTGGAGACTGGTGGACTGTCTTCCAACAGATTGTTGCGGTGAAAGAAGCATGCCGTCGTGCCGATGGATCACACGCTCACCTCAAGGTGATTCTCGAAACCGGCGAACTTGTCACCTATGACAACGTACGCAAAGCTTCTTGGCTCGCCATGCTCGCTGGAGGAGACTTCATCAAAACCTCAACGGGCAAAGTAACTCCCGCAGCAACCTTGCCGGTCACTTTGCTCATGCTGGAAGCAGTGCGTGACTGGTATGTCGCAACGGGCCAACGCATCGGCGTGAAGCCTGCCGGTGGTATCAAAACCACCAAGGATGCCATTAAGTATCTTGTCGTCGTGGCAGAGACTGTTGGGGAGGAGTGGCTAGTGCCACACCTCTTCCGTTTTGGCGCTTCAAGCCTGCTTAACGATGTTCTCCTGCAACGCCAAAAACTTGCCTCGGGTCACTACTCGAGTGCCGATTACGTCACTCTCGATTAGGGAATCACATGTCATTCATGGACTACGCACCAGCACCAGAATCCACCGGGATTCTGAACCTCAACGAGCATTACGGCCTCTTTATCAATGGAGAATTTGTCGCCGGCAGAGGTGAGAACTTCATCAGTATCTCCCCAGCAACTGAGGCCCCCATTGCAACCTTCAGCAGTGCCAATGAGGCAGACGTTGACGTAGCTGTTCGAGCAGCACGCGCCGCCTATGACACGGTGTGGTCACAGATGTCTGGCGCTGATCGTGGAAAGTACCTGTTCCGCATTGCACGCCTGATTCAAGAGCGCTCACGTGAACTCGCGGTTGCTGAGACTCTCGACAACGGCAAGCCCATCAAGGAAACCCGCGATGTGGACATCCCTCTCGTAGCTGCTTGGTTCTTTTACTACGCAGGTTGGGCTGACAAGCTCGATTTCGCCGGCCTGGGAGCAAACCCCAAGTCTCTTGGTGTAGCCGCACAGGTCATCCCCTGGAACTTCCCACTCCTCATGCTCGCCTGGAAGATCGCTCCCGCACTCGCCGCAGGAAACACTGTCGTACTCAAGCCTGCAGAAACCACTCCACTAACGGCAATGCTCTTCGCTGAGATCTGCCAGCAGGCAGATCTTCCAGCTGGTGTCGTCAACATCATCACCGGTGCAGGTGACACAGGTAAGTCACTGGTCAACCACGCAGATATCAACAAGATCGCCTTTACCGGTTCAACCGCTGTGGGACGTGAGATTGCTCGCGCAGTCGCCGGCAGCAGCACAAAGCTCACGCTCGAGCTGGGTGGCAAGGGCGCCAACATTGTCTTCGACGATGCCGCCCTCGATCAAGCCGTTGAAGGAATTGTCAGTGGCATCTTCTTCAACCAAGGCCACGTGTGCTGTGCAGGAAGTCGATTGCTTGTGCAAGAGAACATCCATGACGAAGTGATGGACCGCCTTAAGGCTCGTCTGTCCACTCTGCGCCTGGGCGACCCCCTAGATAAAAACACCGACATCGGTGCAATTAACTCTCGCGAACAGTTGGACCGAATAACTGCTCTGGCTGCCCAGGGTGAAAGCGAGGGTGGAGAGCGTTGGAGTGCGGCGTGTGAGATTCCCTCTCAGGGTTTCTGGTTTGCACCAACCGTGTTTACGGGTGTCTCTCCCAGTAACACCATTGCTCGTGAAGAAATCTTTGGACCCGTCTTGTCGGTGCTTACTTTCCGTACACCTGCTGAAGCAATTACAAAGGCAAACAACACTCCTTATGGACTTTCTGCCGGAATCTGGAGCGAGAAAGGCAGCCGCGTCTTGGCCGTTGCGGACAAGCTCCGAGCTGGCGTGATCTGGGCCAATACTTTCAACAAGTTCGATCCAGCAAGTCCCTTCGGAGGCTACAAAGAGTCCGGCTACGGACGCGAAGGCGGCCTTTCCGGATTGGCTGCTTATCTGGAAGGTGGTGCAGCATGAACCGTCTCGCTGTCCCCAAAACCTACAAGCTCTTCATTGGCGGAAAGTTCCCCCGCAGTGAATCAGGACGCGTTTACGAAGTGAACTCCCCTTCCGGAGAGTTTGTCGCCAACGCCGCTCAAGGTTCACGCAAGGACCTGCGTGATGCTGTTGTTGCCGCTCGAGCCGCGCAGCCAGGCTGGAGTGGTGCGACCGCATATAACCGCGGACAAGTGCTCTACCGCATCGCGGAAGTCCTCGAGGGCCGCAAAGCACAGTTCATTGAAGAGATCATGTTGGTGGAAGGCTCCTCTGCAAAGGAAGCCACAGCACAAGTAGATGCCGCCATCGACACCTGGATTTGGTATGCCGGTTGGGCGGATAAGTACACCCAGGTTGCCGGACAGGCCAACCCTGTCTCTGGTCCCTACTTCAATCTCTCTGTTCCCGAACCCACCGGAGTTGTGGGCGCTATTGCGCCACAGACCTCAGGTTCTTTACTGGGGCTCGTTGCCACCATTGCCCCCATCCTGGTTTCTGGAAACACTGTCGTCGTTGTTCCTCGCGAGGATGCGCCATTGACGGCCATTAGCTTCGCTGAAGTCATGGCCACCAGTGATGTTCCTGGTGGTGTGGTGAATGTGATCACCGGAAGCCCAGCAGAGCTGGCTCCCTGGATGGCCTCCCACGCAGATATCAATGCACTTGATCTTGCCGGGGCGGGATCTTTGGATTGGGCATCACTTCAGATTGCTGCAGCTGAAACGCTGATGAGAACCAGTTCCCCAGTTGAAGGAGTACCTGGATTGTCGCTGAATCGAATCACAACCTTTACTGAAGTAAAGACGGTGTGGCACACAAAGAGCCTGATTTAAGGGCGGCTTAGACCGTTCCGTAGAGACGGTCACCGGCATCCCCAAGACCGGGAACGATATACCCGTGCTCATTGAGGCGCTCGTCGAGTGCACCCAAAACAAGGGTGACGTTCTTACCCGCTGTAGCTGCTTCAACAGCGGCAACACCTTCAGGTGCACCAAGTAGGCACACACAAGTCACGTCTGTGGCCCCTCGCGCAAAGAGGAAATCTATCGCTGCGATGAGCGATCCTCCGGTAGCAAGCATGGGGTCGAGAACATAGCACTGTCTGCCTGAGAGATTTTCTGGTAAACGCTCCGCATATGTACTGGGCTGAAGGGTTTCTTCGTCACGAACCATTCCAAGGAACCCAACTTCAGCCGAGGGAAGCAAGGTCACCATGCCGTCAAGCATTCCTAAACCTGCGCGCAAAATGGGCACGACCAAAGGTCGAGGTTGGCTTAACATGACTCCCGTAGTTGTTGTCACGGGGGTTTCTATATCTACCTTCTCTACACGTACATCACGGGTTGCTTCATATGCCAGCAGGGTTACAAGTTCTGTTGCCAGTGAACGGAACACTGAAGAAGGAGTGTTCTTGTCACGAAGAACGGTGAGCTTGTGTGTGATGAGTGGGTGTTCAGCAACATGAAGGCGCATGGCACCAATCTAGCTCACCCGCAATACTGAACGGAGAGTATCCCAACTGTTGTCGGCTGATTCTGACCTGTTGTGGCACAAGATATTCTGTGTGTGGGGGAGCGATAAAGTTCCTGCGTTACTGAGGAGTATTTATGGCTATTGTGCTGTCGATTTTGAACTTGGCTGTTGCGGTTCTTTTTGTTTTTGTGGGAACGAAAAAAGCTTTCCGTCCTATTCCTGAACTAGCTGGCCAGATGCCGTGGGTGAACACATTCAGCAAGCGAACAGTTCGCCTCATTGGTTTTGCAGAACTCGCAGGTGGTCTGGGCCTGGTCTTACCCGGAATCGTTGGACTTGGCTTGCTGATTCCTCTGATTGCGGCACTGTGTTTGGCCATACTCATGATTGGTGCCGCGGTGTATCACCTGCGGTTCAAAGACAACAAAGGTGCTATACCCAGCATTGTTCTCGCCGGAATCTTGTTGATTCTTGCGATGTATATGGTGTTCTAAGTCAGGTTTATCTGTGCGGGTCTAGGACGTTGAGTCGTCTGCCACGTACCTCGTTGGGTGTGAACTCCATCCAGACATATTCACTATTGGGTGCGAATTCCACGATGGGAAGTTCGTCGAGAACCTGAGCTGCCTCGGCACTGGTCAACGTTCTCACAAGGCCAAGTGCAACCGTGCTGGAAAAGTGGCGCATCATTTGGTGTGCAGCTTCAAAAGCTACGAGCCGACCGTCCGTTTCTTTGCGCAGTCGTGATTCGGCACCGGTGCGGAAGTAGATCTTCCAGTTGTGGGTGACGTATGCCACGGGATAAATGTCAGGGGCACCCTCGCGTGCACTGGCAATCCGACCAATGTGGTTGGTCTGTATGACGTCCCAGGATTCTTCATCGCTGAGGTGATCAATAGGGTATTCGCTCATTTATTGCACTGCTGTTCTTACTGGAGGGATTGAGAGAGTCTATAACCGCAAACTGCTGTTTTCCTGGAAGAGAAGGCTTTCGCGTAGCCTGATGTCATGAGCGATTTGAACGAAGTAGGAGAACGCGACAACTGGATCTGCTGGTTGTGTGACACCCCTGTAGACCCTGACGCCTCAGTGAACTCGGACCGGGGCCCTAGTGTTGATAGCTACTCAGTGGCCAAGTCGAAGAAGAACGTTGTCACTGTTGAACGTTTGGCTCATCGCGATTGCAACACGATGAAGGGCAAAAAAGCTCCCGTTGTGCCCTGGGGTCCTGAACTGTTAGTCGTTGACCCATCTCCGATTGTGGCAACCGTTGACCGTTTGCAACGTAAGGGTGGACGTGAAGTGATAGCTCGCTGCCCGAGCCAGGAGGATGCTGAACAAGCATCTGAGTGGTTACTAGATCGTCTCTCGCGATATGCGCCCGATTTCTCAGTGAGTACCCAGATCACTTCTGGTGGAGGGCAATACATGCTTTTCTTGGTGGCGAATTAGTCCTTCCCTTGATCGCGGGCGGTTGCTAGCGTGACAGCATGAGCGGTTACGAAATCACGAACATAGGTGCGCCGGAAACATGGCGCGACCACCTTGGCGGCTTCGTGCCCCAGACGACACGTCAGGGTCGGAGGGTCGTCGATCATGAAATGACAAACCAATTTATTGGTATGACGGCTAATGCCTATGAACCCGGTGAAGAAGCCGGATACTGGCATACCCATTCCGAGATCGAAGAGCTCTACATCTTTCTTGAAGGCTCAGGGCAGATGGGTCTTGATGAGGACATTGTTGATGTCACTGCCGGTTCTGTCGTTCGCGTGGGACAGGACGTGTGGCGAACCTGGCGAGCACTACCTGAAAGCGATGGTCAATTGCGGTGGATTTGCATTCGTGCTGGTGCAGGTGAGCTCACCAGCTACCCGCACGATGCCACGAGAGATCACGAGCGCCCATCACCTTGGTAAGTGGGTGACTAGTACTCACCTTTTACAACGAAGTAACTGCCACGAATCGTTCCGGCAAGCTTGGACTTCATCCGTGCGAACTTGAAACTGCTTAGTTCCTCTGGAACGTCCATGCCGTCAGAGAGCTTGAAGCCGACAGCACGTTTTTTGTTGTCGTTGACGGTGTAGAGAACGTTGATGGCAAGCCCGCTTTCATAAAAAACATAGGTCCATCTCACGAGGCCATCCGCAGTGTCAACCATCATTTGGGTGACTTCCAGCGGTTTAGACGATACAACAATGTCTCTTTCGAGTAACACCTTAGCTACGTAATCCACGAGCTGAGGTGCCTCACTGGCTGGAGTGGTTTCGAAAACGATGTCGTACTTGTTCTTGAAATAGCGAGCTTCATTGGCGCGAAGTCCCGCCAGCGCCTCAGAGTGCGGGGAAGATTCCACGCCGTGAGTTGAAACGGTGGTGAAATCAATGGGAGTTGGCATAGGAGTTCCTTCTTGCGAAATGTGTTTAGGAAATAATGTGTTCTGGATTCATCCAGAACACATCCCACAGGTGGCCATCGAGATCTTCAAAACCCCAGCTGAACATGAAGCCGATATCTTCAGGATCATTCAGCTGACGTGCACCTTGGGCAAATGCCTTCTCGCAGAGCTCGCGTACTTTGTCAGCAGAGTCACACGACAGTCCAAAAATAGCTTCAGCGGTGTCTCTGGGGGCGATCTTCTTCTCAATGAAGCTTTCAAACTTTGCGTGTTCGAGCAGCATGATGAAGATGTTGTCGTTGACAATCATGCAGGTTGATTGATCATCCGTGAATTGGGGGTTGAAGGTGAAACCCAGTGCAGTAAAGAACTCAACAGATTTCTTGAGGTTTGCGATGGGGAGATTCACAAAGAGGGAATTAACCATGGCCACACACTACTGGAGGCGGGGGCTCTCGTTCATCACAACAAATGGGGGACGTAACAAAGAAAATGACCGCCACGTAGGGCGGTCATTTTTGGTGGCGGAGAATGGGGGATTCGAACCCCCGAGGGCGTTAACCCAACACGCTTTCCAAGCGTGCGCCATAGGCCACTAGGCGAATCCTCCTGATGGCCCGCCTGCTTACGCAAGAGGACAACTTGAACATTCTAACTGCTCAACACTGGTGCTGACGAACCGAGGGTGTGCCATACAGTTCAGTGCTTTAGAATGTTGAATGGCTCCTCGCGTGGCGCCATCCAGGCCAACTCCCCCAGGACGGAAACGTAGCAAGGGTAACCGGGCTCTGGCGGGTGCGCGGGGGGTCCTTTTTATTGCGCTCACAGCGTTGACGTAGTGGTCTGGATGTCGGCTCTGACGCGTACTATTGAACTGTGGCTACCGCACTGTATCGCCGTTATCGGCCTGAATCCTTCGCTGACGTAATTGGGCAATCCCATGTCACCGAACCGTTGATGACGGCTCTGAGAACAAATCGGGTCAACCACGCTTACCTTTTCAGCGGTCCTCGTGGTTGCGGTAAGACAACCTCTGCTCGAATTCTCGCTCGATGCTTGAACTGTGCCGAAGGACCAACTGATACTCCCTGTGGCGTCTGCCCCAGTTGTGTCGAGCTTTCTCGTGAGGGTGGCGGATCTCTCGATGTGGTCGAAATTGACGCTGCCAGCCACAACGGCGTTGATGATGCACGCGACTTACGTGAGCGTGCGGTCTTTGCTCCTGCGCGTGACCGCTACAAAATCTTCATTCTCGATGAAGCACACATGGTCACCCCGCAGGGCTTCAACGCCTTGCTCAAGCTCGTCGAAGAACCACCCGAGCATGTGAAGTTCATTTTCGCTACTACGGAACCTGAAAAGGTTATCGGCACGATTCGTTCGCGCACCCATCACTACCCCTTCCGCTTGATTCCTCCAGCTCAAATGTTGGAATACTGCGAGAGCTTATGCGCCTCAGAAAATATCTCGGTTGAACCAGGGGTGCTGGCATTGGTTGTTCGTGCGGGCGGTGGCTCTGCCCGCGACACTCTCTCCTTGCTCGATCAACTCATTGCCGGTTCTGAAAATGATGCCGTCACCTACGAGCGTGCTGTTTCCCTCCTGGGATATACCCACGCCGCACTGCTTGATGAAGCCGTTGATGCGCTCGCCGCTGGAGATTCCGCAGGAGCATTTGCTGCCGTCGATCGAGTGATTCAGACAGGTCAAGATCCTCGTCGTTTTGTGGAAGATCTTCTGGAACGACTGCGTGATCTCATTCTTGTTGCCGCAACCGGAGCAAACGCAAACGCGGTACTGCGCGGTATTCCTTCAGATGAACTCGAGCATATGCAGGCACAGGCTCAGAATTTTGGTGCCGCGGATCTTTCTCGTGCCGCAGATGTGGTCAACTCCTCACTAACTGAGATGACCGGTGCAACTTCACCGCGTCTCCATCTTGAATTGATGATTGCCCGTCTGCTTGTTCGTGCAACCGGTAGTGGTTCTGGTCCGGTTGTGGCTCCAGTTGCATCCGCACCGGCTGTTGCGCCTGCTGCACAGAAAAAGGAAGCCCCAGCTCCAGCACCTGCAACTGCAGTTGCTTCTGCACCAACACCAAAGGCTGAAAAGCCTGCACCTGCCACTGAGCCAATGAAGGAAGAATCCAAGGTGGTTCCTGCAGGGCCGGTGGGAACACGTGAACTTCTTGAAGCATGGCCTGCTGTATTGGACAAAATCCAGGCGACGTCCCGTGCAGCCTGGCTCGTCGTTGTTGCAGCGCAAGTTCGCTCTCTTGAAGATGAAGTACTCACGCTCGTATTTAGTAACGAAGCAGATGCTGCGTCTTTCCGCCCACAAAAGGGTGTTCCCGGCGGTGTCCACGAAATTTTGCGTCAAGCAATCCTGGATACCGTTGGTGTTCGCGTGAGCTTCAAAGTTTCCAGTGACTCCAGTGCGACCGCACCTATCGACAAAGTCAGCACAACAACAGATGCTGGGAGATCCGCTCACAACGCACCGCGAGAGTTTGCAACCCCAGCTCCCGCAGAAGAGGAGCCTCCTCTTCCGGAGGAACCACCAGCTGATCTTGCAGAAGAACCTCCAGTAGATGTGCAAGCCGATGATGGCTGGGATGTTGTTGCAATCCCGTCAGGAACTCCAGCAGTTCTCGATGATGAATCATCTTCAGATTCGAAGGCCACATCCGAGCCTGACGTGGCTGACACTGGTTCTCAACTCAGCGCCGAGGAAGCAGAGCTTCAAGACCGCCGTTATGGTGAAGCAGTAGTTCGGGAAATCTTGGATGCCAAGTTTATTTCTGAAGAGGTCACTGCCCCCACTCCCGTTATTTCTGCTGAGGACTAGGCATGTATGACGGCATAGTTCAGGAGCTCATTGATGAATTGGGCCGACTTCCCGGTGTAGGACCCAAGTCAGCTCAGCGCATCGCGTTTCATATTCTGCAAACAGAATCTTTCGATGTGACCCGCCTGTCAGCAGTGTTGTTGGAAGTTCGGGAAAAAGTTAAGTTCTGTGAGATTTGCGGAAACGTATCTGAAGAAGTGACCTGCGCTATCTGCCGTGACCCCAGGCGTGACCCGACGTTCATCTGTGTCGTGGAAGAAGCCAAAGACGTCGTTGCTATTGAGCGCACCCGAGAATTCCGCGGGCTCTACCACGTACTGGGCGGAGCAATTAGCCCCATTGATGGCATTGGGCCGGATGACCTTCGTATTCGCCAACTCATGACGCGTCTAGCGGATGGCACAGTCACTGAGGTCATCATCGCCACCGACCCCAATCTCGAAGGCGAAGCAACCGCGACGTATCTTTCTCGTTTGTTGAAGACTCTAGAAATTAAGGTCTCGCGTCTAGCTTCCGGTCTTCCTGTTGGTGGCGATTTGGAATATGCCGACGAAGTGACCCTCGGCCGCGCCTTTGAAGGCCGTCGCACCGTCTCCTGAGCGTCAAAAGCGCCCTGAAACTCCCCGTAGAATAGAGTTTCCAGCTCGCGTGAAACGAAGCCGTGAGCATCTTCTTTCAGGAGTTTCAAACCGTGAGCTTGATTGTGCAGAAATATGGCGGATCGTCCGTTGCTGATGCTGAAAGCATCAAGCGCGTCGCCAAGCGCATCGTCGATACTCGCGAAGCGGGAAATGATGTCGTTGTTGTCGTTTCTGCAATGGGAGACACTACCGATGAACTGATGGACCTTGCTAACGAGGTCTCACACGACCACGCGCCACGTGAGCTTGACATGCTGCTCACCGCTGGTGAGCGTATTTCAATGGCTCTAGTCGCCATGGCTGTGCGCTCTCTCGGGCACGATGCAAAATCCTTCACGGGATCTCAGGCCGGAATGATTACCGATGCCCAGCACGGAACTGCTCGCATTGTTGAAGTCACTCCTGACCGTCTGCGTGATGCCGTTGCCGATGGCGACATTGCCATTGTTGCTGGTTTCCAAGGCTTCAACCGTTCCACCGGTGACATCACCACACTCGGTCGTGGCGGATCTGATACTTCAGCTGTTGCTCTTGCGGCAGCCCTCAACGCAGATGTGTGTGAGATCTACACCGACGTGGATGGTGTCTTTACTGCTGACCCACGTGTTGTTCCTCACGCATCTAAAATTCACCGCATTTCAACCGAAGAAATGCTGGAGTTGGCAGCAAACGGTGCCAAAGTTCTCAATATTCGCGCAACGGAATATGCACGCCGTCATGGTGTGACATTGCACGTGCGCTCCTCCTTCGTCCCCGACGAGGGAACAATCGTGTACAACCCCACGGAGGGAGAAACAGTGGAAGAGCCCATCATCACCGGTGTTGCCGGTGACCTGAGCGAGGCCAAGATCACCGTTGCCGGTGTTCCAGACGTCCCAGGTAAAGCAGCACAAATTTTCACCATCGTTGCTGAGGCAGATGTGAACATCGACATGATTGTGCAGAACGTATCGCCTGCAGGAACTGGACAGACCGATATTTCATTCACCCTCCCCAAGGCAGAAGCTGACTCAGCTCTTGCTGCTCTAAAGTTTGCTCAGTCACAGATCGGTTTCACCGATCTTGCACTGGATGAGAACATCGGCAAGCTCTCCGTGGTGGGTGCGGGTATGCGCACTAGCTCGGGTGTTTCTGCTCAGCTGTTCACCGCTCTGTTTGAAGCAGGGGTGAACATCGACATGATCTCTACCTCTGAGATTCGCATCTCGGTCATCATGCGTGCGGACCAGCTCAACGAGGCTTTACGTAAGGTTCACACTGCTTTCGGACTTGACTCCGCTGTTGAGGCCGTCGTTCATGCAGGAACCGGCCGATGACCGTCATCGCCCCCGAGGGGCTCAATGTTGCCGTGGTCGGTGCAACTGGCCAGGTCGGTAAGGTCATGCGTCGTTTGCTCGAGGAACGTAACTTCCCAGTCAAGTCGATTCGTTTCTTTGCTTCTGCTCGTTCTGCCGGAAGCGTGCTTCCCTACGCAGGCCATGATGTTGTCGTTGAGGACGTAGAAACCGCTGACCCAACTGGTATTGATGTTGCCCTGTTCTCTGCGGGAGCAACAGCCTCCAAGGCGCAAGCTCCACGTTTTGCAGCCGCCGGTGTCACTGTGGTGGACAACTCTTCTGCATGGCGCATGGATCCAGAAGTTCCTCTGGTTGTGTCCGAGGTCAATCCTCACGCCATCAAGCAGGCAGTCAAAGGCATCATTGCGAACCCCAACTGCACCACCATGGCCGCCATGCCTGTGCTTAAAGTTCTCGATGCTGAAGCAGGTCTTGAGCGAATGAACGTGACCACCTTCCAGGCTGTGTCTGGTTCTGGACTGGCAGGTGCCGAAGAACTTGCTGGCCAAGTTCGTGCAGCCGTTGATCAGGGAAACATTGAAGACTTGGTTCACGATGGTTCAGCTATTTCTTTCCCCGCACCTGTGAAATATGTCAAGACGATTGCCTTTGACGTTGTTCCACTTGCCGGCGCCATCGTGGAAGACGGCCTCAACGAAACCGATGAAGAAAAGAAGTTGCGCAACGAAAGCCGCAAGATTCTGGAGCTTCCTGAACTGTTAGTTTCCGGCTTGTGTGTTCGTGTTCCCGTGTTCACTGGTCACTCTTTGTCCATCAATGCAGAATTTGGTAAGGCAATTTCGCCAGAGCGCGCTCGCGAATTGCTCGCAGACGCTCCCGGCGTCCAGCTCGAAGAAGTACCCACACCACTTCAAGCTGCCGGAGCTGATCCTTCTTTCGTTGGTCGAATCCGTGCAGATGAGACAGTAGATGGCGGTCGCGGCCTGGCAATGTTTGTCAGTAATGACAACTTGCGTAAGGGTGCTGCCCTCAACGCAGTGCAGATTGCTGAGTTGATTGCTGCAGATCGCGCCTAATTCTCTTCACCATTTCACGAAGGCCACCAGGAGAGCTTCTGGTGGCCTTCAGTGTTCCTCCCGGTAGATGGAAGCACCGAGGGCACTGCTCAGTGGCTTTGCCACGTAAACTTGCGGATGTGAATGCAAAGACAGTTGACGTCGCCCTGATTGGTGGCGGAATTATGAGCGCCACCCTGGGCGCACTCATTAAACAGCTGCAACCTGACTGGAGCATCCAAGTTTATGAGCGTCTGGGCGAAGTAGCTCAGGAAAGTTCAAACCCTTGGAACAACGCGGGAACCGGTCACGCAGGCTTATGTGAATTGAACTATATGCCTGAGGCTCCTGATGGTTCTGTCGAGCCTTCTAAGGCAGTTGCGATTAATGAGCAATTCCAGGTATCACTCCAGTTCTGGGCATACATGGTCGCTTCCAAGATGCTTGATGCGCCCACCACCTTCATTAACTCAACCCCTCACATGACGTTCGTCTGGGGAGAAGCAAACGTTGAATATTTGCGCAAGCGCTATGCGGTGCTCAAAGATCAGCCGCTGTTTGCCGGCATGGAGTATTCGGAAGATCCAGAAGTCATTGCCCAGTGGACACCACTTCTCATGGATGGCCGCACCGGTGACGAACCGATTGCCGCAACTCGAATTACGTCTGGTACTGACGTTGACTACGGTTCACTTACCAAGCAGCTTTTCACGTACATCACCGACAACGGTGCAAAACTGCGCACAGGAACTCAGGTGACATCCGTAAAGAAGCTTCACAACGGGCACTGGCGCTTGAGCTTGCGTGACATGGTCGGCAACACCCCGCATTCCATTACGGCCAAGTTTGTCTTTGTGGGTGCCGGTGGTGGCGCTTTGTCACTGCTCCAAAGCGCGGGAATCAAAGAAGCCAAGGGCTTCGGTGGATTCCCTATCTCCGGACAGTTCCTGCGCACCACCAATCCCGCCCTCGTAGCTCGCCACCAAGCCAAGGTCTATGGCAAGGCATCTGTTGGTGCGCCTCCAATGTCCGTTCCTCACTTAGACACCCGTGTTGTTGATGGCGAAAAGTCACTGTTGTTTGGACCGTTCGCAGGATTTACACCCAAGTTCCTCAAAGAGGGTTCCTGGTTCGATCTTCCTGGTTCAATTCGCCTAAACAACATTTTCCCCATGTTGGCCGTCGGAGCGACCAACCTTGACTTGTTGAAATACCTCATCGGCGAATTAATGGCGAGCCCGCAAAAGAAGCTCGATGCGTTGCGTGAATTCTTCCCTGAAGCACAGCACGAAGACTGGGAGCTCATCACTGCCGGTCAGCGCGTTCAAGTTATGAAGTCTGACCCCAAGAAGGTGGGTGTGCTTCAGTTTGGTACGGAGGTCATTGCCTCTGCGGACGGCACCATTGCTGGCCTGTTGGGTGCCTCGCCAGGTGCTTCTGTGTCCGTGCCTGTCATGTTGGACGTACTCAAGCGCTGCTTCCCCGCGGAGTTTGCTGGGTGGGAGCCAGAAATCAAGAAAATGATTCCCAGTTACGGAACACGTTTGTCTGACAACCCTGCGACCGCGAAGAAGTCTTTTGCAGCTTCAGCTCAGGCTCTCAAACTCTCCACATAGGGAAGACTGGTCTTTACGACCATGTGTGTGAGGGGGAGCGAGAATGCAGATCGGTATTCCTGCCAAACTCGCGCCTGTCTTGTTTGCTCAGGCACTCTCACGCCTGTTCTTGGTGTACTCGGCCTACTCAGTCATCTTTGCTGAAGTTCTACTTTTGCTCGCTGGCTGGCATGAGGGCAATGCTGCTGTTTTGTGGGCAGGGTTCTTGGTCGGCTTTCCTGGTTTTGTGCTGTGGTGGCTTATGTTTTCACCGCTGTCACCCTTCTCGGCATCCCTGTATTTGGTGTTCTTAAGTACCTGTTTAGTCATTGCTACGTGGGCTGTGCTCGCAACGATGCCAGATGTGGTGTCGACAAAGTTTCTGCCATTTAGCCTGCTGGGATTTGCCCTGATTACTACCTGCGGTGTTGCTGCTCGTGTTCGGGACAGATTGTTCTGGGCAACCTTGGGATATCTGATGGCGAATGTGGCAATTTTTGTGGGAGCACAGATTGCCGGGGGTGTTTTTGAATTTGATCTGAGGCTGTTTGCGGGGTTTGTGATTGTAGTAATCGCAGTTTCCCTCACTCCAGGAATGCTGCGTTCACAAAGCAAGATTCAGCCTTCACTTGATAAGAGCATGGATTTTGTTTCACAGGATGCTGAGGTTGTTGCCTCTGCTAAAGATATTGCCGCGCACTTGCATGACACGTTGCTGGCTAACCTAGCCCTGATTGCGCAAACAAAACCTGGAATGCTTCAGCAGGATGTTCGTGAATCAATCGAGGCGCAACTTGCACGTCTGGAAAAGAGTGAACTCGCGACTACTCGACAGACAACTGCTGCACAGGGCAACGGCTCAGAAAATCATCAACGCGTGAGCTTAGTTTCACAGGCGCTTATTGAAGCGGAGCGAAACGGACTCGTGATCAACCTCAGTGGGGATCTTGCTTCTTTAGAAAGCCTGACAGATGATCAGATTTCTGCAGTTGCTGCAGCACTCACCCAGTGTTTAGCCAATGTGTTAGCTCATTCAGGTCAGAGGAACTCCGAAATTGTTCTCTTGGGAGTTTCCTCGCACGTGAGCATCACAGTTATTGATGGTGGTGTGGGTTTTGATGTTGAAGCGGTCCCTGAAGACCGGTTGGGCCTGAGGCTTTCAGTTCGGGAACGTATTGAAAAGGCGGGTGGCTCTGTTCGAATATGGGCGAATCCAAATCAAGGTACCGCAATCATGATGCAGTTCCAAACGGAGGTGAGTGATGAGCGATAGAGGCAGAAGCCTGCAACAAATTGATCCGCTTACCGCTGCCACGAGCTGGGAAGCAGCCATCATCATTGTTCTCGTGACGTGGGTTTACGTCGTCCTTGCCACGATTAGCTCTTTGGCGCATGTTTCGCACATCGCACTGATGGCTTTGGCAGTCATGTTTATGACAATTTCACTTGGGCTGCATCTCTGGTTTGCTGCTCCTCGTCATGCCCCATATGGCAAGTGGAGCTACGCCATCGTGGTGTTCTTTGCCATCAGTGCGGCCTGTTTTCAAGTCTCGGCAATGGATACCCACGTCACAGGATATTTTCTCGAATGGGGGCCAATAGCACTGGCATTGCTCTTTGCAAGCGCGAGCGGGTATCGTCCACTTTCGGATCAGTATTACGCAGGTCTGGCCGCAGTCCTGTCAGTTGGTGGCCTACTCGCTTTGACTAGCCTGAATCTGAACATCCCGTTCGGACCGGCATACTTTGCTGTGTCTGGAATAACGCTCATCGGCATCGTTGTCCTAGGCCAGGCCAGCTACACCCAGAAAGCTACCAGTGTTCTCAGAGCGTGGAATGCAACCTTGAGCGAACAAACGCAGCCACCATCTCAACCGCAAAGTGCCGTGACTGTTGACGTCACAAAACCTTTCATTGACGAGGTGAAACATTTTTACGTAGAATTTCTCGAAACAGGTCGTGTGAATGCGGAGGACGTCGAAAAAGCACGGCAACTCTCAGCTGAAATTCGTGGAGAGCTTCTCAGCCTCTCCACTCGTACCTGGGTTGAGCGGATTGGCTGTGAGCTGCACGATCCAGAAAAATTGTTGGGACGATTTGACCTCTCTTCCCAATCAAGCATTTCGGCCTTGATCACTGGCTTGAGAGATAACGGAGTTCGATCAATCACCGTGTCCTTGCGGTCAGATCCGGTAACTGGTCGACTTTCCTGCGTGGTCTTAGGGAAAGACCATGGCGAACGAAATGCCGCCAGCTACCGTTTGCGAATCAAACTCGCCCCTTATCTGCGTGTGATGTACGTCGTGTTTCACGATGTGCGCATGATTGAACAAGATGGGGAAGTGAAGGTGTTGTTCTACTATGCACAGTAATGGGGGACGCAGAGCGCCTGCGACGTTGGCAATTTTGGATGACCACGGGCTGTTGGTCGAAAGCATCACGAGTTGGTTTTCTGAAAACGCTCCAGATTTCGACGTGGTTTGTAGTGAAACCTCGTGGGCGGGGTGTTTAGGGAACCCTGCTTTTCCTGCCGATATGGTGTTGATGGACTACCAGTTGGCAGAAAACGTCTCTATTGAGGCACGTGTGCTCACGTGTAAAGCTGCCGGGGCCAAGGTCGTGGTGATCAGTGCTCTTGGTGGCACTGAGCTTGAGGAACGCATCAACGCTTCTGGAGCTGATGCATACTTCGATAAAGCAACGTCGATGCGTGTCATTGCTGCCACAATGCGCCAGTTACTGGGAATGCCTGCCATGCATTCGAACGCCCCGGGTGAGCCTCATCAACACGCCGAAGAGGTGTTCAAGCCTCGTTTGAGTGCCGGGGAAGAACAGGCATTAATGCTGTATTGCCAAGGTTTAGCAACTAAAGATGTCGCCCAAGCCATGAATGTTCAGTTTGAGACGGCCAAAACGTACCTCAGACGGGTCCGTGAGAAGTACGCTAGAGCAGGAAGACCCGCGTCTCGGCGGGCTGATTTGGTTCGGCGTGCAGCCGAGGATGGATATTTGACCTAATGGCCAAGCTTTATTTCCGTTATGGTGCGATGAACAGCGGTAAGAGTACGTTGATGTTGCAAGCCGCCCACAACTACGAAGAACGTGGACACAATGTGGTGTTGTGTAAGCCCGCAATTGACATCAAGGGCGATCAGGGTGTTCTTTCACGTTTGGGCATCAATCGCAGGACTGATTTTGTCATTGGTGCAGACAGTGACCTGTATGGGTTGTTTCAGCACCAACGTGATGAGGTCATCCGTCGAACAGGTGCTGACGTCCGTTGCTTACTGGTAGACGAGGCGCAGTTCCTTTCCGAAGCTCAAGTCGATGATCTTCTGCGCATCGCTTTACTCGAAGACGTTCCTGTATTGGCCTTTGGAATTCGTACAGACTTCCAAACGGTTGCATTCCCAGGCTCTCGACGATTGCTAGAAATCGCCCACGAAATTGAAGAATTGAAGACCATTTGTCGCTGCGGTAAAAAAGCAATCTTTAACGCTCGCAAATATAACGACCGCTTTATCTTTGACGGCGATCAGCTTGCCATTGATGGCGTCGCAGTCACTTATGAGCCTTTGTGCGGAAACTGCTACCTCATCGAGAGCAACGGTGTTCTCAACGCCGGCCGTCGTCAGTGGCCTGTTGCCTATTCTTTCGAGCCAGACCCCGACTTTAGCTAGTTTTTCACCATGCGCATCTCAGTCATCGGTTGCGGCTATCTGGGTGCAGTGCATGCAACAGCCATGGCCGATCTTGGGCATGAGGTTATTGCCGTGGATGTTGACTCGGCGAAAATTGATGCACTTGCTCACGGTAAACCGCCCTTCTTTGAACCGGGTTTGCCTGAAATACTTGCCTCATCTTTAGCCTCTGGGCGGCTGCGTTTCACAACAGACATCAGTGAAGTTGAGGAGGCATCGCTGCACTTCATTGCTGTGGGAACACCCCAAAGTGAGAACAGTGGCGCGGCAGATCTTCGCTATGTACACGCAGCTTTAGATTCTCTGATTCCTCATCTGGGATCAACAGATGTCATTGTGGGAAAGAGCACCGTTCCGGTTGGCACAGCAGAAGCTTTAGCGCTCAAGCTTCTATCAGCAGGCAGTTCGGCGACCCTGGCTTGGAATCCAGAATTTTTACGTGAGGGCTTCGCCATCAAGGACACTCTCTCGCCAGACCGTTTGGTCTTTGGTTATGGAGCGGGCCCTGGTGCACAGCAGGCACGCGTTGCACTTAGGGATGTGTACTCACAAGCGATTGCCTCTGGAACGCCGGTTGTGGAGACAGACCTTGCCACCGCAGAGCTGGTCAAAACCGCAGCTAATGCGTTTCTGGCAACAAAGATTAGTTTCATCAACGCCATGAGCGAGATTGCTGAAGCAACGGGCGCAAATGTCACCGAGCTTGCAGATGCCATAGGTTTTGACGCGCGGATTGGCAGGAAATTTCTTAACGCTGGAGTGGGCTTTGGTGGCGGGTGTTTGCCCAAGGACATCAGAGCTTTCTCTGCTCGTGCTCATGAACTCGGCCTAGGATCCTCGGTCGCGTTCTTAGATGAAGTGGATGCCATTAACCTCCGGCAGCGTGAGCGAGTTATTGCCCGTGTTATTGCCGATTCTGGAGGGGATGTCGTAGGCCTGCGAGTGGCAGTGTTGGGGCTGGCATTCAAGCCCCACTCAGATGACGTTCGTGACTCGCCAGCTTTGGATGTTGCTCACGGTTTACGTGCGGCAGGAGCAGATGTTGTTGCTTATGACCCTCAAGCTCACGGACCTGCGTTGCAGCGATTCCCCGAACTCAACGTCGCAGACACTCTTGAGCAAGTTCTGGTGGGTGCGGATATCGCCGTCTTGGTCACTGAGTGGCCTGAGTTTGTTGGATTAGACCCTCGGGCAGCTGGAGATTTGATGGCTCACAAACGGATCGTGGACGCCAGAAATGTTTTAGATCCTGACAGGTGGAGAGCCGCAGGCTTCCATTACAGCAGCCTGGGGCGTCCCTAACTAGTCTCTAGGGCTGAGAGTGACTAAAGAAGCCTCAGGAGGGCACGCAAATCGCACGGGAGCATAAATGGATGTTCCTAGGCCTGCCGAGACGTTCAAAGCCGCTGTGTGGGCGCCGTGGCGCCAAGTGCTTAATCCCTTGACTTGATCACGAGGGATATCGCAGTTTGTCACCAATGCTCCAAATCCTGGAACGCAAACCTGACCTCCGTGGGTGTGGCCAGCAAACAACACTTGAGCACCCTGGGCAACGAACTCGTTCAGAATGCGTTGATAAGGAGCGTGTGCCACACCGATTGTGAGCTCAGGTGCAGTTTCTTCAAAAATGTCTTCCGACTGCAGGCTTTCTAATGCGCGTTCCATGCGAGAAAGTGAGTCAAAGTTGCGGTGGGGGTCATCAACACCCATGAAATCTAACCGGCGATCACCGATTTGGATGGAGGCAGCTTTGTTGTTGAGGTTTGCCCAACCTAAATCGGTGGTTAGGAAGTGCTGCAGTCCTGCTGTGTCCAGCACAGTCGCATGGGTCTTCGCCTGTGAGGGGCCAGCGAAATAAGTGAAAGGATTTTTGAACTCGGGAGCAAAGTAGTCGTTGGAACCATTAACAAACACTCCAGGAATGCCCCGGAAGGCAGACAGTGCCTCTTCTACGGCAGGTAGAGCATTGATATGACCGAGGTTGTCACCGGTGTCCACTACAAGATCGGGGGACAATGCAGCTAATGACTTGATCCACTCGATCTTCCCTTTTTGCCAGGGGGCAAGATGCAGATCTGAAATGTGAAGAACACGAAGAGGTTGTGCACCAGGCTCGAGAACTTTGGCTTCGACTTCACGAAGGGTGAACTGGTTCCGTTCAATGAGCGTCCCCCAGACCAGGGCGCCGGCAGCGGCGACACCTACTCCGAGGAGCGCATCACGAACAAACTTGTCCATCAGCGAGCTATTGCTGAACCGTAATTGTCACAGTGGCACCAGGTTTCACAAAACCACCCACTATGTCCTGAGCAATGACCTTGCCCACATTTGGACTTGGTGGTGCAGGACAGGTGCTTTGTACTGGAGCCGGAATCACATTGGGGTTGTTGGGGTCAACAGGAGGGGTGCTAGGACAAGGCGTTGGTGTGGGGCTTGGAGCCAAGATAACTTGGACAACCCAACCACCAGATTGCAGGCTACTGGTTGCGGCAGCTTGAGTCATGCCAAGCGTAGTTCCAGGGCCAGCTACAAGTGACTGGTTACTGGTGTAAACCGTGATTTCAGCACCCACAGCGGTGTTTTCACCCGAAGGTGGATCTGATTTGACGACGGTTCCCTTGGGCTTCTCAGAGTCCATCTCGCCGCCGTCTTTGAAGGTCAGGCCAACGCTTTCAATGAGTTCTTGAGCTTGCTTGAGGGTCAGGCCGTCAATTGCTGGGACGGCAACAGACTTACCCTTCATCAAATTGGGATCTGGTGCCGGGAAGGCATCTCCACCATAAATGCTATTGGCGGTTGCCATCACTTGGCGCCAAATGCCTTGAACGAAGACATAAGGAGGGAAGACATACTCACCCACGTTCGTGTGGCCGGTTACGTTACCAATCCAGGAGACGGTGGAGACCTTAGTGGTGGTACCCATCATCCAGTTGTGCTCGGAGTTATCCGAGGTACCGGTCTTAGAGATGAAAGGAACGCCGTCGTTAGGAGAAGCCCATCGAGCCGATCCTTCGATAACTCGAGACATGGCATATGCGACAGTGTTGGCGATGTTGGGTTGAACAGCCTGGTTGCACTTGGACTTAGGCGGATCAACCTTCTTGCCATTGCGGTCTGTGATTTCATCGATGGCAATTGCGGTACATACCTTGCCATTGTTGGCGAAGCCCGCAGCTGCCACGGCCATAGTCAATGGTGCAATTTCGTTAGATCCCAACACAGCCATGGGGTTGCTGGTGAGTGTATTCAGGTCAGCGCGGTGAACACCAAAACTTTCGGCAGTCTTGCGGATCTTGCACAGGTCCAGCTTGGACGCCATCATCATGAAGTTGGTGTTCCACGAGTTGATCAGAGACTGCAGAGCAGACCAGACACGACCAGTTCCACGACCGTCGAAGTTTTGTAGGTTCCAGTTGTTGAGATCTCCCACACCTTCACAGCTGTTGGTGAACTCTTTACCGGTCCAAATACGGTTCTTGCCGTCAACCATTTCGTTGAGGCCGTGACCGTTCTTCAGCCATTCAGTGAGAGTGAAGACCTTGTAGGTCGAACCCACAGGGAACCCGGTGGAGCTTCCGTAACGCGAATCAGTGCTGTAGTTCACGGAGGTGTAGTTAGCTCCAGTTGCAACCACCTCAGGATCAGCGGAGTAATCCTTGCTTTGACCCATCGCCAAAATGCGTCCTGTTCCTACCTCTACCGAGACAGAGGCTGCAGCGATGTTTCCTTCATCAACCACTTTGGCAACGCGCTCGTCAATAGCAGCATTGGTTGCTGCCTGAACGTCCAGGTTGAGGGTGGTCATGATTTTGTATCCACCACGCTGGAAGTTGTTCCAACGCTCATCCTCAGTTGCGCCGAAGGCTTTGTCGTTTTTGATCACCCAGGTGACGTAGTCACAGAAGAATGCAGCTCCACCAGCAGTCTGACAACCAGTGCTGGGTGGTGTGATGACAGGGGTCACAGGTTCTGCAACAGCAGCCGCGTATTCCTTCTGCGTGATCTTGCCTTCGGCAAGCATTCGCTCTAGAACGTAGTTTCGACGGTCAGTGTTTGCCTGAATGTTTTCTTCGTAGTCAATACGGAGGTTGTTTGGGTTATTTACCGTGGCAATCAAACTTGCTGCCTGAGCAAGTGTGAGGTCTTTCGCCTTTACGCCAAAGTAGTACTGAGCTGCTGCTTCGATTCCGTAAGTACGACCACCGAAAGAAGCAATGTTCAAATAACCATTGAGAATTTCCTCTTTCGAGTATTTCGACTCAATGCTGATAGCCAGCTTCATTTCTTTGAGCTTGCGCTCAATGCTGGTCTGGGTAGCAGCGATGTAGGCAGCCTTACGAGCGTCGGGGTCTGCGAGCTCCTCAGCACGCTGAACCAGAATGTTCTTGACGTACTGCTGGCTGATGGATGAACCGCCTTGAACATCCCCACCGGATGCGTTCGAGAGGATTGCACGAGCGGTACCAATGAGGTCAACGCCACCGTGCTCATAAAAGCGGGGATCCTCGGTCGCGATTGCTGCGTCAATGACGTAGGGAGAAATTTCATCCAGAGGAACCGTGACACGGTTCTGGGCGTAGAACGATGCAAGAAGAACATCAGAACCATCTGATGCTTTGGCGTAGATACTGGTCTTTTCCGCGAGCTGGTTAATTTTCAAATATTCGGGCAACTCGTCAAAGACACCCAAAGCACTGTTGGTGGTGAGGCCGGTAACCGCGATAGCGGGGGTTACAGCGGCTGCAATAAGTACTGACGCAACGGCACTCATGCCGACAAACGCGAGCAGTCCTCCGACCAGTCCTGACTTCGAGGGCTTCTTGGCAAACATAGACTCTAATTTATCCCGGATTTCTGAGAAACTACCGAACGGAGAGCCATGAGCGCCACAAAATGGGAGTACACCACCACTCCACTTCTGATTCACAACACCACTGCCATCCTCAATACGTGGGGAACTGAGGGCTGGGAACTCGTCCAAATAGTGACTGGACCTGAAGGCGGACTTGTCGCCTATCTCAAACGACCACTTGCTGAATAGACTCAACTCGAGCCACAAACGAAGGACACAACATGGCAAACATTGACGACCGCCTTGCTGAGCTCGGCATTGATATCCCTGATCTCGTCCCCCCGGTTGCTGCCTACACTCCGGCGGTCATTCAGGGTGACCTGGTGTTCACATCAGGCCAGTTGCCAATGGTCTCTGGTGCACTTCCTGCCACTGGCAAAGTCGGTGAAGGCCACGGCCTCATGCCTGCCTCCGACGCTAAAGAGTATGCACGCACCTGTGCACTCAATGCGCTCGCCGCAGTTAAGTCAGTACTCGGTGACCTTAACCGTGTCACCCGCGTGGTCAAGGTTGTGGGCTTTGTCGCCAGTGACCCTGCTTTCACGGGACAGCCCGGTGTGATTAACGGTGCATCTGAGGTCCTCGGAGAAATCTTCGGAGATGCAGGAATTCACGCTCGTTCAGCGGTTGGTGTCGCTGTTTTGCCACTTGATGCTCCCGTTGAAGTAGAAATCATCGTTTCGTTCACGTAGTTCTGGACCAACAACACTGAACCCCAGGCCTGTGGCCTGGGGTTCAGTGTGTTCGTGCTTCGTTTAGTGAACTTGAGCACTGATGATGCTGAGCACACCAGTGTCTGTCAGCGTGGTGGTGTCACCAATCTCGCGACCTTCAGCGACGTCCTGGAGAAGACGGCGCATGATCTTGCCAGAACGAGTTTTGGGAAGCTCTTCAACGATGTACACCTTTGAAGGGCGAGCAATTGCACCAATTTGGTCCGCAACGTGTTTACGGAGGATGGCGCTTGCTTCCTCTGGAGTCTGGTCATCGACGTGGCTCTTCTTCAGGATGACGAAAGCAACCACTGCCTGACCTGTTGTCTCATCGGCAGCGCCAACAACGGCAGCCTCAGCAACGATGTTGTTGCCCACCAGTGCAGATTCGATCTCTGCAGTGGAGAGACGGTGACCGGAGACATTCATCACGTCATCGACGCGGCCCAAGAGCCAAATGTCACCATCTGAGTCGTAACGAGCACCATCGCCGGCGAAGTACTTATCTCCAAACTTTTCCCAGTAGGTTTCCTGGAATCGTGCTGGGTCTCCCCAAATTCCGCGGAGCATGGAAGGCCAAGGTTCTGAGATGACCAACAATCCTCCAGAGTTCTTCTCCTGAGGAACACCCTGTTCGTCGAGAATGTCGATGACAACTCCAGGAATGGGTACTTGTGCTGAACCTGGCTTGAGGGTGGTGACTCCTGGGAGCGCCGCAATCATGATTGCGCCGGTCTCGGTCTGCCACCAGGTGTCGACGATCGGCGCTGTTCCGCCGCCGATGATGTCGTGATACCAAATCCATGCTTCGGGGTTAATGGGCTCACCTACGGATCCGAGTACACGGATGCTGGAGAGGTCAAACTTGGCAGGGATTTCCCGCCCAAGTTTCATGAAGGAACGGATTGCAGTTGGCGCGGTGTAGAGAATCGAGACTTTGTACTTCTCGATGATTTCCCACCAGCGACCTGGGTGAGGTGTGTCAGGCGTTCCTTCGTAGACCACCTGGGTTGCCCCGTTAGCGAGTGGACCATAGACAACGTAGGAGTGGCCCGTAATCCAGCCCACATCTGCGGTGCACCAGTAAACATCTTTTTCTTCGTGAAGATCGAAGATGTTTTTGTGGGTAAATGCTGCCTGGGTGAGGTAGCCACCGGTGGTGTGCAAAATACCCTTGGGCTTACCGGTTGTACCGGATGTATACAGAATGAAAAGTGGGTGCTCTGCGGGGAAACCCTGTGCTTCGTGTTCTGCGTCAACACCGGCCATAGCCTCGTGAAGCCAGACGTCACGACCCTCAGTCCACTCAACCTCGTTCTCGCCACGCTTGACTACGAGAACATTCGTGACTGTGCTGCCACCACCGTGAGCCTCGAGTGCTGCATCAACAGTGGGCTTGAGAGGGAATACTTTACCTTTGCGCCACCCGCCGTCGGCTGTCACCACAAGCTTTGCTTCAGCATCATCGATTCGGCTGCGGAGGCTGTCGGAGCTAAATCCACCAAAGACAACGGTGTGAACCGCGCCAATGCGTGCCGAAGCAAGCATGGCGATCACGGCTTCAGGAATCATGGGCATATAAATCGCGATACGGTCACCAGCGGTGATACCCAGCGAGAGATACACATTTGCAACCCGCTTTACTTCAGCGGTCAATTCACTGTATGTGTATACACGCTGATCTCCGGGCTCACCCTCGGCATAGAGTGCAACGCGGTCACCATTACCGGCGAGAACGTGTCGATCTAGACAGTTGTAAGCCACATTCAACTCACCATCTTCGAACCATTTGGCGACAGGAGCGTCGCTCCAGTCGAGCACGCGAGTGTATGGCTTGTGCCAGTGAAGCAGTTCTTTGGCTTGCTTGTCCCAGAAACCAAGGCGATCTTTCTTGGCCGCCTCGTAAAGGTCAGCTTTTCCTACAGCCTGGGCAGTAAATTCTGCGCTGGGGGGAAAGCGACGTTCCTCGTGCATCAGGTTGTCAATGTTGTTGCTCATTTGAGCACCTCACTTCATTGGGTGGTGACAAAGTTCTATCAAAGTCTGATACGAGATTACCCCCAAAATCACACTTTGTATACAAAGTTACTTTTTGTACTCGGGGTACAGAATATTTTCAGAAAAATGCCTTACACTCATATTGTTCAGAGCTTCGTATCTGACTGGTGGCGCCGCCGATTCCCCCAATCTGGCGCCACGAAGGCGACACCGTTCCCCCCAACTGGTGTCGCCTTCCTCTGTGTGTGAGGTCTTTCGGATACACATGACCTGTCCTCCACAGGGGCAAAAGGGGTACAAATACCCCCAATTTGGTCCAAAAATTCTCATCTGATGAATTTTTTCTCTAATTTGAGGCCATGTTTGCCCTGTTGGATACCCAGATTCGCAATCCCCTCGTCACTGACATCCTCATCTCGAGTAATGCAGGAATGTGGGTCGATCAAGGATCGGGCCTCATTCTAGTTCCTGGCTGGCAGGCAACAGAGAAAGAGGTCCGAGCGCTCGCTGTTGAGCTAATAGACCGAGGCGGGCGTCACTTAGATATTGCCCACCCTTGTGTTGACGTCCGACTTGAGGGCGGTATTCGTGTTCATACTGTGCTCGCTCCGGTCGCCGCTCACGGAACAGCAATCTCTATTCGTATATCTCGTCACCACGACCTAACGTGGAAAAAGCTCCTGGAACAGGGCTATCTCAGCCTTCAGCAGCATGAGTATCTTCAGGCAGCCGTGCACTCACAAAAGACACTTCTAATTACGGGTGCAGCAGGTGCAGGGAAGACCTCTTTGTTGGCCCTCCTTTTATCTGATGCCGATCCACACCAGCGTATTCTCGTGTTGGAAGACGTGGCTGAATTACACATACGGCACCCACACGTCATCACTTTGGAGGCTAGGCAAGCAAATAATGAAGGCGTGGGTGGTCTAACCCTCGAACAGCTTGTGCCACAGGCTTTGCGTATGCGGGCAGACCGGCTTGTCCTTGGTGAATGTCGCGGTAGTGAAATCGGTGCCGTGCTTAGCGCCTTGAACACAGGCCACACTGGTGGCGGGATGACGTTACACGCCAACTCATTGAGTGATGTCCCTACACGATTGCGAGCACTCGGTTTCCTCTCTGGTTTGAGTGAGCCGTTGCTCACAACCTTGGTTCACGGGGCAGTCGACCTTGTTGTTCATGTGGAGCGAGGTGAACATGGTCGACGTATTGCACAAATGGGCACATTTGCTCGGAACTCTCATTCACTCGAGATTCAGCCGCTCCGCCTCGGCAGCTCGTGACGATTTGGGTGAGGTCGCTGCACTCTCACAACTGTTAGCCATGCTGCTCGTCGCGGGGCTGAGCCCCCATCAAGCACTTATGCATGCTCGGGTTGAGCGCGAAGAGTTCTTCGCCAATAAACCACCTACACCGCTGGCTTTCCTCGCAGATGTGTGGCGATTGGGCATTGACCTTGGGGCACCGCTGAAAGACATACTTGTGTCACTGTCGCATGCGCTTGCTCACGCATCCCGAAATTCTCGCGAAGCTCGAAGCCAACTTGCAGGGCCACAAGCTGCGACCAAACTGGTCATGATTTTGCCGGGCATTGCGATTGTGGGAGGGATGGCTGCCGGCTACAACCCGCTCGCTTTTTTATTGTTTCAACCTGTGGGCTGGTTTTTGCTTGTTGTGGCGGCCGGGTTGATGTGGCTTGCACATACGTGGTCTGCCTCGCTCGTTGCAACAGCAGAACACACCACGTGGGCTAATGGAATGCCGACTGAAGTAATGGCGATGGCTTTACGCTCCGGGGCCTCATTGAGGCATGCACGTCAGTGTGCTCAAGAAATAGCTAATGACTATCTCACTGATCATGTCGAGCTTGAGCAGTGTGATGAATTTATGGAGCTTTCAACACGAACAGGTGTTGCTTTGAGCGACCTACTGCATGCTCACGCAGAACTGTTGCGCGATCGTGCACGAAGCACCTCACATGAAGCCATAGAGCGTTTAGGTGTCAAGCTCATGATTCCCCTCGGGGTGTGCGTTCTCCCCGCATTTATTGCTGTGGGGGTGCTCCCGTTGGTGGCAAGTGTTATCTCCTCCACAACCTTGTACTAGAGAGATTTTCCACCTCTTATATACAGGTGTTTTTCTACAGCAACCGAGTGGACTCTACTTGGTGTCGAAAGGAGAACTCTCATGAAGAAACAATTGAAGAAAATCTGGGCCAACCTCACACTGGAAGAAGGTGCAGCAACGGCCGAATACGCGATCGCAACCATGGCTGCAGTGGGGTTTGCAGGTTTACTTGTGGCCATCCTTCGCGGGGATGAAGTCAAAGCAATATTGACTGACATGGTTCGACGTGCACTCACGTTCGGAGGGTAGCGTCACCGCGGAATTAGCCATGGTGCTCCCGGTCATCATATTGATACTAGGAATCTGCCTACAGGCAATCGCGGCTTTGGGCACTCAGCTCAGTAATGCTTCGTTAGCTCGTCAAGCAGCACAAGAACTCGCTCGCGGTGTTGACGGGGCTCTCGTGTCGCGAGCACTACATAGCGCAAATAGCAAAGCACTTTTTCGTCAAAGTGCGGAAAGCGATGTGATTTGTGTCACGCTGCAACAAAACATTGGGCCAGGTCCACTGGAATGGATCGTTCCCCAGATCCGTGTTCGAGAGTGTGTTCTTGATGCGCACTGATCGTGGCTCGAGCAGTTCTGCAACCCTCATTTTGGTCAGTGGAGTGATTTCGGTGACAAGTTTTTTATTTGTATGCGGAAGTGCCCTCGTTATGTACGAAAGAGCACAGGCGGTTACCGACCAGGCGGCATTAGAAGCAGCAGATGCTGCCTCCGGACGCATCCCGGGATATCCCTGTGATCGTGCGGAAAGACTGGCCCAGAAGCATCAACTCAATTTTGAAACCTGCAGTGTCGATAACCTCAGTGCACGAGTGACCATGAAGGTCACCGTGTTGGGGTTTTTGATCGAAACTCGAGCAAAAGCAGGACCTAAAAATATGCTTCGATGATTGACGAACCCGATTTGCCGTGTATCTTGACCTTTTGGAACGCCATATTTTCGGAGGAATGTTTGTCTAGCACCAAAAAGCTCGTCATCGTAGAGTCACCAGCAAAAGCCAAGACCATTGGCAAGTACCTTGGCGACGACTACGAAGTGCTCGCATCCGTCGGCCACATCCGTGACCTACCCAAGCCCAGCGAGCTTCCTGCAGACATGAAAAAAGGACCCTTCGGTAAGTTTGCTGTCAACGTGGAAGATGGATTCCAGCCCTACTACGTCGTGAGTGAAAACAGTAAGAAGACTGTTGCTGAGCTCAAGAAGGCACTCAAGAGCGCTGATGAGTTATATCTGGCAACCGATGAAGACCGTGAGGGTGAAGCCATCTCGTGGCACCTTCTCGAAGTTCTCAAGCCTAAAGTTCCTGTGCACCGGATGGTGTTCCACGAAATCACCAAGGAAGCCATTCAGGCGGCTCAAGAAAACACTAGAGAGCTCGACACAGCGCTCGTAGATGCCCAAGAAACACGTCGAATCCTGGACCGTCTCTACGGCTGGGAAATGTCCGATGTGATGCGCCGCCGAGTAGGGCCCGGAACTTCAGCTGGTCGAGTCCAAACAGTTGCATTGCGTCTAGTTGTTGACCGTGAACGTGAACGCATGGCGTTCACCTCAGCCAATTACTGGGACCTTCTGGCAACCTTGGGAACAACAACCGAGGCAAGCACGCAATTTGAAGCCAAACTTGTGCGCATTGGTGGAAACACAATTGCTTCGGGTAAGGACTTCAATGACAACGGTGAGCTGACCACCAAGGCTTCCCTGTTGAGTGAAGAAGCTGCAGTTGCACTCGCTGCTGCATTGCGAGAGTCCACCACGGAAATCACAGTCGCTGGACTGGAAACTAAGCCGTACACGCGTCGCCCTTCAGCGCCGTTTACCACGTCGACGCTGCAGCAGGAAGCCTCGCGCAAACTGAAGTTCTCATCAAAGCAGACGATGAGCATTGCTCAGGGGTTGTATGAGAACGGGTACATCACCTACATGCGTACCGATTCTCCTTCACTATCTGGGCAAGCTATTGCAGCTGCTCGTACCCAAGCCACCACCCTCTATGGGGCTGATCAGGTAGCAGATGCTCCCCGCCAGTACTCAGGTAAAAGCAAGAACGCTCAAGAAGCACACGAAGCGATTCGTCCTGCCGGTGAAACCTTCAAAACCCCGGCAGAGCTTGAAAACGTTTTGCGCGGTAACGAGTGGAAGCTCTACGACCTGATTTGGAAGCGTACCGTGGCATCTCAAATGGCAGATGCTAAGGGGCAGACTGCAACTGTGACCGTGAAAGCAACGCCCGCCTCTGGCGAGAGTGTTGAATTCACCGCCAGCGGAACCGTCATTACCTTCCGTGGCTTCCTCAATGCGTATGAGGAAAGCACTGACGAAGAACGCAACGCTCAAGATGCTCAAGCAGAAGCAAAGCTTCCGGTGATGACCGAGGGGCAAAAGCTCATCCTCGCGGAGGTCGAAGCCAAAGGCCACGACACAACCCCGCCTCCCCGCTACACCGAAGCAACCTTGGTCAAGAAGCTGGAAGAGCTGGGTATTGGTCGACCTTCCACCTATGCATCTATCTTGGGGCTGATTGTTGACCGTGGTTATGTCACTCCGAAGGGCTCCGCATTTGTTCCTGCTTGGGTTGCCTTCTCCATCGTGCGACTGATGCAAGAGCACTACACGGATCTTGTGGACTATGCCTTCACGGCAGAAATGGAAGAGGACCTCGACAAGATCGCCGGCGGCGAAGGAACCGGATCACAGTGGTTGAAGAAGTTCTACTTTGGTGAGCCTGGCCACCACGGTCTTCGAGAAATCCTCGACAACATCGGCGATATTGATCCTCGCGAGCTCAACACGTTCCCTGTGGGGGACACTGGTGCAGCAATCCGAGTGGGTAAATATGGTCCCTACATCGAAGTAGCCAACCCGGATGCCACCGAGGATGAAAAGCCTCGCATCGTGAACATTCCGCTGGATTTGGCACCCGATGAGCTCACTCCTGAAAAGGTGCAAGAACTCATTGATGCTCCCATCGTTACTGACCGAGTACTGGGAATCAACCCAGAAAATGGGAAAACTGTTGTTTCCAAGGACGGTCGCTTCGGCCCCTATGTCACCGAGCTTGAACCAGAGCCAGAGGTTGCCCTGGATGAAGCAGAAATTGATCCTGCTACCGGTGAGGTCGTTGAGGTCAAAAAGAAAAAGCGAGTTGCAAAGGCCGAGGTAGTCAAGCCTCGCACAGCGTCCCTGTTCAAGAGCATGGACCCTGCAACGGTTGATCTCGAGACTGCACTGAAGTTGCTCAACCTTCCTCGTGAGGTTGGAGTTGACCCTGAATCCGGTGAGGTCATCACCTCCCAAAATGGTCGTTACGGCGCGTACCTCAAGAAGGGCACCGACACCCGCTCTCTTGAGAACGAAGACCAAATCTTTGCCATCGATTTAGCTGGAGCACTAGAACTGTTTGCGCAGCCCAAGTACGGTGCACGCAAGGCTGCCAGTGCCATTAAAGAATTTGATGCAGACCCAGAAAGTGGCAAACCCATCAAAATCAAGGATGGCCGATTCGGCCCCTATGTCACTGATGGAACCACCAACGCAACCATTCCTCGTGGTGAGGTTCCCGAAGAAATTGACTTCGACCGTGCGGTTGAACTTCTCGCAATCAAGCGCGCCAAAGGACCCGTTGTACGCAAGAAGGCTGCTGCAAAGAAGCCTGCCGCCAAGAAGAAGACCACAAAGAAGGTCGGCGATACCATCGTGGTGAAGAAAGCTGGAGCAAAGAAGGCTGCGACCACTTTGGGTAAATCAGGAATTTCCTCTAAGGCCAGCGAGTAGCTTCATGGCCGGGTTGTTCATCACCTTTGAAGGCGGAGACGGTTCGGGCAAGTCCACTCAGGCAGGCCTGTTAGCTCAGTGGTTGACCGAGCAAGGTCGCACTGTCGTTCGCACCCGCGAGCCTGGCGGCTCTGAGGTTGGTGTGGAGATTCGCAACCTCGTGTTACACCATCGTGGACACATTGATCCTCGAGCTGAAGCCTTGCTCTATGCCGCAGATCGCGCCCAACACATCGCAACAGTGGTCCGGCCAGCCCTTGAGCGCGGTGAAATTGTTATTCAAGATCGTTACTTTGATTCCTCTGTTGCGTATCAAGGCGCTGGACGAGTCTTGGATGCAACCGAGGTTCGGGACCTCTCGTTGTGGGCAACAGAAAGTTTGCTGCCGGACGTCACTGTGCTTTTGGATTTGGACGAGAATGTTGCACAAACCCGACTGGATGCTGCAGATAAACCTTTTGACCGTTTGGAGAGCGAGAAGGCAGAGTTTCACTCCCGAGTACGAGCGGGCTTCCTTGCCTTAGCTCACGCTGAACCGAAAAGGTTCCTTGTACTCGATGCGACGCAACCGATTGGCGAGTTAGCCTTGGCTATTCGAACTCGAGTTAGCCAAGAGCTCAGCTAGCGCACAGGTGCTGTCAGCTCCTGGCGGTAGCCTTGAACTATGACAGTGTGGGATGACCTCGTTGGCCAACAAGAGGCCATAGAAGTTTTCCGTGCTGCATCCCTTGCGGAACTGGCCAGCTCTGCTACACACGATTCTGCGATGACGCACTCGTGGCTCGTGACAGGCCCTCCGGGTTCTGGGCGCTCCAATCTTGCTTATGCGTTTGCCGCGTCTTTGCTCTGTCGCGAGGGGGGATGTGGTGATTGTTCTGATTGCACTCAAGTCGCTGCCCGCACACACCCAGATCTTTCTTCGCTGACCACTGAACGTGTGATTATCTCTATTGATGAGGTTCGCGCACTGGTGCAAAGCTCACAGTATTCACCAGCGGTCTCCAGATATCGCGTCATCGTGATCGAAGATGCTGATCGAATGGCTGAGCGCACCTCCAACGTCCTGTTGAAGGCACTTGAGGAACCACCTGAGCGCACAGTATGGATTTTGTGTGCACCTAGTGAAGCCGACCTGATTCCGACAATTCGTTCGCGGGTTCGCTCTGTTCGTTTGCGTGTGCCCAGTGTTGAGGATGTGGCGAAATTGATTGCCGCACGCGATGGTGTTGATGCTCAGACTGCAGAGCGAGCTGCCCGGCACGCACAATCTCACATCGGGATGGCTCACCGCTTAGCCACCAATCCTGAAGCTGCTGCGAGGCGAGAAGAAACAGTCCGTCTGGCATTGAATGTGATGACCGTTCGTGAGGCAGTGATGGCTGCAGCGCGCATGATTGAGATCGCAACAGATGACGCCAAAGCAATCACTGAAGAACGTGATGCTCAAGAACTCGAGCACTTGCGTAAATCGATGGGTATTGCCGAAGGCGACGCTGTTCCAGCAAATCTGCGCAGTCACGTCAAAGGTTTAGAAGAGCAGCAAAAACGCCGCGCAACACGAAGCTTGCGCGATGGATTGGATCGCATTCTTGTGGACCTGCTCTCGGTCTACCGGGACGTCTTGCGGATCCAACTGGGTGTCAACGAAGATCTCATCAATGTTGAGTTTGAAACCGAACTCCGCGCTGCGGCCGCAGCACGTCCGTCCGAGGACACCTTGGCAACTATGGAAGCAATAGCCCAAGCACGAGAACGCATTGACTCTAATGTTTCACCTGCGCTTGCTATGGAGGCGTTACTGATTCGTGCTTCGCGATCTGAAGTATCCGTATGAGAATTTCTCTGCGACTGACAGCACTTGTTGCCACTCTGACAGTGACGTTGTCCGCATGCTCTGCGCCGGTGGTCCCTAAACCTTCTTTACCTCCAGAGAGTATCCCAACCGAGTATGCGCCGTTTTATAACCAGGACATCTCTTGGCAGGACTGCTACGAAGCGATGGAGTGCGCGGTTGCTAAGGCGCCTATTGACTGGAGCAACCCTCAAGGTCAGACACTGGAACTGGCGATGGTGCGACATGTTGCCTCCAGCACCGACCGCCTCGGTTCTCTGTTCGTGAACCCTGGAGGACCGGGCGCTTCGGGCGTGGATCTCATTGCAAATTCTCTGGACTATGCGGTGAGTAAAGACGTTCAAAAGAACTACGACGTGATTGGTTTTGATCCTCGAGGTGTCGGTCAATCCACCCCAGTGACATGTGTTGACTCAGATGCCGAAATGGATGAATATCTCTACGGCTTTATCAATGCTCCTCGCGAATCGCCTGAATGGTTTGCTGAGAGGGCCGCGGCAACACAAGCTTTTGCCCTGGATTGCGCGGAAAAAACTGGAGCACTGTTAGGACATGTTGACACTCTCAGTGCGGCACGTGATCTCGATATGCTGCGCTATCTGGTCGGTGATCGTCAGCTGAACTACCTGGGATATTCCTATGGAACTCTTCTGGGCGCGATTTATGCAGAAACTTTTCCAGGTAATGCCGGGCGCATGGTTCTCGACGGGGCACTTAACCCAGCCTCGTCCAGTTTTGATGTCACCGTGACACAGGCGCAGGGTTTCGAGGCCGCCTTGCGGGCATATCTTGCCGACTGCGTGACTCAATCATCTTGTCCTTTTACTGGCACCGTCGACCAGGCGATGACCACCATTTCACAGCTGCTGTCACAGCTTGATAGAAAACCACTTGAAGCTTCTGACGGCCGCCTTCTAGGTGCTGATGCCATGGTCACTGCCATCATTGCACCGCTCTATGACAAAGAAGCTTGGGGCTATCTTTCCGATATTTTCTCCGCGGTAAATGAAGGCGATGCAGATCCTGCATTCGCAGCGGCAGATTGGTATTACAACCGCTCCGATGCGGGTGTTTATGGAGATAATTCCACGGAAGCTTTCATCGCTATCAACTGCCTTGATTACCCAACTGAAAGCGATCAATCCCAGTGGGCACGCAACGCTGAGAAGTTGAAATCAGTTGCTCCCGTGATTGGCCCTTATTTGGCGTGGGGCGAGCAGTCCTGTGCCTCATGGCCAGCACCTGCGGTGTTGGGCCCCGGTGAAGTCTCAGCTTCAGGCTCCGGGGACATTCTTGTCGTTGGGACAACGGGAGATCCAGCAACTCCGTATCGTTGGGCACAGGAGCTTGCCGCCCAGTTGGACCGTGGTCATCTCATCACCTATGTAGGCGAGGGCCACACGGCTTATAACAAGTCCAACTCGTGTGTGAAGGATGCCGTCGATTCTTTCCTACTGAGAGGAACAGTTCCACCGAGAGATTTACGGTGCTAAGCACGCAGTCGTGCTACGCGTTCTTCAATCAGGGCAGAGTCACCAAAGGCAGCCACGAGGGCATGTGAAACAACCTCAGGGCCATACTTTTTTGCTGCTTCATCATCAGCAATAAGCTCCGTTGCGATTCGAGTTGCCTGAGCCATTCGAGCACTCGCGGAAAATCCGGGTGCCACTGCTACTGCTAAGACTCCAGCTTCACGTATGGCCTGGTGATGTTCATTGATGTGTGTTTGTTCATGAACGAGTGCAGCTGCTAATTCACTGGGAGAGAGAGCCTGCATCAATCCCGTGCTCGCCACGATGGTGTGCGCCGATGGGATTGCCATCAATATGTTTTCTGGCACATCTATGACGTGAACACTGTGGCCATCAATTGTGTGATGTTGTGAACTTGTGGAAATCATGCTCCATTGCGACAACAATTCTGCTCGAGCAGTCCGGAGTTCACCCACCGCAGCAATGAGGCGAAAGAGCAAGATACCCAGGGCAGCTAACGCAATCCAGCCAAAGACGTGATCCAGGATGGGAATAATGATTCGGGCATAGTCAGGATCTTCAACATGTTGTTCGAGAGCACGACTAACCAAGCCACCGAGGGCGAGGATGAGGGAAATTCCTGCAACTCCCAGCGAAGCAAGCCAGGCAAACAGAACAAACCGGGGATGCTTATTCATCAGCTGAGGGTCAATAAGCACTCTCGGAGCTACCAACGTGACTATGGCGTATACGCCAAAGAGAATCACGATTGTCTGAAGAGACATGCTCAGTTAGGAATTATCGATTGCTTTACGCAGGAACGCTCGATCATCCTCAGAGAGGGTCCCGGCGAAATGAAGTAACGCCGCCATGTGGTCATCAGCACTGAGCAAAGCGTTCTTCATGAGTCCAGTGACGTGATCGACTTTGTTGGATGTCGCAGAGAACACGAAACTACGTCCACCTGATGCGGATTTACTAACTTGGCCTTTGGCGCACATTCTGTCGAGTACGGTAATCAAAGTTGTGATTGCCGGAATATTCTCGGAGAATCTCGCCTGCACGTCTTTAGCAGTGAGTCCTGTTTCAGAGGCCCAGAGGATGTCCATGATGGCTGCCTCTAGCTCTCCTCGATTGCGAGAAGGGGTCATTCTCTCTCCCACGTTGCTTATTCTACGTTATGTAGAATAATATGAATCTTCTACGTTACGTAGAATACACCCGTCACAAAGGAACTCAAGTGAGCACAACAACTTTCCCCATCAAGCGCGGTCTCTCACTGGCCAGCATTATCGTTGCGGCTTTGGCTTTAGTCGGCTGCGCACCAGCAACGCCAGAACCCGTCACCCCCAGCGCAACCGATGTGTGGGTCAAAGCAGTACCAGAACTGATGGACGGCATGGCAATGACTGGAGTCTTCATGACTTTGGAAAATCCCTCTGACGAAGACATCACTCTTGTCGGTGCGACAAACACCACTGAAGGTTTGACGGAATCACCACTTGAGGTTCACGAGGTTGTCAAGAATGATGCTGGCGACATGGTGATGCAAGAAGCCAAGGGTGGAATTGTTATTCCTGCCAAGGGTTCAGTAACTCTCAAGCCAGGTGGTTACCACGTGATGTACTGGGATCTCCTCAAGCCCATTCCTGTTGGAAGCACAATTACCTTGACGCTTGAATTCTCCAACGGAACAACTCTGCCCATTGAGGCAATTGCTCGTGAAATTGCAAACGCAAATGAAACCTACGACCCTGAAGCAGATGCCGAAGGTTCGATGGAAATGAGCCACTAGCTCTCAGCTGACTCTGATAAGCAGGACACATGTCAAAGTTTTCTTCATCAGAAACACAGGAACCTCGCCGTGCCGTGTCACGGCGAGGTTTCCTTGTTTCCGCCGGGCTTGCCACCGGAGTTGCTGCAGTTGGGGTGGGAACGGGATACACGGTAGCTCAAGCTCAGGCCGCACAGAGGGCAGCCTCGGGAGAGCTGGGGCAAGAAAAAGTTCCGTTTTACGGAAAACACCAAGCAGGAATTGAGACACCTCCTCAGGCGTATGGAACATTTCTGGGCTGGAACCTGAAACCCTCGACTGACCGTGAGGGTGCTATTCGGATGATGAGACTGCTCACCGATGATGCTGCACGGCTTACGCAGGGCGTACCGGCATTGCCAGATAACGATCCCTATCTTGCACTCAACCCTGCACGATTAACTGCAACGTTTGGTTTTGGGCCGAGCTTCTTTACCAAGCTGGGCTTGGAGTCCAAGATTCCCCATGGCTTTGCTGAACTTCCAGCTTTCTCCATTGACAAGCTTCAGTCCGAGTATTCCGGTGGCGACTTAGTCATTCAGGTGGGGTCAGATGATCCGCTAACGCTTTCACATGCTGTCCGTCAACTCACAAGAACAGCACGCAGTTTCGCCACAATTATCTGGTCACAAAGCGGATTTACTTCTACCCCAGGCGCAAAACCTGACGGACAAACGGGAAGAAATCTCTTCGGCCAAGTTGATGGAACAGTTAATCCCCGAACTTCGGAAGAGTTTGATGCTCAAGTTTGGGCGCAGGGGAAACCAAGTTGGTTTGACGGTGGTACATCTCTGGTGCTGCGACGTATCGCAATGAACTTGGATACCTGGGACAAGCTGGATGAGGGAAGTAAGGAACTTTCTGTCGGACGCAAACTCTCAAACGGAGCCCCCCTGACAGGAGTCAATGAATTTGATCCACCGAACCTTGCGGCGAAATCCGACAATGGTTTGCCGGTCATTCCTTCTTTTGCTCATCTGCGTCGTGCCCGAACCGATGATCCAACCCAGAAGTTCCTTCGTCGACCGCTGAACTACGACGAAGGAATTAACTCCGACGGTTCACCGAACGTTGGGTTGCTCTTTGCTGCATACATGGCAGACATTGGTCACCAGTTTGTTCCTGTGCAGCAACGCTTGGCTGACCTAGACTTACTGAATACTTGGACTATCCCCATAGGCTCAGCTGTGTTTGCATTACCGCCAGGCTGCCAGCCGGGAGGATTTATTGGAGAAGGATTACTGTCATGATTCGTCGTTTTAGCGCAGTGTTAGTCGCCATGCTGTTGAGTATTGCTGCTGTTCTTGGTTTCTCCAGTGTTGCCTCGGCGCACAGTGATGAATTTCTCTCTGTCCCCGCAAACGGTGCCGTAGTTTCTGATGTCAGTGAACTGCAATTCACGTTCGTTGAACCTGTTGAGCAGAGCTTTCCACCAGAGGTTGTGTTGACCGCTTCAGACGGAACTGGTTTTGAACTTGGTGCTCCAACCTTTGACGCAACAGGGGCAACGATGACAGTTCCGATTGTTCAGGGCGCCTTGCCTAACGGAAGTTACACCGCTGTTTACCGCATTGTTTCCATCGATGGCCACCCTGCTTCGGGTCAGGTTGATTTCTCGGTCGAGGGTTCTGTAATTGAACCCGCACCGGTTGAAACCCCCATGCCCGTTGAGGAGCCTGTAGTCACCGAAGACATGTTGCGCACCACATCGGTTCAAGATCCTGCTGCAGCTCAAATACAACTAGTTTTGGGTATCACCGCAGCCGCATCAGTTGTGTTAGCTCTTGTCATTGTGTTTATGGCGATGCGTCGCCGTCGTAACTCGCAGAGCAAATAAACAAGCTACTAAGCTAGATACTTGTTCCGCCTGAGGCGGTTCACGCCGCCTTAGCTCAGTTGGTAGAGCGATTCCCTCGTAAAGAATAGGTCGCGGGTTCAATTCCCGCAGGCGGCCCCACGTAACGTCAGTTCTTCTCCCGCACTTCTCCCTTCTCTGGTTTTGCGGGGACAACATCCTGGCATTTCTTGTATTATCGTTTGAGTCCTAACGACCTCTTTATTTCGTACCCATTTTGGGAATAGAATAAGGAATTCGTAGAAAAGGTGAAGAATGTCAACGATTTCCGAATCAGAACTGCTTGCACAGGTACCATCTCAGTTGTACATCAACGGTCAGTGGGTTGATGCTGAAGGTGGCAAGACGGTTGCCGTGCACGACCCGGCAACAGGTGCTGTGTTGAAAAACATTGCCGATGCGTCACCTGCAGACGGAATGAAAGCACTCGACGCTGCCGTTGCAGCACAGGATGCGTGGGCAGCAACTCCTCCACGGGTACGGAGTGACATTCTCCGCAAAGCTTTTGATCGTGTGCAAGAACTCAAGAATGAGTTTGCACTTCTCATGACACTCGAGATGGGTAAGCCCCTGGCGGAAGCCATCGGTGAAGTCAACTATGGCTCGGAGTTCCTTCGTTGGTTCAGCGAAGAAGCAGTGCGCATTACTGGTCGCTACGGCACTAACCCTGAAGGCACAGGTCGCACCATCGTGACCCACATGCCAGTCGGTCCCAGCTACCTCATCACGCCGTGGAACTTCCCACTGGCCATGGCAACGCGCAAGATTGCTCCTGCATTAGCTGCCGGTTGCACGGTCGTAGTGAAGCCAGCAACTCTAACGCCACTCACAACTCTCTATTTCGTCAAGATCTTAGAAGAGGTTGGTGTTCCCGCTGGTGTGGTAAACGTCTTCACGACATCCACCACCGCAGCTGTATCTGACCCCATAGTGACCGACAAACGTCTACGTAAGCTTTCCTTTACTGGTTCCACCGGCGTTGGCCAGTCGTTGATGAAGCTCGCAACTGAAAACATGTTGCGCACCTCGATGGAACTTGGCGGAAATGCTCCATTCCTGGTCTTTGAAGATGCTGATCTCGATAAGGCCGTTGATGGCGTCATGATTGCCAAGTTCCGTAATATCGGGCAGGCCTGCACCGCAGCTAACCGTGTCATCGTCCACGAGGCTGTCGCAGAAGAATTTGCCAAGAAGGTTACCGAGCGTGTGAAGTCAATGAAGGTTGGCCGCGGCACCGAAGAGGGCGTCAGCATTGGTCCACTGATTGATGAAAAGGCTGTGGCCAAAGCAGATGAACTTGTTCAGGACGCTGTTGCGAAGGGTGCAACTGTGCTCACCGGTGGTCAAGCAATTGAGGGTGTGGGAACCTTCTATGAGCCCACCGTTCTCACCGGTGTCACGCCTGGTGCAGACATCATGACAGAAGAAATCTTTGGTCCGGTGCTCTCAATTACCACCTTCTCAACGGAAGAAGAGGGGATCAAGATCGCTAACGACACCGAATACGGTCTCATCGGCTATGTCTACACCGAAGATTTCCAGCGAGGTCAGCGTCTGATTGAGAAACTACAGACCGGCATGATGGGCCTCAACGCTGGAGTGATCTCCAACGCTTCAGCACCATTTGGTGGTGTCAAGATGTCCGGTTTGGGACGCGAAGGTGGTTTTGAGGGTATCAACGAGTACCTCTCGGTGAAGTACACCATGACTCCCAATCCTTTTGCCTAAGTTTCAAACACATAAGGAATCCCCCTCGGAAGGAGGGGGATTCTGTGTTTATTGACTAGACCAATAGCTGGTGTTTGGCCAGGTTTTTATATAGCGGAGTTGTCCTTACGAGTTCGGAATGTGTTCCCGTTCCGACAACAGCACCGTTTTCCAGCACAATAATCTGATCGCTATCAACGACTGTGGAGAGGCGGTGCGCGATGATGATCAGCGTGCGATCTTGTGCAACACGGTCAATTGCCTCACGCATGAGCTGCTCGTTTGCCCCATCCAAGCTTGAGGTGGATTCATCCAACAACAGAATGGGTGGTGCAGCTAACAGGGCGCGAGCAATCGCCAAGCGTTGACGTTCACCACCGGAGAGCATGACACCTTCTTCACCCACGGGAGCATCCAAGCCAAGGGGGCTGCGCTCGAGGACAGAGGTGAGGTTTACATCGGCCAAGACTGCGATGCACTCCTCATCTGTTGAGTCGGGTGAACCCAGCAATAGGTTATCTCGCAGGGAGCCGGCAAGCACTGGAGCATCCTGTTCGACATAGCCAATCTGTGCACGCAAATCTTCACGCTCGAGTGCCTTGATATCGACACCCCCGACACGAATCTCGCCCGAGCTAGGGTCATAGAATCTTTCGATCAAACCCAGGATGGTTGATTTACCAGCACCAGAGGGTCCGACGAGAGCGGCACGAGTTCCGTGTGCAACGCTAAAGGAAACTCCCTTGAGGATCTCGGGAGCCTCAGTAAGGGGCTTCGCTTCCTCGGCGAGAGCTTCACCTGCTGCGCCACCAGCTTTGATTCGTGCTTTCTCAGCACGAGACATTTTGGCGGTGGGATCGGTCGTACTCTCATCTTCCTCAACGGGAAGCACCAGCACAGGATACGAGAAGCGAACGTCCACAAACTCCACTGCGATGGGGGAGTTCTTCACTGCGCCGCGTGCACCGTTATCTAACGTTGCCAGGGGAGCAAGTTCACGATCGAACTCTCCTTCACTGGGCAGGGCAATGATTTCTTGAATACGCCCGAGAGCACCCAGTGCTGAGTTCACTGAGGTGATCGCACCAAAGGCTTGCCCTAGCGGCATGATCATCATGAATAAAAACAAGATGAATGTCACCAAATTAGCTACCGTGATGGCCCCCGAAGCAACGCGGAAACCACCCACGCCGAGTACGGTGAGGAACGCTACCTGCATGGCGATTCCAGCAACAGGGACAACAAGAGCTGAAATCTTGGCAACCTTGATGCCCATGCGCCACGCGCCCTCGGCCTCATCATCAACGACCTTGATTTCTCGATCTGTTGCATTGGCGGCACGCACGGTGCGCACGGCAGAAATAGCTCGCTCCACAGAAGCAGCAAGTTCGCCTACTTTAGCTTGAGCTTTTCGGCTTGCGACGCGAATACGACGAGAGAGAACAGTAACGATGATGATCGCGCTGAAGACCACCAAGACGGTCAGTCCCAACAAAACGGGGTCAATAATGGCCATCGCAATGATGGCTCCAATGAACGTCAGTGAACCTCCAATGGCTTCAACAAGACCCTGGGTCAAGACGGCACGGAGCAAAGTTGTGTCACTACCCACGCGTGAAACAAGGTCACCGGTTCGCCGGGTATCAAATTCGCTAATCGGTAGCCGCAGAATTCGCGCCACGAGGCGACGCCTGGAGGAAAGAACCACTCCCTCACCGGTGCGCTGAAGGAGGTAGTGCTGGTAGCCATTAATCAGCGCAGAGGCAACAACAAGGCCGATCAGCAACCACACGAGGTTGCCCATGAGCTCACCGGCGCTCACGCGGTTGATTACTTGACCAACCAGTAAAGGCTGAGCCAAGGATGCGGCCGCCCCCAATACGCTGAGCACAATAACGAAAGAAAGAACCTTTTTGTGTTCAAGCAAGTAGGGCATCAACTGCCCAAAGCTGGCTTTGGGTGCAGTTGAAGAATTTTCAGGGGCCGATGAACGACGACCCATGCGGGGTGAGCTCATCAGGTCCTAGCTACCAGGCGACAGCGAGAATAACGTTGAGCAAGGTCAGACCACCGATGGTCCATAGTGCCCATGAAGGTGCAACCTCACGCTTGCGGAATACGAGGGCCAAGACAATGATCACAATGAGCACAGACAGCTTCACGGCAATCTTGGTGTTGTTGACCTCTTCGCCTTCAATGAGGCCGGCAGAGTAAATACCTGTCAGTGCGACACCGGTCACCAACTGTGTGTAGGCACCATCGAGCATGCCGCGAACAACGCGACCCTTACCCTTGGCGATGTCTTTGATCTGAAGCAGGAATGCACCCAAAAGGTAGGACAGACCAATGAAGTGAAGGATGACGAGGATTGTGACTAAAAGTTCCATATCCTCAGCCTAGCTACTTGTTCCGAATCTTTCGAAGGGTAACTGCTGTTTCCAAGGCGGCGAGTGCCGCTTCTTGACCCTTATCTTCTGTGGAATCGGGTAGTCCAGCTCGGTCGAGACCCTGTTGTTCATCATCCAAGGTGAGCACTCCAAAGCCAACAGGCTTTCCGGTATCGAGTGCCACACGGGTGAGTCCTGAGGTTGCTGCATCGGAGACAAACTCAAAGTGGGGGGTGCCACCACGAATGATGACTCCCAGAGCAACAACAGCATCTGCACCGGCATCCAAGACTGCTTTACACACCACAGGAAGCTCAAAACTTCCTGCCACGCGCACAAGTGAATGCGATGCGCCGCTTGCCTCAATGGTGCGCTGGGCAGATGCAATCATCGCATCAGTGATGACGTCATGCCACTGCCCGGCAACAATAACAATGTTCAGTCCTGTTGCATCAACAGAGATTGTGGGGGAGCCTGCTCCACTCATGCGGTGACCTCCTTGGCGGCGACAGCTGGTTCAATTGCTGGAAGGATGCCAGGTAACTGGTGTCCCATACGGTCGCGCTTCACGTTGAGGTAACCAGTGTTGAACTCACCTAGACCAACGATCAGAGGAACCAGGCCGTTAATTCTGATTCCATATTTTTCGAGTTGACGCTGTTTTTCAGGGTTGTTGCTAAGCAAGCGAACTGATCGAATTCCCATATCTGAGAGCATTCGCGCTGCAGCGGTGTAATCGCGCGCATCAGCAGGGAGGCCTAATGCGAGGTTGGCATCAAGGGTATCCAAGCCTTGTTCTTGAAGTTGGTAGGCCTTGAACTTGTTCACCAGGCCGATACCGCGACCCTCTTGACCACGCATATACAGCACCACACCACCGTTGGGGTCGGCTTCAATCATGCGCAATGCTTCATCGAGCTGCGGTCCACACTCACATTTGAGTGAATGCAGAGCTTCACCGGTGAGACATTCAGAGTGAACGCGAACAAGAACGTCTTCACCGCCGGGGTTTCCTGCCACGATAGCGACGTGGTCAGTGCCGGTGGTGCGATCGCGATATCCGCGCATACGGAAGGTGCCATTTTCGGTGGGGACGTTTGTCTCCACTTCAAATACGACACGGTCCTTATCCATCTCTCCCTCAATACGCGCAGGGAGAGGATGAGCTTCTAGGTAGTTGATCAGTGCGGCCACAGTGGTCAGCGGCATGTTTTCTTTGTCAGCGAGTTTTTCCAAGCCGGGCATGCGCATCATGTCGCCATCTTCATCAACGATTTCCGCTATAACACCAACAGGAGAAAGACCTGCCATACGGAGAAGATCGACGGCTGCTTCAGTGTGTCCTGGGCGTTCAAGAACACCACCATCAACAGCACGAAGCGGAAGAATGTGTCCAGGGCGAATCAAGTCGTGGGAGACGGAGAGTGGGTTCGCAAGAACGTTGAGTGTGAGCGCACGATCTGATGCACTAATTCCTGTCGTGACTCCGTGAGCGGCATCCACAGTGAGCGTGTATGCGGTCTTGCGTGTGTCTTGGTTGTGTTCAACCATGATGGGCAAGTTGAGGCGGTCTGCCACGTCGCGTGACATGGGGGCGCAAATCAAACCGGAGGAGTTTTTTACGATCCACGCAATGGATTCTTTGGTGGCGAACTCTGCCGCCATGATGGCGTCGCCCTCATTTTCGCGGCCTTCGTCATCGGCCACAAGCACGATGCGTCCAGCCTTGAGAGCTTCAAGAACTTCGGGGATGGGTGTCAGAGCCATGTTAGGCACCTACATTCTGTTGGGGAAGGAAGGCCAGCATGCGTGCGACCTGTCGGGCAATAATGTCTGTTTCGAGGTTGACTGCATCGCCAACGGCACGAAGGCCAAGCGTGGTCACTGTGAGTGTTTCTGGAATGAGAGAAACTTCAAACCATTGGTCGGATTCTGAAGGGTCACTGATGTTGCTCACAGTGAGTGAAACACCATCAACGGTGATGGACCCTTTATCTACCAATAGGGGAGCAAGCTCTCTACTGAGGCTAAAGCGAATTACTGTCCAATCCTCGCTAGGAGTAATGGAGAGAACCACTGCGGTTCCATCCACATGACCTTGCACGATGTGGCCGCCCAGGCGACTACCAAGCTCAGCAGCGCGTTCGAGGTTAACCGCCAAGCCCACCTGTGCGCCACTAAGGGTAGACATATCGAGGGTTTGTTGCATCACATCAGCGGTGAACGAGGTGGCATCGTGTTCGATCACCGTCAGACACACTCCGCTAACCGCTATGGAATCACCCTGCTGGGCTCCAGAGAGTGCTTTCTGTCCGGTGACTGTGAGTCTCACCGCATCTGGCAAAGTTTCTATTGCGGTAATTGTTCCGCGTTCTTCAATCAGGCCAGTGAACATGGTTTAGGCCCCTTTCCTGAGTGGTTTAGCAGTAATCAAAATGTCTTCACCCAAGTTCTCAATTGAGCTCACCTCAAGATCGATACGTTCAGACAGGGTGGATACTCCGAGATCTCCCAGGGCAAGCTTGTCGCCGCCAAGCAACACAGGTGCTTGGAAGATGTAGAGACGATCGGCTAACCCCTGCGCAATGAATGCACTGGCCAAGGTGGGGCCACCTTCGACATAGACAGTTCGAATACCTTGGTCGAACATTTCACTTAATGCGCCATGCAGGTCATTGTGGCCAATCACGAGAGGTTCGAGAGGGTGCTGATAAATCTGAGCATCTCCAGGAATCTGACGTTTCCCGATAATGACAGGAATCGGTTGGTGCTCGTGAAGATCGCCAGAGGTGGTGCGCGCAGTAAGAGAAGGGTTATCTGCCAAAACCGTTCCTGTTCCCACGATGATGGCATCTGCTGCAGAACGCTGCAGATGAACACGCTCGCGCGATTGTGGACCAGAAATCCATTGGCTCGTACCATCAGCTGCTGCAGCACGGCCATCAAAACTAGACGCCCACTTCACAGTGACGTGGGGACGGTGTAAGCGAGCTGCCAGCATCCACTCTTCGAGAAGTTCTTCCACTTCCGCTTCGAGCAAGCCACCAACAACCTCAATAGCTGCGTCACGCAGACGCTGTGCCCCGCCAGAGGAGTCATGACCTGGGTCTGTAGCGGCGTACACAACACGTCCTACGCCAGCCTCAATCAAAGCCTGTGCACAAGGACCCGTTCTGCCGGTGTGGTTACAGGGCTCCAAGGTGACCACAAAGGTTGAGCCTTTCGCCTGTTCTGGCGTGAGCTGGCTTAACGCATCTACTTCAGCGTGAGCTGTGCCGGCACCACGGTGCCACCCCTCGGCAATAATCTCTCCAGCAGGGTTGAGCACAACGCATCCCACCTGGGGATTCACGCCATAGTGTGGGCCGTTCCCGGCAAGCACGATGGCACGACGCATAGCGGCCTGTTCGGCCTGCGTGGTGTCTTTTTCGTTCATCTACCGGGTGCTCTCTCTGAATTAGAGGCATGCTTCGGGTAGACGGGTGCCAAAATGACATCCGAACTGGGCAGGGGTCACTGACTACACCTACCCCGCGCGTTCTCCCATCCGGACTTTAACCGTCGGTTTCGGAATTTCACCGAATCAACCTCATCCTCCAGCCGGGTGGCTTTTGCATGAGGGTCGCGGACTTTCACCGCCGGCTCAGATTTTCACTGACCCCGAAGCGCGTTGCTCTAGATAACAGTCTACTCCCTAGAGTTATTCCCACCTAAGGCTGGGGTGTGAATTCGCTGAGAGCGTGCGAGGCTAGCCGTGGTAGCGGGGGAGTAAACCGATGGCGTCATAGACCTTCGTCAGGGTCCTATCTGCCACTTCAGAGGCACGATCAGCGCCCTGACCTAACAGTCGATCCAGCTCAGCGGGATCAGATAACAGTTCGTTCGTGCGCTCGCGGATGGGAGTAAAGCTCGCTGTGATCTGCTCGGCAAGATCTTTCTTGAGAGCTCCGTAGCCACCGCCTGCATACTCATTGACCAGGTCATCAATACTGCGACCTGACAGCACAGAGAAAATCGTGAGCAAGTTTGCTACACCGGGCTTATTCTCCCGGTCAAAGCGAATCTCACCATCAGCATCTGTGACAGCACGCATGACCTTCTTTGCCGTGACAGCGGGGTCATCCATGATTTTCAACAGACCAGCTTCTGTCTCGGCCGACTTGGACATCTTGGCTGTGGGGTTTTGTAGGTCAAAGATTTTGGCAGTCTCTTTGAGAATATAGCCTTCAGGAATCGTGAAGGTTTCACCAAAACGTGCATTGAAACGCGTGGCGAGGTCACGAGTGAGTTCCAGGTGCTGGCGTTGGTCTTCACCTACGGGAACAACGTTTGCTTGATATGCAAGGATGTCCGCTGCCATGAGGATGGGGTATGTAAACAGACCCACCGAAGCTGCATCAGCACCCTGCTTCGCAGACTTGTCCTTGAATTGCGTCATGCGGCTTGCTTCACCAAATCCGGTGATGGTGTTGAGCACCCACGCAATTTGGGTGTGTGCCTGTACGTGAGACTGAATGAACAACGTTGATTTGTCGGTGTCGATTCCGGCAGCAATGTACTGTGCGGCAGTGGAGCGGGTGCGCTCGCGAAGTTCTGCAGGGTCCTGAGGAACCGTGATGGCGTGGAGGTCAACAACGCAGTAAAAGGCATCAAATTCATCCTGCATGGTCACCCAGTTACCCAACGCACCGATGTAGTTTCCAAGGTGCAACGAATCGCTCGAGGGTTGCATGCCGGAGAGAATGACAGGTTTGTTACTCATGATGTCCTAGAGGTTGTAATCGACAACAACGGGAGTGTGATCTGACCAGCGAGTGTCGTAGGTGTCTGCGCGATCAACACTGTAATTCGAGGCAAGGGCAGCCAAGGCTGGTGTTGCTAAATGGTAATCAATACGCCAGCCCGCATCGTTATCGAATGCTTGCCCACGCCAGGACCACCAGGTGTAGGGGCCAGGCACGTCGCCGACTGCTTGGCGGCCCACATCAACCCAACCAAGGCCGGTCCCAGTGGAACCGTCAGGACCGGTGACAATCTCACCCTTGGGGCCCATAAAGCGATAGAAGTAGGCGCGTTCTTCGGGTAGGAATCCTGCCCGCTTGACGTTGCCTTTCCAGTTCTTGATATCAAGCTCGGTGTGGCCGACGTTGAGATCTCCCACGACCAGTGCGTAGGGAGTGTGTGCTTCGAGCTCGGGTAGGCGCTCTTGCATCGCCTCTAAGAACTTGAACTTCTCTACCTGTTTGGGGGTGTCTACCTCGCCTGAGTGAACATAGGTACTCACCACAGTAAGAATCTTGTCGCCAATTTTGTAGTCTGCTTCAAGCCAGCGACCTGCTGTATCAAAGTCGTCAGCACCCAAGCTGACGCGGTGAATCTCTGCACTGCTGCGACTGGCCAAGGCAACCCCTGCACGACCCTTCGCACTGGCGGCATCATGCAGAATGTTCCATTCGGGACCCAATAGCTCAGCTAGATCTTCGGTAGATGCACGCACTTCTTGCAAGGCAAGAATGTCAACATTGCGACTGGAAAGCCACTGGTCCATTCCCTTCCGGAAGGCGGCACGAACGCCATTGACATTGACGGTGGCGATGCGTACAGACATGGTTTCAAGTCTAGGGCTAGTCAGAGGAGTGACGGTGGGGAACAATCCACCCTAAGTCTCGAACTTCTACCTGTTCGTCTTGCATGCTCAATGCAACCCAGCTGGTCGCAAACAAATAAATTCGAGAGGCGAAATTGAAGTAGATCAGCAACCCGATAAACACAGTAAAGCTTGCTAGGAGGGGGTTGCTGTCTGTTCTTGTCAAAATGAACGAGCCTGCAACCTTCAACAGTGTCAATGCCAGTGCGCCGAGAAGCACCCCATCTCGTAGATTGCGAAGTGGAATGGGAACGCCACTGAGAACATTCATCATCAGAGCTAACATCACCACGTCAAAGAAATAAACGATGACCAAACCGCCAATTTGAAAAGCTATTTTCCCCCACCCGTTTTCATCGATGATTCCAATCGCGGGGAAGATGAGGTTTGCCAGATTGGTGACAACCACCGTCAGTGCTGCCGTGAGAACTACAAAGATTCCATAACCCAATGCCAACACCAGGTCATAGAGCTTGAGCAGAACGAAATTCAATCTGGATGGTGGCAAAGCGAAAATGGTACGGACCGCCGTGCGCACATAATTGAGCCAATTTATTGCGGTGTACAAGACCACTAAAACGGCAATTCCACCAGTCCACCCCAGGCTCGTAGCTGAATCAAGAACATGTGGATCAATAGGTCCGCCTGATCGAATTAGGTCGGGGATTTGAGTATTGATGAAATCGATGATGGCGTTCTTGAGTTCGGGTCTCTCGTGGAGGTAAATCCCGCTCAGGCTAAATCCAACCCACACAGCAGCAAAGGTGGCAAATAACGCCTGAAATGACATACCTGCCGCCAGCAGGTTTCCTCCTGCGGCGCTGTAAATCTTGTAGACACGATAGGGGCGTCGCTGTTGCGCCCACACCAGTGCCTTTTTCATACCTGTCAGCTTAAAGGGAAAGGCCCGTGGATTCCTTATCGGAACCCACGGGCCAAAGAGCCCTGCTAACGATTAGTCAGCATCGAGGTCAGACGTGAGCAGGCTAGCCAGCTCGTCTGCAATGGCCTCAGCGTTGTCGCCTTCGACATCGAGCACGATTTCTTCACCGTGTCCAACTGCCAGAGCGAGTACCGAGAGGATGCTTGCACCGTCTGCGTCATCACCGTTTGATTTGGTAATCGTCACATTGTGACCGGTTGCTGCCACTGCCTGCACAAAAGTGCTGGCGGGGCGAGCGTGCAGTCCCACACGCGAACCAACGGTGACTGTTCTCTGAGCTTTAGGCAACTGCTTCCTCCAGCTCCTCGTCAGATACACCAGGCTTGATGTTCTTTGCGACGAGAACGAGGAGAGCGGTAACGACGGTACCGATAGCAATAGCTACCAGGTACATTGGCCAGTTACCTACGAGGCCGAATACCCACAGACCACCGTGAGGTGCGCGAAGGGTGCAGCCAAATGCTCCAACGAGAGCACCTGCAGTTGCAGAACCGATCATGATCGAAGGAATCACACGGATGGGGTCAGCAGCAGCGAAGGGGATAGCACCTTCGGTGATGAAGGATGCACCAAGAACCCATGCAGCCTTACCGTTTTGACGCTCAGCGTTCGAGAATGCGCTCTTGCGGAGAACAGTCGCGAGTGCGAGACCCAGAGGAGGTGTCATACCTGCAGCCATAACGATAGCCATCACAACGAAGCGAACGTCGTCGTCAGCAGCGGTTGCGCCGGCCTCAGTAAGACCAGCTGCTGCGAAGGTGTAAGCCACCTTGTTGACGGGACCACCCATGTCGAAAGCCATCATGAGACCGAGAACGATACCTAGGAGGATAACGCTTCCACCGGAAAGACCGGTCAACCAAGCGTTGAGCGAGTCCATGAGAGCCTTCAGTGGACCACCGAGGATGACAAGCATCAAACCACCGGTGACGAAGGTTGCGATCAAAGGAATCACAACAACAGGCATCATGGGGCGGAACCAGCCAGCAACCTTGAGGCGGCTGAGCCAGAGTGCGACGAAACCTGCGAGGAAACCGGTGATCAGACCACCGAGGAATCCGGCGCCAACGGTACCAGCGATGGCACCACCAACGAAACCGGGAGCAAGACCTGGACGGTCAGCAATTGCGTACGCAATAAAACCTGACAGCACGGGTACAAGGAAGCCGAAGGTTGCTGCACCAACGGCGAACATGACGTAGGCCCAGTCGTGTGCCGACAGTGGGTTGAAGCCCGCTGCCAGGAACTCTCCCTGGTCCTGGTAAACGATGTCATAACCACCGATTGCGAACGACAGAGCGATAAGGATACCGCCGGCCGCCACGAAGGGGATCATGTAGGAAACACCGGTCATCAGCCATTGGCGGATGCGTGTTCCTGTTCCTGAATTACTAGACAATTGTGGCCTCCAATGCCTCATTGCATTTTTATTTGTATTACTGAACCTGCCGTCTCAGCAGGAACTCTGTGGGGAATCTGCTACTTGCTTCCGAAGAGGCGACCAAAGAAACCAGGCTTGTCACCAGAGTCCTTTTTGGGTGCTTTTTCGGCTGCAGGAGCAGCTTTCGGTGCTGCGGGTGCAGCTCCGCCATCCTTGGGAAGGGTGGCGATGGATGACACAGCCTGAGCAACGACGCCTTCTGCGTCTGCAAGAGCCTTGCTCACACCGATCTGAAGAAAAGGCTTACCGTTGAAACGTGAACGGTCCTTGACCTCAAGATCGGTAGCGAAGATGACAACATCAGCTTCGTCAATCGTGGACTGCTTCATGGGGGATGAGCCTGCAGAACCCTGAGTCTCTACAGTGATCTCGTAGCCAGCCTTCTTGGCCGCCTGCTCGAGAGCCTCAGCTGCCATGTAGGTGTGGGCAATACCCGTGATGCAGGATGTTACTGCGACAATTTTGGTCATTATTGCTGTACCTCTCGGGTGATAATCGCTGCGATCTCGGCACCAGAGTTGGCGTCGCGCAGGGATTGACGGAAGTCTTCGTGCACAAGCTTGCGAGCCAGCGCAGCGAGGATGTGGAGATGCTTGTCATCTGCACCATCTGGTGCAGCGATCAAGAAGATCAAGTGTGCGGGTCCATCAGCTGCACCAAAGTTCACGCCGTCAACGCTCGTAGCGACGGCAACTGAAGGTACGGTGACGTGAGCCGAACGTGCGTGAGGAATGCCGATGCCCCCAGGAAGTCCGGTCGCCATCTGTTCTTCGCGGGCGCGAACATCGGCGAGGAAACCATCGAGGTCGGTGACTCGGCCGTCGTTGGCGAGCTTCACAGCTAACTGACGGGTTGCGTCTTCTTTGGTTTCGGCAACAAGACCAACGATGACGATGTCCTCGGTAGTTAGTGCACTCATACGTGGAGCTCCTTAATTGCGGTGGTGTGGCTTGGATTAACAACAGTGTGAACTGCCGTAATAGTAATGTCTTTTGGACCTGGAACCGTGGTGGCAGGCAACTGCACGGCGGCCGAGCCCCAAGCGACAGCTGTTGAGATACGAGCAATATCGCCAGCTTCAGAGTCAGATTCTTCTTCCGAAAGTGAGACATCAGCACTGAGATATCCGGCGAGTGTGCTGTCTCCTGCACCGACAGTGCTTTCAGGAGTAACAGGTTCGTGGCCAGCCCAGATGCTTCCGCGGCTGTTCACGAGCAAGGCCCCGTTTTCGCCCAGGCTCACCACTATGGCGGCATCTGGGTTGCCAAGCATGGTCTTGGCAAAGTCAACAACATCTCCGACGGTGGGAAGCTCGCGGCCCGCTAATTCTTCTAACTCTTCGTGGTTAGGTTTCATCACATCGGCTACACCCGCGTGTGCAATTTCCTTGAATGCAGAGCCGGAACTGTCTACTGCGAAACGCACACCGTGTTCGTGAGCGAGCTTGCCCAACGCAGCATAGAAGGAGCCATCCAGGCCTGGAGGCAAACTTCCTGCAGCAACGAGCCACTCTGGTTGGGCTTCCAGCAGGCCAGCAATCTGGGCCAGGAGTGAAGAGACTTCTTCTGCAATGAGTAAGGGGCCAGTCTCATTAATCTTGGTTGTGTCGCCCTGAGCATCAACGATGGTGATGTTCTGGCGAACCTCATCATTGATTCGAGTGGTGATGGTGTGGATTCCAGATTCAGTCAGGGCCTTTTCAATCCAGACACCTACAGAGGCATCTGCGGGAAAGACAGCGGCAGTGTCGACGCCGTTTTTGTGCAGGGCACGAGAAACGTTAATTCCCTTGCCAGCAGGGTCTTTGTGCTTGCTGGTTGAACGGTTCACTTCACCCTGCTCAAACTTCTCAACCTCAAGGGTGAGGTCCAAGCTGGGGTTAGCGGTCACAGTGATGATCATGCCACCACCACATCTGGGCCAGACATTTCGATTTCGAGTAAGTGCTCGTTGTCGATATTGCTATCGGTGATGACCGTATCAATCCGGCTCATCGGTGCAACGTGGCCAAAATCTTCACGTCCAAACTTAGTGTGGTCCGCAAGCACGACGGTGCGTCGTGCTGCATCGACGAATGCACTCTTGATGCGCGCTTCTTCCAAGTCGGGAGTAGTGAGTCCACGTTCAGGTGTGAGCCCGTTGATGCCGAGAAAGGCAACATCAACGGAGAGGGATTTCAAAGCATCTTCTGGCCAAGACCCAACCATGGCCAAGGTGATGGGGCGAACGTGACCGCCAAGGAGATGCAGCTGAATGTTGGGTCGAGTGGCCAAAACTGCAGCAATGGGGATGGAGTTGGTGACAACAGTGAGTTCGATGTCTTGGGGAAGGAGCGCGGCAAGACGTGCGGTGGTTGTTCCCGCGTCCAAGATAATGGAGCCGCCTGCGGGAATTTCGGAGAGCGCCATCCGTGCAATGCGTTCTTTTTCTGCGGAGAGAACACCTTCGCGATAGGTCACGTCGGGTTCGACACTGAGGCGGTCCACTGGGATAGCTCCACCGTGTGCACGGTGCAAGAGGCCTCGTCGTTCTAAGACGGTGAGATCACGACGGATTGTTTCGGGAGTGACATCAAGTTCTTCCGCGAGAGTGCGGACTTCCACACGACCTGCGTGACGCGCCTTAGCCAAAATGGCCTGGTGGCGTTCAGGTGCGTACATGGGACTCCGTCGTCGAGGTATTTCTGTTGAGAACCAACAGAAATGTTTGTTTATCTTTTTTTACTCCCGATTCCACTTGTTTGTCAACCCAAAACGGGGGTATCGTTGTGTTTGTGCCCGTTTTTGTGTGGGCCAACCACATACTTGGGCACGACGTGCCTCGTTATCCTTGAATTCTGAGGGTGACAATTTAGGTCTTTATCCCTCTTGATTACTAGGAGCAGCAATGGAGCTCACCGGAATTGGCGTCGGACGCGGCATTGCCGCAGGCCCCATCAAACGGATGCCCGAGCCCCTAGCGGAACCAGCTGATATCCAGCGCACAGCAGATGCTGAAACAGAAATTGCGGCCGCACAACACTCTCTTGCTGAAGTAGGCCAATGGTTGCGTGAGCGTGGTGTCAAGGCCGGCGGTGAAGCCAAGGACGTTCTTGACGCACAAGCACTGATGGCCGGCGACCCTGCATTGGCAAAAGATATTGCCAAGCGGATCGAATCGGGCAAAACCGCAGAGCGTGCCGTCTTTGACGCCTTCTCTTCTTTCCAGAAAATGCTCGAAAGCATGGGCGGCTATATGGGAGAACGAGCTGCCGATTTAGCTGATGTGGCTCAGCGCGTTATTGCCTCACTGCGTGGGGTACCCGCACCAGGTGTTCCAGAATCTGATGAACCTTTCATCCTTGTCGCTCACGACCTCGCCCCTGCGGACACAGCCCTTCTTGACTTCACCAAGGTCTATGCCTTGGTCACGCGTGACGGTGGTCCCACCTCACACACCGCCATCCTCGCGCGAGCAAAATCTATTCCCGCCATCGTGGGCGTGGGCGCCGGTGCTGTAGAACTAGCTGAGGACACTCTCGTTGTTGTCAACGCAGGAACCTCCACCATCACTGCGGGCGTGAGCCAGGCAGAAGTTGAGGCAGCTCTGATCAAGCGTTCCGAATGGCTGGAGGCATCCAACGCTCCCATCACTGATGGGGCGCTCAAAGACGGTCACAAGGTTCCCTTGCTGGCAAACCTGGGCTCACCTAAAGAAGCAGCTGGAGCTCTCGCTCTCGGGGCCGAAGGTGTTGGCCTGTTCCGCACTGAATTCCTCTTCCTAGATTCACAAACAGCCCCTACCGTCGCAGAACAAGAAGCCCAATACACCGAACTACTTGAAGCATTCCCGGGTAAAAAGGTTGTTGTTCGTGCGCTCGATGCTGGTGCAGATAAGCCTCTGGCATTCCTCAACGCAGACAAAGAAGAAAACCCAGCACTGGGACTTCGTGGACTACGTGCCCTGCGTGTGAAAGAGAACATTCTTCGCGATCAACTCACTGCACTAGTCAACGCACAAAACAAAACAGAAGCAGATCTGTGGGTCATGGCTCCCATGGTTGCTGATGCGGAGGAGACCGACTACTTCGTTGGACTGTGCCGTGAACTGGGACTTCGTGTTCCTGGTGTGATGGCTGAAGTTCCTTCACTCGCCTTGGTCGCAGACCAAGTATTGGAATCTGCTGACTTTGTGAGCATTGGCACAAATGACCTCACTCAGTACACCATGGCTGCTGACCGCATGCTCGGCTCAGTAGGTTCCTACCAAGACCCCTGGCACCCTGCAGTGCTTCGATTAATCAAGCAGCTCGGTGACGCTGGTAAAGCAACAGGCAAGCCCGTGGGTGTCTGTGGCGAAGCTGCGGCTGACCCCAACCTCGCCATAGTTCTTGTTGGTCTTGGTGTCACCACCTTGAGTATGACTCCAGCTGCTCTGGCTGATGTGCGTGCAGCGCTTCTCACTGTCACGCTCGAGGAAGCACAAGCACGTGCAGCACGAGCGCTGAGTGGTCGAACTGCAGCACAGGCTCGCAAACTCGGCAGCGAATAAAGCTTCTGCAGGGGAGACGACCTGCAGAAATACAAAAGACCCGGTCTGATTCAGGCCGGGTCTTTTTTGTTTCACAAATTGACGTTAAGGTCGTCCGCGCAATACTGCCTGCTTCACATCAGCAATAGCTTGAGTGACCTGGATGCCACGAGGGCATGCGTCGGTGCAGTTGAAGGTGGTACGGCAGCGCCACACACCCTCTTTGTCATTGAGGATGTCGAGGCGAACCTCGGCCGCATCGTCACGTGAGTCAAAGATGAAGCGGTGTGCATTCACGATGGCGGCAGGACCGAAGTACTGACCGTCAGTCCAGAACACGGGGCAACTGGTGGTGCACGCAGCGCACAAGATGCACTTTGTGGTGTCATCGAAGCGCTCGCGGTCCTCAATGCTCTGGCGACGTTCCTTCCCGGCCTCAGGGGTGGTGTTAGAGATGAGGAAGGGCTTGACCTCGCGGTAGGCAGCGAAGAAAGGCTCCATGTCTACGATGAGGTCCTTCTCCAGGGGAAGACCCTTGATGGCCTCAACATAGATGGGCTGAGAGATGTCGAGATCTTTGATCAAGGTCTTACAGGCCAGACGGTTACGACCGTTGATACGCATCGCGTCAGAGCCACAAATACCGTGAGCACAGGAACGACGGAAGGAGAGCGAGCCATCCTGATCCCACTTGATCTTGTGAAGAGCATCAAGAATACGGTCGGTTGAGTAGACCTCAACGTCAAAGGATTCCCAGCGTGCTTCGTCATCAACTTCGGGAAGGAATCGACGAATGATCAAGGTGATGTTGAAGGCCTGTACCTCGGGTACTGCTGCCTGTGTTGCGACTGCGGTAGCCATTCTTAGTACTTCCTTTCCATCGGCTGGTAGTTGGTAATGACAACAGGCTTCCAATCAAGCTTGATGTGATCACCAGCGTCGTCACTGGTGGCGTCACCGGTGAGGTACGCCATGGTGTGCTTCATAAACTTCTTGTCGTCGCGGTTGGGGAAGTCATCGCGCATGTGACCACCGCGACTTTCCTTACGGTTACGAGCGGAGTAGACAACCACTTCGGCGAGGTCGAGTAGGAAGCCCAACTCAACTGCTTCGAGCAGGTCGGTGTTGTAGCGCTTGCCCTTGTCGTGGATGGAGATGTTCTTGTATTCCTCACGCAGCTTCTCAATGGTCTTGGTGACCGACTTGAGAGACTCTTCGGTACGGAATACCTGAGCGTTCTTGTCCATCTCTTCCTGCAGCTCTTTACGTAGGGCAGGAACACGCTGGGTGCCGTTGGCATTGCGGATGCTTTCGATCATCTCGCGCACAGGACCGGCAGGGTCCTTAGGCAGCGGAACAAAGTCTGCCTTCTTGGCATATTCGACAGCGTACTTTCCAGCACGCTTACCGAAGACGTTGATGTCGAGTAGGGAGTTTGTTCCCAGACGGTTTGATCCGTGAACAGATACACAAGCACATTCACCGGCGGCGTAAAGGCCAGGAATGACAGTGTCGTTGTCAGAGAGCACTTCTGCCTTGATGTTGGTGGGGATACCACCCATGGCGTAGTGAGCTGTTGGCATCACGGGAACGGGCTCAACAACGGGGTCAACACCCAAGTAAGTGCGAGCAAACTCGGTGATGTCGGGAAGCTTGGTTTCCAATACCTCAGCGCCCAAGTGGGTGCAGTCGAGGAGAACGTAATCCTTATTGGGGCCAGCACCGCGGCCTTCAGCTACTTCCTGAACCATGCACCGCGAGACGATGTCACGAGGCGCTAAGTCCTTGATGGTGGGAGCGTAGCGTTCCATGAAACGCTCACCTGATGCGTTACGCAAGATGGCACCTTCACCACGAGCACCCTCGGTCAAGAGGATGCCCAAACCGGCAAGACCGGTGGGGTGGAACTGGAAGAACTCCATGTCTTCCAGAGGAATACCCTTGCGCCAGATAATGCCAACGCCATCACCGGTGAGGGTGTGGGCATTCGAGGTGGTCTTGTAGATCTTTCCAAAACCACCGGTAGCAAAGACAATGGACTTGCCCTGGAAGACGTGGAGGTCACCGGTCGCCAGTTCATAAGCAACAACTCCAGCAGGAACCTGCTTGCCCTTGACCTTGGTCATCACCAGATCAAGAACATAGAACTCGTTGAAGAATTCGATACCGAGCTTCACACAGTTTTGGAACAGGGTCTGCAAAATCATGTGACCGGTGCGGTCTGCTGCGTAGCAGGAGCGACGCACCGGTGCCTTACCGTGGTCACGTGTGTGCCCACCAAAACGGCGCTGGTCAATCTTGCCATCGGGCGTGCGGTTGAAGGGAAGACCCATGTTTTCCAGGTCGATAACCGCGTCAATGGCTTCTTTGGCAAGAATCTCAGCTGCGTCCTGGTCAACGAGGTAGTCCCCGCCCTTGACGGTGTCGAAGGTGTGCCATTCCCAGCTGTCCTCTTCCACATTGGCCAGAGCAGCAGCCATACCGCCCTGAGCGGCACCAGTGTGTGAACGGGTGGGGTAGAGCTTGCTGATCACAGCGGTGCGAGCGTTGGGGCCTGCCTCAATTGCTGCACGCATGCCGGCACCACCGGCACCCACGATGACGACATCGTGCTGGTGGTAGTAGACGCCATCGATGAGTTTTGTTTCTTCGTATGTGTCGTTGCTCTTAGTTGCCACGAGTGAAACTCCGTAAGTAGGGGTGATCTAAAGAATTACTGGGGTGGGCAGAACGAGGGCAGCAAGTCGAGCTGATCTGGACTGACCGAGGGGCAAGGATCGAAGGTGAAAATCACCAGCGTGCCCAAGATGATGAGAATGACGGCAGAGGCATAGATTGCTCCGCGAAGAATCTTGCCCAGGCGCACCGAGCTTGAATAGTCATTGACAATGGTGCGCATACCGTTTGCACCGTGGATGAGTGCCAGCCACAACATGGCTAGGTCCCACCACTGCCAGAAGGGGGTTGCCCACTTTCCAGCGACGAAAGCAAAGTCAATAGCCTTAACGCCCTCACCAACCATCAGGTTGACGAACAGGTGACCAAAGATGAGGACAACAAGAATCACGCCCGAGGCGCGCATGTAGACCCAGCCCCACTTTTCCCAGTTGGTGCCTGTGCGTGGGGAGCGTGCGTAAGGAGAACGAGGTTCAGCAATAGTCGTCATGATTAGTGCCCTTCGCTAAAGACGTTCATGAGGTGGCGTGGCAAGAATCCGGCCATAAGAACCACCCACACACCAATGACTCCCCAGAACATGTAGCGCTGGTATTTCACGCCCTTGCTCCAGAAGTCGACCAGGATGATGCGCAAACCGTTCAGAGCATGGAAGACAATAGCTCCTACAAGAACTGCTTCGCCCAGACCCATGAGGGGGTTCTTGTAGGTGCTCATGACCGCGTTGTAGGCCTCAGGGCTCACGCGGACAAGCGCGGTGTCCAAGATGTGGACAAGCAGGAAGAAGAAGATGGCAACACCGGTAATCCGGTGCAAAACCCAAGACCACATGCCGGTGTAGCCGCGGTATAGCGTGCCACCTGGGCGGGGCGTTTTTTCAGAGCGTGGTGCCGAGATCGTAGACACGAACAACCCTCCTTGGTTGTGGGCAATAACTGCTCATAACTTTACGCCCGATAGTCTGGTCTTATGGCACGACTATCGACCCCACTGAGCGACTTCTATGTAGTTATTCCGGCCGGTGGAATAGGCTCCCGGCTATGGCCACTCTCCAGGGCAGATGCCCCCAAGTTCCTGCATGACCTCACTGGGTCTGGAAGCTCCCTCCTGAAAGACACATGGGATCGTTTGACTCCACTTGCCGGGGAACAACGTGTCATGGTTGTCACAGGACGTGCCCACCGTGCAGCAGTGGAAGAACAGCTCCCAGAACTGGCTGATCTCAACGTTGTTTTAGAAAGCGAGCCCCGTGACTCTTCTGCCGCCATCGGTTTAGCAGCGGCGATTTTGGAAAAGCGTGAACCGGGCGTCATCATCGGATCTTTCGCTGCCGATCACGTCATTAAGGGAACACGGTTTTTCAATATGGCTGTCGCCGAAGCTGTGGAAGCAGCCCGCGCTGGCTTCATCGCCACCATCGGCATCGTTCCCACAGAACCCGCCATCGGTTTTGGCTATATCCACGCAACGGAAGAAACCGAGCTCGAGGGTGCTCCCTCAGCGTTGAAAGTAGATTCCTTCGTGGAAAAGCCCAACGCCCACACCGCTGAGGAATACGTCAACAGCGGTGACTATCTGTGGAACGCGGGCATGTTTATCACCAAGGCATCTGTGCTTTTGGAAGAACTCGCCAAGACTCAGCCTGAGCTTCACGCTGGACTTCTCGCGCTCGCCGATGTGTGGGACGACCACGCCAAGCGTGGACCCGCAGTAGACAAGATTTGGCCCACACTCAAAAAGATTGCCATCGACTACGCCGTGGCGGAACCGGCTGCTGCTGCAGGCAAACTCGTTGTTATCCCCGGCGAATTTGACTGGGATGACGTAGGAGACTTTGCCTCTATCGCGAAGTTGCACTCCAGTGGATATAAAAAAGACCTGGCCATCTTGGGCGAAGGAGCACGCGTGCTCTCGGATGCTTCCTCGGGAATCCTAATCACTGACACGGGCCGCACCATCGCACTGGTGGGAGTCAAAGACATCGTCGTTGTGGACACCCCCGACGCCCTATTGGTGACCACCACAGCACAAGCTCAAAAAGTAAAGTCGGTCGTAGATGCTCTGCGCATCTCTGGTCGCGATGACGTCCTCTAAGCGACAAAGAAAGTACTCATGACCACCTCATATCTTGTGGACGGCGTCGACGTCACCACACTGCCCAAAGTTTCGCTTCACGATCACCTGGATGGGTCGCTGAGACCCGAAACCATTATTGAGCTCGCTGAAGCCGAGGGCATTGAACTTCCCGTCTTGGATTCTGACGGACTTGGTCTGTGGTTTGCTGAGCAATCTAACTCAGGATCCCTCGTTGAGTATCTCAAGACCTTCGATCTGACCTGTGCTGTGATGCAGACTCGCGAAGGCCTCACACGAGTAGCACGAGAGTCAGTCATTGACCTGGCACGAGATGGTGTGATTTATGGAGAACTTCGGTGGGCTCCGGAACAACACCTCACTCGCGGTCTCACACTCGATCAGGTCGTGGAATATGTTCAAGAAGGTATTGAACAAGGCATAGAAGATGCTGCAGCTCAAGGCCAGACCATTCGTATTGGTCAGCTGGTTACCGCGATGCGCCATGCAGATCGGTCGGAAGAAATCGCTCAATTGGCTCTCAGGCACCGCAACAATGGAGTTGTTGGATTCGATATCGCAGGTGCTGAGCACGGTTTTCCAGCTTCACTACATAAGGCTGCCTTTGACTATCTAGCTCAGGAACACTTCCCGGTCACCATCCACGCTGGCGAAGCTGATGGTTTGCCCAGTATTGAAAGCGCGCTCTATGACGGTCGTGCTTTGCGTCTGGGGCACGGCGTGCGCCTGGCAGAAGACATCACCATTGACGGATCAGATGCGGAAGCCACGTTCGTTACCTTAGGCACCTTGTCTCAATGGGTCAAAGATCGCGGCATCACACTTGAGCTCAGCCCCAGTTCAAACCTACAAACAGGTGCTATCGCAGCCTGGGGGACAGACATTCTCGATCACCCCTTTGATTTGCTCTATCAACTGGGGATGACGGTTACCGTCAACACCGACAACCGTCTCCAAAGTGGAACAACCCTGTCCAAAGAACTCTGGCTGGTTGCCGATGCGTTCTCCTATGGCCTCAGTGACCTGGAAGCATTCCAGCAGAATGCTGCTGCTTCTGCCTTCTTGCCGCTGGAGGACCGTGAAGCGCTCGCCGATGCCATCACTGAGGGATTTATCGAAGCAGTGCAAAACGCTCGCTAGATCTTCTGCATAATCTGCGCAAGCAGATTGCCAATGAGTGGTTCTGCTGCGACACCCGTCTCGAGCACTTCTTTGTGAGATAAGGGGTGGTCGGAAATGCCGGCAGCAAGGTTTGTCACGAGAGAAAGCCCCAGGACATCCATACCTGTTTGTCGTGCTGCGATTGCCTCCAAGGCAATAGACATTCCGACAAGGTCTGCTCCTAAACCACGCAGCATCTGCACCTCGGCGGGAGTCTCATATTGAGGGCCTGAAACCTGCGCCAGCACACCCTGACCCAATGATGGGTCGATGCTGAGGGCAATACCGCGCAGGCGCGAGCTGTAGACCTCAGTGAGGTCGAGATACTCGGCTCCCTCTACAGGTGTGGTTCCTGTGAGGTTGAGATGGTCTTTGATGAGCACTGGCGTGCCAGGTTTCCAAGCTGGACGTATTCCTCCAACACCGCTGGTGAGAATCATGGTGGTGGCGCCTGTTGCTGCTGCAGTGCGAACGCTGTGCACCACACGGCGAACAAACCCGTGACGGCCATTGCCTTCATAAAGATGGGTCCGTGCTCCAATAACGAGAGCACGCTTATTGTTTGGCAGCAGCACACTGCGAATAGTCCCTAAGTGTCCAGGAATGCCTGAGGCACTAAATCCGGTGATTTCTTCGGCAGGGATTTCTTCTGTTGTTTTGCCGATGCGATCTGCGACGTTGCCCCAGCCTGAACCCAGTGTCAACGCAATATCGTGGTGGCCAATACCGGTTGCGACCGCAATTTCGAACGCAGCCTGTTTCGCAATATCTGACGGATTTTGCGTGGGATCTTCCAGTGGGTTGAAACCCCACTCACCAGAGCTGAGCATAACCAAAGCCTATTGCCCCTCTACTGGCAGAATGAGCGTATGTCTTTTGAGTTTGAACGTAAGCAGCGTATTGCGATTTTGGGTGGTGGCCCTGGAGGGTATGAGGCAGCACTTGCTGCTGCACAGCTGGGCGCTGAAGTCACCTTGATCGAACGATCGGGTATTGGTGGTGCCGCCGTGCTCACCGATGTTGTTCCCTCGAAGACCCTCATTGCTACTGCTGAGTTCACCTCAACGCTGGAGCGTTCTTCTGAACTGGGTGTCACATACTTCGTCACAGGAGAAGATAAGAAAGCTCAAAAGCCTGAAATTGCCATCAACCTCGCGACCGTCAATAAGCGTTTGCTCGGCTTGGCACACGACACTTCGGAAGACATGAAGCTTGCTCTCAAAGAAGCCGGCGTGAATGTCATTCCAGGTCATGGCCGTCTTGACGGCACGCATGCTGTTATTGCCTCAACCGGACCTGGCGGAACTGATTTTGATCGCGTTGAAGCAGACACCATCATTGTGTCGGTGGGGGCAAGTCCTCGCGTGCTCGACACTGCAAAACCAGACGGGGAGCGCATTCTCACCTGGACACAGCTCTATAACCTCACTGAGCTGCCCGAACACATGATCGTGGTGGGATCTGGTGTGACCGGTGCTGAGTTTGCTTCTGCCTACAGTTCATTGGGTTCTAAAGTCACGTTGGTTTCCAGTCGTGACACAGTGCTTCCTGGTGAAGACGCTGATGCTGCTGCGGTCTTGGAAGATGTGTTTGTCCGCCGCGGTATGACCTTGATGTCCAAGGCACGCATGCAGAGCGTGGAGCGCACAAAGTCCGGCGTTTTTGTGACCTTGGCTGATGGCAGAACCGTTGAAGGCAGTCACTGTTTGATTGCCGTAGGTTCTATTCCGAACACCGCGAACTTAGGCCTTGAAGACGCCGGGGTTGAACTCGATGACGCAGGGCGCATCGTGGTCAACCGTGTTGCGCGCTCGAGCGTGCCCAACATTTACGGTGTGGGTGACTGCTCTGCAGCTCTGCCACTTGCGTCTGTGGCCATGATGCAAGGACGCACCGCTGCCTTCCACGCTCTTGGCGATGCGGTCACGCCTTTTGACGAGCGCAACGTTGCCGCGAACATCTTCACCCAGCCTGAGGTTGCCTCAGTGGGGTGGAGCCAAGCAGAGATTGAACAGGGCATCATTCGAGGCACGGTCTATAAGCTCCCGTTGACGGCTAACCCCCGCGCCAAGATGCAAGGTATTCGTGATGGTTTCGTCAAACTCATCACCACCACAACTTCCCGCACCGTGATCGGTGGAGTGGTTGTTGCACCGCGCGCATCAGAGCTCATCTTCCCCATCGCCCTGGCAGTAGAGCATCGCCTCACGGTCGATGACGTGGCGAAGTCCTTTGCTATTTATCCCTCGATCTCGGGAAGCATCGTTGATGCGGCTCGTGCTCTTCACCAAGTAGAACGCAAGTAGCAACAAAGAGAACCTTAACCGTGTGTGGGCCCACCATCTGGCGGGCCCACACACGGTTAAGGTGAGTTACTCGATGTCGTCGATATTGAGCAGAACGTGACCGCTGGAGACGGTCTGGCCCACCTCAGCGTTGACGCCAGAAATAATGCCGTCTTTGTGGGCTTCAACGGGCTGTTCCATCTTCATGGCTTCGAGAACCAGAATCAGGTCACCCTTGACAACCTTCTGTCCCTCTTCGACAGCAATCTTCACAACCGTTGCCTGCATGGGTGCTTTCACGGTTGAGCCGCTTGCGCCTCCGACTGCGTGAGAGGCTACCTTACGAACGGGGGCAGGGCCTTGGGTGGCCAAATCTGCTGCGTTGGCGCGCAACAGCTTGGCTGGAAGAGAAACCTCAATACGGCGGTCGTCAACCTCGATGGTGACGTGTTGGCGCTTGGCCTGAGAAGGAGTTTCTTCAGCCTCGCCACTCCACGGTTCGATGTCGTTGACGAATTCAGTTTCAATCCAGCGGGTGTACACCTGGAATGGCTTGTCACCTTCTGGAGCAAATGCGGGATCACGCACAATCTTGCGGTGGAAGGGAAGCACCGTGGGAAGACCGGCAACTTCGAACTCATCGAGGGCGCGGCGCGAACGCTCGAGTGCTTCCTCACGGGTGGCACCGGTGACAATGAGCTTGGCTAGGAGCGAGTCGAATGAGCCAGAGATCACGTCCCCTGCAGTAACACCGGAGTCAACGCGAACACCGGGGCCGCCCGGGGCACGAAAGACGTGCACAGGACCTGGTGCGGGCAGGAAGTTGCGCCCACCATCTTCACCGTTGATGCGGAATTCGAAGGAGTGGCCGGTAACAACTGGGTCTGGATAATCCAGCACGCCGCCTTCGGCGATGCGGAACTGCTCACGAACAAGGTCAATTCCGGTCACCTCTTCGGAGACAGGGTGTTCAACCTGAAGGCGGGTGTTGACCTCGAGGAAGGAAACTGTGCCATCTTTACCGATGAGGAACTCACAGGTTCCGGCACCGAGGTAACCAACCTCTTTCAAGATGGCTTTAGACGCGCGGTAGAGCTCATCTGTTTGTTCTTGGGTCAAGAATGGGGCTGGTGCTTCCTCGACCAGCTTTTGGTGACGGCGCTGCAGTGAGCAGTCCCGTGTGGAGACAACGACGACGTTTCCGTGAGCATCTGCCAAACACTGGGTTTCCACGTGTCGAGGCTCGTCGAGATATTTCTCCACGAAACATTCACCGCGGCCAAAGGCAGCGATTGCTTCACGAGTGGCGGAATCAAAGAGCTCAGCAACCTCTTCACGATTGCGTGCAACCTTGAGCCCGCGACCACCACCACCGAAGGCAGCTTTGATAGCAACGGGGAGTCCGTGAATGTCCACGAATTCAAGAACTTCGTCAGCTCCCGAAACGGGGTTGATAGTTCCGGGTGCTAGCGGAGCGCCCACCTTTTCTGCCACATGACGAGCAGAGACCTTATCGCCGAGCTGTTCAATTGCTTCGGGGCTGGGACCAATCCAGATCAACCCTGCGTCAATGACTCTGCGGGCAAAGTCTGCGTTCTCAGCAAGGAATCCATATCCGGGGTGAACAGCATTCGCACCAGACTTGCGCGCAACGGCAAGAAGCTTGTCGATGACGAGGTAAGTTTCAGCACTGTTGGTTCCATTGAGGGCATATGCCTCATCGGCAAGTTTGGCGTGTAACGCATCACGATCCTGGTCAGCGTAAACAGCGACAGAACCAATTCCATAGTCTCTGGCTGCTCGGATGATACGAACGGCAATTTCTCCACGGTTCGCAATGAGGACCTTTGTAATGCGCGACATAGCCTCCAGCCTAGTAAGGCCAGAGGCAGTTCAGTTGGGCATCTTCAACAAAAAAGTGCGCGAGTCGTAGACGATGCCTACAACAACCTAGTTATTCCACAACTGAGGCCAGAACACACCCAGTTGGTTTGCCATCCGGCGTACAGCAGGTATGGAGACCCCGACCACGGTCGAGGGGTCTCCGTCAATGCGTTCTATGAAGGCAGCACCGAGGGAATCAATCGTGAATGCGCCAGCAACTTTCAGGGGCTCTCCCGAGGAGATATAGGCCTCAAGCTCCTGATCGGAAATATCTGCTGAGAACGTCACCTCCGCAACTGTGACTTCTCCAATGGCAGAGTGTGTGCTGCCGCGTGTGTGGTCGATGAGCCAATGTCCGGAATAGAGCTTGCCGGTGCGACCACGCTGTAGTTGCCAGCGCTGCCAGGCAACATCAGGAGTGTGTGGCTTGCCATAGGTCACACCATCAAGCACAAAAGCAGAATCACCGCCAAGAACTAATCCATCTATCTCTGGGGTGAGAACAGCTTCTGCTTTCGCCCTCGCAAGTAAGAGCACCATGTCTTCGGGGGAGAGGGGGCCGCCGGCTTCCGCTTCCGCGGCAGCCACAGCGGCATCCTCGTCAACCTCGCTGGGAACAACCACTGGTTCAATTCCTGAACTGCGTAACGTCGCTAAACGTGCTGGTGACGTGGAAGCAAGATACAAGCGCACGCGGAAGACCCTTCAGGTATGGAATGCTCGAATGATGGCACAGAGAACAACACCCAAAAAATCTTCCCCTCAACGTGGTTCCGAGTTTGTGGGCACACTCTGTGAGCTCGACATTACCAACGTTGCTCACGGTGGTGTGTGTGTTGCCCGCCATGAGGGTCGAGTGATTTTCGTCGCTGACACGATTCCAGGAGAACGTGTTTTGGCACGCATCACGGATGCATCACAAAAAAGTTTCTGGCGTGCCGACACCCTTGAGGTTCTCGAGGCATCCGATCACCGCCAAGAACACATCTGGTCTGCCGCCAGTGTTGAGCGTGATCCCGCCCAACGTGCCGGTGGTGCAGAGTTTGGCCACATTAACCTCGCCTTCCAACGCGAGCTTAAAGCCTTTGTTCTCAAAGATTCACTCTCACGCATGGCCAAGCTAGACACAGATGTCGTTGTTGAAGCATTACCAGGTGATGACGAATCTCGGGGAACACAGTGGAGAACCCGCGTTCGGCTCCACGTCGATGCAGAAGGAAAAGTTGGCCCTTATGCAGCGCGTAGCCACAACGTCATCGAGGTTGAAAATCTCCCGCTCGCTGCCTCACGAATTACGGAACTGGCCCCCTTCGGTCAACGTGTTCAGGGCATTGACTTTATTGACCTCGTTGGGCCCAGTGGTGATTCCGCGAGGGCAATTGCGGGCAATCTCGACACGGCAAAAAACAAGAAGCGCCCAGCAGCTGAACCCGTCACCGAGATTGTGGGCACGCGTAGTTTCCAGGTAGACGTCCGCGGCTTTTGGCAGGTTCACCGTCACGCTGCTGCCACACTTTCAGATGCTGTCAGCTCCATGATTGACGAGGCACTCTTTGACCCTCGGGCAGCAAACCTTGACCTCTACGGCGGGGTGGGACTTTTGGCTGCCGCTGTGGGAGATCGTTTTGGTTCCACCACCCGCATCATCTCGGTTGAGTCAGATGAGATGGCAACCGAGTATGCCTTAGAAAATCTCGTTGATTGGGTGGGGGCAAGGGCTGTTACCGCTCGGGTAGACCGTTATCTCCAGTCGGTGCTTCAAGACCTCAACGCAATCGAGAAGGCACGCTTCGAAGCTGCCACGATTGTGTTGGACCCACCTCGTGCAGGAGCGGGCAAAGATGTCGTGAATTCGATTGCTGAACTCTCACCAGCACAGCTGGTTTATGTAGCTTGTGACCCGGTCGCGTTGGCACGAGATGTTGCTCTGCTGGCAGAGCGTGGCTACCAGCTCCAGCAGTTACGTTCTTTTGATCTGTTTCCCAACACGCACCACGTGGAAGCGGTTGCTCGATTCATTAGATTCTGATTGGTTTACGCCCCATCAACACAAAGGCAAGCCCGATGGTCATAAATCCCATGGCCATTACCAGCCAAACGGACTGTTGACCTGTGGCAGCTAATTGTGCCTGAGGAGTGCTTTTGAACGGGTCAAAAACCCACCACTGAGAATTGTCATTATCAAAGTAATAAAGCAGGGACCCAATAGTGCCCATAGTTGCAATTCCATTGGAATATTCAGTATTTGGAATTACCGCTTCCATAACTCCATCTGAGTAGTAGAGCTGGCTATTTGATGTGGTGGAAATTCCCTCGAAATACACAAAAGATGGTGAAGCAGCCATACGTCCATAACCTGAATAATTTTGAGAAAACAGCTCAACGCCGGTGCCATTAAAGCCATACAGTTCGTTGGTATTTGGTTTACTGATGATGATTTGGTTGTTGAATTGAACTGTCGGAACGGTGTCTGGCTGGAACGGTAAAGAAATTGCCGCAACTGAGGTCGAAGTGGGAGTGAACCATGCCTTGTCCCAGTTGATTGACTGATCGATTACTCCAACAAAATAGACGGAACCATTGAGAACCTGAATTTCACGGGGTACCTGACTTACTGTGCTGTGCTGCGTCACAGTGGTTCCGTCGAAGCTATATAAATCAAAAGACCCAGGGGGGTGCCATCCAGAGAAATAGAGTTTGTTTCCAGAAACAACTCCGCGTTGCAGGCAGCATGGAAAACCAGATGCCGTTCCCACATTGGTGCCGTCAAATGTTTGGACTATGTAGGTGGGGTGCTCTCCCGTGAAATAAAGAACATCGTTGAAGACGACAAGTGCCTCTTCGTCAAAACCCATAGGTGCTATCGGATCTGACAAGCCTGAAGCAGTTGCTTTATAGAGCTTTGTGTCAGTAATTGAGGATCCTGAGAAGGGATATCCGGCAAAGTAGAGCTCACCACGAAATTCCACATGGGAATTAGGAATCATGACGATGTGTTGCGAGATAACTGAGAACTGATTTCCGTCATACTTCCAAATCCCCATATCTCCTGGGGTAGTTTCTGCGTTGAAATACAGGGCTCCATCGAACTCAAAAATGTCACTTGGGTTATCAGGACCACCAACAATTTGGCTAGGTGAATTTGAAGCTGTAGTCGCAAATGCCGGTGCTGAAGCCATAACCATAAGCCCAAGAAACAATGCAAAAGCCCAGATTGGGTAAATGATTAAGCGCATGCCCTAATTATCAGGGAATGAAGGAATGTTTGCTAGCGGCCGAAGTCCCAGCCAAAGCGACGAGAACCGCTCTTGATATCTTCGCGGATTCCGCGCTGAGACTTTTGCCATGCGTTCATTCCAGCGCCTTGAATCTCGTGCTCAATAGCGGACTCTTCTTCGATGTGGGCATCGAGAACAGCGAGCACGGCAGCTTTCTCTTCGGGGGTAACACCCCGAGTGAGAAAGCGAACGTTGTCCAAGGTCATAGCGGGATATTTCCGTGCTTCTTAGGAGGAAGTGAGGCTCGCTTGCCGCGCAAGGCACGCAGAGCTTTCACCACGGCTACTCGCGTTTGGGCAGGTTCAATCACGCCATCGAGTTCACCACGTTCGGCAGCTAAGAAGGGGCTTGCCACGTTGTAGGTGTATTCATTGGCCAGCTTGGTGCGCACGGCGTTTACGTCTTGTCCAGCTTCTTCAGCCTTCTTAATTTCACCGCGGTAGAGAATGTTCACCGCACCTTGACCACCCATCACAGCAATCTCAGCGGTGGGCCAGGCGAGGTTGATATCAGCACCGAGCTGCTTCGAGCCCATCACGATGTACGCACCACCGTATGCCTTGCGGGTAATGACTGTGACCAGTGGCACGGTTGCTTCGGAGTATGCATAGAGCAGCTTCGCGCCTCGACGAATCACACCTGCCCACTCTTGGTCGGTTCCGGGAAGGTATCCGGGAACGTCCACCAGCGTCAGGATGGGGATGGAGAACGCATCACAGAAACGAACGAAACGGGACGCTTTTTCGCCAGCTTCAATGTTGAGCGTTCCGGCCATCTGTGATGGCTGGTTGGCCACGACACCGACAGTTCGGCCTTCTACTCGAGCAAAACCAATAACAATATTGGGGGCAAAAAGTGCTTGAACTTCTAGAAAGTCTCCGTTGTCAGCAATTCCACGAATCACTTCGTGAACGTCATACGGCTGGTTGGGGCTATCTGGAATCAGAGTGTTGAGCTTTTTATCCTCATCGGTGATCTCCAGTTCAACTTCGGACTCGTAGACGGGAAGTTCGGCCATGTTGTTATCAGGCAGGAAGCCAACCAGGGTGCGGGCGTAGTCAAGCGCATCGCTCTCATCAGCAGCCAGGTAGTGAGAAACACCAGAGACGGTGTTGTGGGTCAGCGCACCACCGAGTTCCTCAAAGCCCACCTCTTCACCGGTCACTGTCTTGATCACATCAGGACCCGTGACGAACATGTGGCTGGTCTTGTCCACCATGATGACGAAGTCAGTCAATGCGGGGGAATACACAGCGCCACCGGCAGCAGGTCCCATGATGATGGAGATCTGAGGGATCACACCCGAGGCAGCGGTGTTGCGACGGAAGATTTCACCGTACTTGCCCAGGGCAACAACACCCTCTTGAATACGGGCACCACCGGAGTCCAAGATGCCCAAGATGGGAACACCTGTCTTGATGGCCAGGTCCATCACCTTGATGATCTTTTCACCGGCAACTTCACCCAAAGATCCACCGAAGACAGTGAAGTCTTGAGAATAGACAGCAACCTGGCGGCCGTGGATAGTTCCGGTGCCGGTCACAACAGCATCACCGTAGGGGCGGTTCTTATCCATGCCAAAGGCGGTCGTGCGGTGACGCACGTATTCGTCCAATTCAACAAAGGAACCTGGATCGAGAAGTTCTTCAATGCGTTCACGAGCAGTCATCTTGCCTTTGGCGTGCTGCTTCTCAGCTGCTTTAGCTCCGCTGTCAATAACCGCTTCGGTGTAGCGGGCTTTCAGATCGGCGAGCTTTCCAGCGGTAGTGAACGGGTCAATTGATTTTGCGTTTTCAGTCACGCTTTTCACTCTACTTGCCATAGGTATCTAAAAAGGGTTGGAGCTTCTCTACAAAAATGAAGTGGCAAACTGTTCTTATGGATCTTTCGTTGAGCACTCCGCTTGCCTCTCGCTTGCTCTGGCTGGATGAAGTTGGCTCGACCAACTCTGATCTTGTCGCTCGAGTGGTCACTGAGGATGGCAGTTTGTGGCCAGATTTTTCGGTTGTGGCCACAGATAACCAAGTAGCCGGCAAGGGGCGGTTAGGCCGAGACTGGACCGCACCTGCGGGAGCCTCATTGGCCGTATCTGTGCTGTTGCGTCCACAAACCCCAGCAGGTCGACCACTTCCCCCAGAATCCTTGGGTTGGTTTGGCTTATTGGCAGGTTTGGCTATGTCCAGGGCGTGTAACTTCGTCCTTCCGGAAGGGAAAAAGGCCATGATTAAGTGGCCCAATGATGTATTGATCTCCGGCAAGAAAGTATGTGGAGTTCTCAGTGAACTCGTCCCTACACCTGAGGGCATTGCTTTGGTTGTGGGAACCGGAATCAACATTGCCCTCGCCAAAGATCAGTTACCTGTCCCCACAGCAACCTCTCTGGCGATTGAGGGAGCCCACACATCCGTGGATGAACTTCTTTCCGCGTATCTCACCGAGTTCTCCCGCATTACGAAGGTCTTTGTTTCTGCGGCGGGTAATGTGCGCAGTTCCGGATTGCTAGAACAGATTCGTGATGAATGCGACACGATAGGACGCTCAGTTCGAGTAGAGCTTCCTAGTGGCGAGAACCCGGTCGGAACCGCAATCGGAATTAATGAGGAAGGCTCCTTGGTGGTGGAGATGGCCAACTGTGCCGAACCACTTGTGGTTTCTGCCGGCGATGTCACGCACCTGCGCGTGATCTAACCTCCATAATTACAAGTGATGTCCCAACCCACTGTTGCTTTTGACCCTGCCCCCACTGAGGCTGCTGAGCCCATTGTCGTGCGCTTACGCCGACACGGTCGCATCTTGTTTATGCCCACCTTGGCACTGATTGGTATTGCTACCGCCTGGGGCTATTTCTCAATGGGGTTCCCTGAGTTCTGGATGACGCTGACCTTCTGGCTTTCCAGTGCACTGCTGCTTATTGTGTTGTGGGTTTTCCCTCTGGTGACGTGGTTAGGTAACCGCGTCATCATCACTACCCGCCGGGTCATTATCTATCGAGGAATCTTTACCAGAACGCGGCAAGAAGTGCTTTTCGGGCGCATCCATGATGTAACGGTGAGGCAAAACGCAGTGCAGGCGGTCTTCGGTGCTGGAGATTTGTTGCTGAACACGGGTGCTGAAAAACCTATTCGTCTCTATGACTTACCCAAGGCAAACTTGGTGCTTTCCGCACTCACAGAGCTTGTTGATAAACAATCTCCGCTATCTGCTCAGCTGCGCCGGGATGATCAGCGTTTCACGCAGGACTATTAGACCGTCGAGGTTTTCTTGCGGCCAAAGCGGCGCTGCCAGCCCCAGCTGGTCACACTGCGCATCGCCTCAAACACGATGTTCTTGCTCATCTTCGACTGACCCACGGTGCGCTCGGTGAACTCTATGGGTAACTCCACCACGGTGTATCCGGCATCAAGCACCCGCAAGGTGAGATCAATTTGGAAACAGTAACCGTGTGAGTTCACTTCCTCGAGATGAATTCCACGCAACACTTCTGCTCGAAAAGCTCGAAAGCCTGCCGTGGAATCTTTGATCGAAATTCCTAAAGCCAGGCGAGCATAGGCGTTTGCTCCTCGGCTCAGAAGAAGCCGGTGAGCAGGCCAATTCACCACCGAACCACCCTTGACCCAACGCGAACCAATTGCAAGACCTGGGAAGTGAGCGCCTGGAACTGTCGGTCCAGACACGGCACCCAATATAGCTGGCAGGCGATGTGCAGGGTGGGAGCCATCTGCATCCATTTCCACCAAGATTTCGAAACCTCGCTCGAGACCCCAGTCAAAACCAGCTAAGTAGGCATCACCAAGACCGGTTTTGTCACTGCGATGAAGCACATGAACAAAAGGGTCAGATGCAGCTAGAGCGTCCGCTTTGCGGCCAGTGCCATCGGGGGAGTTATCGTCCACGATGAGAATGTTGGCCTCGGGCACTTCGTGGCGAACAGCAGCAACGACCAAAGGTAGGTTGTCGACCTCGTTGTAGGTGGGGATGATGACGAGGGCACTCATCGCCTCACACTCCATACCCACCAACGATAAAGCGCAAAGCGCACCAAGGTGCCCAAGCCAAGGCCAATAATGTTTGCCGAAATATTGTCGGCAATCAGAGAATCAAACCCGAGAACATAGTGCGTAAACCACAGCGTGGCCAAGGTAACCACCATGCCGGCGACAGAAGCAACAACGAATTCCACGAATTCTCTAGCAACATCTGACCGCTTATCTCTTCGGAAGGTCCAGTAACGGTTTCCCAGCCAGTTCACCACGATGGCTACGGAGGTGCTAACAAACTTTGCCACCAGAGGTTCTGACCACCAGCTAGCGCCTGAGAGGGAGAGTAGATTAAAGAGAGAAACGTCGACAACTAAGCCGACTAAACCGACCAGTCCGAACTTGACGAAGTAGCCCACCAGGCCTAAACGCAAGCGAGTAAACAGGCTCGGGGAAGCAGCTGGTGCAGATATCTGCTCCGATGTTGACATGTTTCTCCCGGTGTATTGCACTTCACTAACCCGTTCAACCACGCGAAAGATGAGCTGTTGACAACTGTAGTTGGCGTTATAGGCGGCGGCCAATTGGCACGCATGATGGTGCCCCCAGCAATCAATCTTGGACTAGATATTCGGGTACTCGCTGAGAATGAGGGTTCTTCTGCGCAGATTGCTGCCACGCAGGTGGGCGACTACACCGATGTCGATACGGTCGTCTCTTTTGCTACCGACTGCGATGTCATCACGTTCGATCACGAACATGTTCCAGCCCACGTCCTAGCTGAGCTCATCTCGCGGGGAATAGCTGTCCACCCCGGGCCTCACGCCCTGGAGTTTGCTCAAGACAAACTGCGGATGCGTGAGCGCTTAGCAGAATTAGGCATCCCCGTTCCTGGCTGGATGCGTGCCTCAGAGGAAGCTCATGTTGAGTCCTTCCTTGAGGAATGGGGTGGTAAAGCGGTGGCCAAAACTGCTCGCGGCGGATATGACGGCAAAGGTGTTCGCGTCATTAACTCAGCTGCAGATGTGAGCGATTGGCTAGAGAAACTCGGGCCCGGAGAGTCGATCTTGCTCGAAGAGTTAGTGGATTTTCGTCGCGAACTCTCGCAGCTGATTGCCCGTCGCCCCAGTGGCGAGATGGCGTTGTGGCCTGTTGTGGAAAGCATCCAAACAGATGGTGTCTGCAATGAAGTGATTGCTCCGGCGCCACTGTCCCAAGGCAAGATTGCTGACATGGCCGGATCTATCGCCAGCCAGATTGCCGCTGAACTGTATGTCACCGGCGTCATGGCAGTGGAGCTGTTCGAGACTACCGATGATCGCATATTGGTGAACGAATTAGCCATGCGCCCGCACAACTCGGGGCACTGGACTCAAGATGGCAGCACCACTAGCCAGTTCGAACAGCACTTGCGTGCAGTGTTGGACCTGCCTTTGGGTGCAACAGGATTGACTGCACCCCATACGGTCATGGTCAACATTCTGGGAGGACCTTCCTCCGGAGATATGCTCGCTCCCTACCCTCGCGCCATGGCGGACCACCCCACCGTGAAAATTCATACCTATGGCAAGGAACCCCGGCCAGGACGCAAAGTTGGCCACGTGAACGCCAGTGGTGATGATTTGCCTGAGGTTGTGTATCAGGCGCGTGGCGCAGCAGGGTTCTTTCAGGTCTGAGCTCTACCCTTGAACAATGGCCGAAAAGCATGCACTCGTCGCCGTAGTAATGGGTTCTGACTCTGACTGGACAGTCATGAGTTCGGCAGCCAACGTACTCAACGACTTTGGCATTCCCTTCGAAGTTGAGGTGCTTTCTGCACACCGCACTCCTGAGAAGATGATTGCCTTCGGTAAGGCGGCTGCAGGGCGTGGCCTCAAAGTGATCATTGCAGGTGCCGGCGGTGCAGCCCACTTGCCTGGCATGCTCGCCAGTGTGACCCCGCTTCCTGTTGTGGGCGTTCCTGTTCCTCTGGCCAAGCTCGATGGTATGGATTCATTGCTGTCTATCGTGCAGATGCCCGCTGGTGTGCCGGTGGCCGCCGTTTCCATTGGCGGTGCGACCAACGCGGCACTTCTCGCCGTCAAGATTTTGGCAACTAGTAACCCAGAACTCCTCCAAGCCGTTGAAGCATATTCTGCAGGCTTAGCTGATCTGGTCGAAGAAAAGAACGCGGCGCTCAAGTCTCAGCTATGAGTCAAACAAGTCCACTGCGTTATCCCGACACCAGTTCGCAAAAGGTGATGACCACGCGTGCGTGGTGGCTCGTCATACTCAATTTTCTGATCCCCGGATCAGTTCAAGCTCTGGCGGGGAATAAGCGTCTGGGAAAGATTGGTCTGGGTGCAACGCTCACCCTCGTTATCTTTGCTGTGCTAGTTCTGCTGCTGGGGCTGCTCTGGCCAACGGCAGTCTTCTTCATCTTCACCTGGGGTCCGACGCTTTTTGTGGGGCAAATTGCACTGTTCTTTTACGCTATTTTGTGGCTGGTACTCACTCTTGACACCCTGCGGTTAATTCGCATCGTCAAAACAGGACCTCGTGCCAGGTGGTGGGTTGCCAGTGTGACGGTCGTCATGATGGTTCTTGTCTCCGGTGGCGCTGCGTATGCCGCCTCCCTGACAGGAAGCCTGAACAGCGCACTAGGCAAGATTTTCGTTGCCGGCCCTAGTGTTCCTCCCGTCGATGGCCAGTACAACTTCCTCTTACTTGGTGGCGACGCCGGTGAAGATCGTGACGGTTTGAGAACAGACACCGCACAGGTTGTCAGCATTAATGCAGAAACAGGCCAAGCAACCATTATCGGTATGCCCCGCGATCTGCAGAACGTCCCCTTCAATGAAGACTCCCCGATGTATTCGCTCTACCCAGGTGGCTATAGCCAAGAAACTGGCGAGTACTGCACTCGGTGGGCGTGTTTAAACACGGTCTATGTTGCTGGTGAGCTCAACCATGCCGATCTGTATCCTGACGCCGCAGCTAATGGAAGATCACCTGGTATCGAGGCCATGCGTGATGCGGCTGAGGCCATCACTGGTCTAGATATTCAGTACTACGTCCTCATTGACATGCAGGGTTTACAAAACCTCATTGATTCACTCGGTGGTGTCACCATCACGGTTGAAGAACGCATTGCTATTGCTGAACCAGGAACACCTGAAGATCAGGTCCCTGAGTGGATTGAAATCGGTGAGCAACACATGGATGGCTACCACGCCATGATGTACATGCGCTCTCGCTGGTCAGGCACCGGTGACTATGACCGGATGAAGCGTCAGCAGCAGGTTCAGGAAGCATTACTTCGCCAGATGAACCCTGCCAACGTGTTAGCCAAGTTCCAAGAGATTGCTGCTGCCGGAACTCAGGTTGTGAAGACGGACATTCCACAGTCCATGCTTGGCTACTTCGTTGATCTGGGTTTGAAGACCAAAGAGCTTCCCGTGACGCACATTGAGCTGACTCCGTATTACGAACCGTTCCCTGTTGATACCGAATACCCTGACTACCCAGGTATCAGGACGTACATTGACTCGGTAATTCACCCACCAACGCCAACAGCTACGCCTACGCCGTAGATCTGTTTACTCTGTACGTCGCCAGCTCAGCTCCGCTGAGCTGCGGGCGACGATCAGGACAACAAGGAACCAACCCCACTCGGTAATTGCTGCACTTTCTGCCAAGCCCGAGACGAGTAGTGCAGAGAGCACCAGTGGCGCCCAGATGTAGAGCTCACTCTTCTTTGTCACAGCCAGTGTCCAACTGCGTACAAAAGCAAAGCCAATAAGAATGAGGAATAACGCCAAGCCGACGATTCCCAGTTGAAGCCAGACATCCAGGTAAATGTTCAAACCTGAATTGTGAATATCACCACTGCTGGAATTCATCACAGTGAACGGCTGTGTCTTGCGAGGCCATAACCCAACCCAACCCCAGCCTTCAAGCAGTTTCATCTTGGCCAAGCGCAATTCTTCAGACCAGAGCGCAAGTCGATACTGCAGCACGGGTGAACCACTGAGCCATTCCAGTACCGAGTTTCGGATAGTCCACACCACAAGCATGACCACACCTAGAGCGCTTACGGCCGCAATCTCTGTTCCGCGGCGCAGTCCAGGTTCCATCTTGCGTAACACGGCAATAAATCCAGCCAGCAGAACCACTATCAGTGCGGTGACATAACCGACGGGAGATGCTCCCAAGAGCACACACACCGCAGACCCCGTCAACGACCAGAATGCAAGCTGTCGTGACACGGACTGCGTTCGCCACTCAACAAAGAAGGTAATCACCGCAATGAGAGAAATCATCATGAACGCATTGCGTGAACCAAAGATTCCTTGAATGCCGTCACCTGAGACGAGGTTGCCTTTGATTCCTAAGAACGAGATGGGGCTGTCGATCAGTACCCCGGCAATGATCTCCAAGACCAGCGAGGTTGCCAACAAAACTCTCAACACATCACCAACAGCACGAATGAGTTGGATAGTGTCTCGCGAGGCAGAAATACCTAATGCGAGTGCCGTGAAGCTCAATTGCGATGCTAAACCGATCGCGGTAGCACGCGGATAGTAGGACCAAAACCAGCTGGCAATTGTCCACGCAAGGAAGACAGCCAAGGTGATGGGAACAAACACATTCCATCGCACTACTCGGCGACGAGCAATCAACATCAGTGTCAGCAACACAAGCTCAGCTGCGATGAGGGCAGTCAGCCCTGCAATTCCTAGCAGGGCACGCAGTGCGTGTGTGCCAAAGGCTGTTCCGATCAGGATTAGGCTGAGCGCCTGAGCAAAGCGGGCATGAGAGAAGAAAGCGTAGGCAGCTTCAGCAGCTGGGGAGTGTGTTTCTTTCACAATCCCTGCCTAGCGAATGGCTTTCGTAATGCGTGTAGGAACCATTACGGTCAGCGACAATGCCACCACAAGAGCCCAACCGGATTGAACAATGAGCTGGCTTTCAGCAAAGCTCTGGGTGAGCAAGGCTGCCGTAATTAAGACGGGAACCAGAGAATTAGCACTGTAGGGACGGTCTTCAACCAAATCCCAACGAGGCCGATCCACAGCAATAAACCAGGATCGCCAGAGCAGTCCAATCATGGCGCAGGCCAAGGCAATGACTCCGATGTAGCCAACCTGCAGCCATACATCCAACCAGGTGTTGTGTGCTTGTAGGTAGTGAACACCGTTGTGTACGGCCAAGTTATTGAAGGGTTCTAACCAAGGAACCCAGGGGCTGAGCCAACCCCAACCCACGATGGGTCGTTGCTGAGCAAGCTCGGCCACCGCAGCCCAGGTGTCACTGCGACCAGTGAGATCCTCACTCTTACCCAGCAGGCTCAAAATAAATCCTTGGGCGAAGGTGATGAAGGCCGCAGCGACGATAACTAACCCTGCGGCGGTGAAATACACGGGGCGACGTTTACTTTGCGGAACGGCTCGTGCCCAGAGCGCAAACAACGCCACAATCATGACCACAACAAGTGCAATTAAATCTGTTGCCGAACGTGTGAAGGCAATCGTAAACAGGGAGAGGCCAACCCAGATGAAGCCCCAGCTGCGCCACACAGTTTTGTCCGCCAATTGGACAAAGAAGATGATGAGCGCGATAACCGCGATGAAGCCCAGCTGGTTACGGTTTCCGACAATCCCTTGGATGGGGCCACCTTCAAACAGGAGGTTTCGACTCCATTGGTAGACAGCTGGGATTTTTCCTTCGCTGGTATCTACCCACACTGGATAAATAGCATGGCCTACAAAAACGGCTACCCACAGCTCAAAGACGAGGGAGAGACCCAAAATCCAACGCAGGGTTGTTCCCAAGGCGCGAACAAAATCACCCCACGGCAGGGTGAGTGCAATGCCCACACCAGCAATTGTGACTTCAACAAAAGGCCACAACGTGAGAGCAGTGTTCGGTGGTGAATACGCCCACAGCAGGGATGCCACTGCCCATAAGGAGAAGAATGCCAGCCAGAACGGGATACTTCTCCAGTGAATGAGGTGGCGGGCACGGAAGATGACCACGATATAAATCAGCGTCAGAACGACACTGAGGCCCATGAAGATATCCCAACCCACGAGGTTGCGAATTGCTTCCCCAGCAAAAAGCATGAATAGCGCAACAACGGCAAGGCCTGTCTTGGCTTTTCTATATTCTTTGGTGGGCATGTATCAAGGCTAGACGAAGTGATGAATTGATGCGCAGTGCTGTTCTAGGCAGAGCCTCGCTTTGAGAAATGTCAGGAAGTCTCCAGCCCGAAATTCGGCCCAGAAACTAGGCTCACTAATGTGATGATTCGAGTCGATAACACTCCACGCGACTACGCCTGGGGCTCGTTGACAGATATTGCCAAGCTCAGGGGAGTTGAGCCCACCGGAAAGCCAGAAGCAGAATTGTGGCTGGGCACACATCCAGGTTCGCCCACCCAGATTCTCGACGTGGCGCAGGCCGATGGAGCAGGGACCATTGCAGATTTTCTTACCCAAAGAGGGGATGCACCGCTGCCATATCTGTTGAAGATATTGGCTGCTGCCCACCCTCTGTCCATTCAGGCACACCCGTCACCAGAACAAGCACGTAAGGGGTATGACCGTGAAAACGCAGCGGGTGTTGCCCTCGATTCGCCGGTTAGGAACTACAAAGACGATTCTCACAAACCTGAATTGATCTATGCCCTCAGTGAGAGCTTTGAAGCACTCTGCGGTTTTAGAACAGTTCAGGAAACGATTGCCGAACTGGAGCGTCTCGCCGCGGCCAATGCGCAAGCTTGTTCGCCCACTTCGGCACTGACGGAATTTTCTCAGCAGCTACTCAACCGAGGAGCAGATGCTCTTTCCTGGGCTGTTGAATGGGCACTGAGTGAAGATAATGCTCGTGCACTGGTGGCCGAGATCTCAACAGCAGGAGCTCTCATCAAAGATGAGCTGCTGATGGAGCTCGCTCGTGACTACCCCGGAGACCCCGGCGTCGTGGTTGCCTTGCTACTCAACCGTGTGACACTACGTCGTGGCCAAGCACTGTA